>NZ_VFTQ01000003.1:0-377591 GCF_006439475.1 Mesorhizobium sp. B2-8-9 | reverse complement strand
GATCTACACCCGCCAGGAGCGCAACGGCGTCCTGCTCGGCACCTACGAGAAGGCCTGCAAGCCGTGGTCGCCGGTCAACACGCCGTGGGATTTCGGCCATGAGTTGCTGCAGCCCGACATCGACCGCATCGCGCCGTCGCTGGAGATCGGCTTCAAGCATTTCCCCGGTATCGAGAAGGCCGGCATCAAGCAGATCATCAACGGCCCCTTCACCTTCGCGCTCGACGGCAATCCGCTGGTCGGCCCGGTGCAGGGCCTGACCAATTTCTGGTGCGCCTGCGCCGTCATGGCCGGGTTCAGTCAGGGCGGCGGCGTCGGCCTCGCGCTCTCCAACTGGATGGTGCATGGCGATCCGGGCTTCGACGTCTGGGGCATGGACGTCGCCCGCTTCGGCGAATGGGCGAGCTTGCGCTACACCAACGCCAAGGTGCGGGAAAACTATTCGCGCCGCTTCTCGATCCGCTTCCCGAACGAAGAACTGCCCGCCGCCCGTCCGGCGCAGACGACGCCACTCTACGACACCATGCTCGCCAACAACGCCGTCATGGGCGATTCGTGGGGCCTGGAAACGCCGCTCTGGTTCGCGCCGAAGGGCACCGAGCCGAAGGACATCGTCTCCTTCCACCGCTCCAACGATTTCGGCCCGATCGGCGAGGAAGTGCGCGCCACGCGCGACAGGGTCGGCGTCACCGAGATCGCCAACTTCGCCAAATACGAGGTGTCCGGTCCGGGCGCGGAAGATTTCCTCAACCGGCTGATGACCAACCGCATGCCGAAGGTTGGCCGCATCGTGCTGACCCCGATGGTCAACGAATTCGGCAAGCTGATCGGCGACTTTACCATCGCCAAGGCCGGCCCAAGAAATGGAGAAGACCGCTTCATGATCTGGGGCTCGTCCGCAGCGCAGAAATATCACATGCGCTGGTTCGAGAAGCACCTGCCGAAGGATGGCTCGGTGCGCATCCACCGCTTCGACCAGACGCTGGTCGGTCTCTCGATCGCCGGGCCGAAATCGCGCGACCTGCTGCAGAAGCTCGTCGATGTCGACGTCTCGACAAAGGCCTTCCGCTTCATGGATTTCCGCGAGATGGCCGTTGGCGGCGCGCCCTGCATGGTCAACCGCATCACCTACACCGGCGATCTCGGCTACGAGATCTGGATGGCGCCCGCCTATCAACGCCTCGTCTACAAGGCGATCAAGGAAGCCGGCGCGGAATTCGGCATCGTCGATTTCGGCATGCGTGCGCTGCTCTCCATGCGCCTGGAAAAGAATTTTCCGACCTGGTTCCGTGAATTGCGTCCGATCTATGGACCGTTCGAAGGCTCCATGGATCGCTTCATCAAGCTGGAGAAGAACGACTTCATCGGCCGCGAGGCGTCCGCCAAGGAGCATGCTGAAGGGCCGAAGCTGCGCCGGGTCTCCTTCATCGTCGACGCTGCCGATGCCGACGTGATGGGCGACGAGCCGATCTGGGCCAAGGTCGGCAAGGACTACGGCACGGTCGAGAAGCCGCATGGCTACGGCGCGCCGCGCTTCGACACATCAGGCCAGGAAGTGCGCGGCTCGAAGGCCGCCGAAGGCGCTTCGGCCGTGCGCGGCATCGTCGATGGCGAATGGCGCGTCGTTGGTTGGGTGACCTCGGGCGGCTATGCGCATTACGTGCAGAAGTCGATGGCGCAGGGCTATGTGCCGGCCGCCCTTGCCGAGGACGAAAGCGCCGGCCTGTTCGAGATCGAGATTCTCGGCCACCGCCGCCCCGCCCGCATCAATGTCGAACCGCCTTTCGACCCGAGCGGCGAGAAGATGCGAACCTGAAACCCGAATTGTTGGATTGCGTCGGTAGCTATGGCATGGTCCGAGCCCACTACCGGCGCATCAGCATGAGAAGATCGTCCCTTTGCGGCAACTAGAGAAATGGACCGATTGGCTCTGCGATGAACGGGTCGGCCCATTCAGCGCGGCGGTTGCGTCGGTCCTCCTCTACTGCCTGACCCAGATCGTCATGATGGCCCTGCTGTCCCATGTTGCGGGCACGGGCGTCGGTGTCGACGATGCAGAGCAATTGACGGAAATGCGATTCCTGGCCGCCGGCTACGGCAGCTCGCAGCCGCCTCTATACACCTGGCTGGCGACGCTTGCGGCCTCGCTGGTCGGAACCAGCGTCCTTGCCCTCAAGATCGTCAAATACGGCCTGCTGGCCGCGGGGCTGGTCGCCTATTTCACCGCCATACGCCGCCTCGGCTACTCGAACCGTGCCGCGGCGGCCGGCATGTTCGGATTGCTGCTGTTTCCTCAGATCTTCTGGGAGATGCAGCACGCCCTCACCCACTCGGTCGCCATATTCTGTTTCACCTCGGTGCTGCTTCTGGCGCTGGTCGAGGTGGAGAGGCGGCGATCGGCCGTTGCCTATGCGTTTTTCGGCCTGGCGACGGCGGCCGCGATGCTGTCGAAATACAACATCGTCATCTTCCTTGCCGCCCTGTTCCTGGCATCTCTCTCGGTTCGCGAAACGCGTGAGGCGATCTTCGACCGCCGTTTCGCAATCAGCGTGGCGGTGGCGGTCCTTGCCTGCCTGCCGACGCTTTATTGGAGCCTGACACATCTGGAAGACCTGCTCGCGCACCAAGGGGGCCTGGGCGTCGCCGAAGGCGGCAGCGTTGCGAAAACGGCGCTTCTCGGCATCCGCAGACTGGTCAACGCGATCGTCAATTTCGCTGGATTGCCGGTCGTGATTTTTGCCGTCGCCTACGTCCTGGCGACAAGAAAACGGACGGATCCGCCTCAGCCGGTACGGTGGCCGGAAAAGCTGTTGTGGCGGGCGATCGTCCTTGGTTTTGTGGTCATGGTCACAGTCGTGTTGGCGGCCGGCATCACCCAGTTTCGCGACCGCTGGATGCTACCGATCTTCATCCTCTTGCCCGCGGCGCTCGCCATGCGCTTCGACGCCATGGGCCAGAAAGGCCGAAAGACGCAAGCCACCATTGTCTTCGTCGGCGCTCTCCTTGCCATATTGGTGCTGCCGCTGAGCTGGTACATGCATCTGCACGGCGGCGACAGCCGCGGCAGCATCGTGCGCATGGATTACCGCTCGCTTTACGACCAGATCAACGCCGACGGACCGGTCAAGACCGTGGTCTCGAGCTGGTTCTGGGTCGGCAATCTGCGCCTGGTCGATGCCGATCTCATCGCGCTCGATGACGAGACGCCGGACTTCGCCAGGTCGATCCGCGAGCCGGCGGTGCTCGTGCTTACCGATGACAGGGAATCGTCCTCGGAGGTTTTCGAAGAGTTGGCGAAGGTCGGCTACGTGATGGACACCATCCACCGCACGATTGAAGTGCCGCAGGCACTCGGCTTTCCGCCCCGCAAGGTCACGATTACCAGACTGCACAAGAAGCCCGCGCAGTAAGCTTCAGGTGGGACGAATGGACAAGCTAGGCTTCGGCCGCCATCGCAAGATCATGCCCTTCGAGCCAAGCTCGGTCGAAGCGCTGCGCGAGGCCTCGCGTGAAAAGGCGGCCTCGCTCAACCAGCATCTGCTGGGCTATGGCGCGACCGCCGAAGCCGAGTGGGCGACGGCGGGCGTCGCCGCGCCGGACTTGGCCGAAATGCGCAGATACCGGCTGGACCGCATCCGCGCCGAGCTGAAACGCCGCGACTATGCCGGCGCCCTGCTCTACGACCCGGTCAACATCCGCTACGCGACGGACTCGACCAACATGCAGCTCTGGGTCGCGCACAATTCGACACGCCACTGTTTCGTCGCCGCGGAAGGGCCGGTAGTGCTGTTCGACTATTTCTCCTGCGAGCACCTGTCCGACCATTCGGGCGTCGTCGACGAGGTGCGCCCTGCGGTATCGTGGATATATCTCTACAGCGGCGAGCTCACCGAGCAGAAAGTCCGGCGCTGGGGTGCCGGTATCGCCGAGCTCGTTGCCGAGCATGGCGGCGGCAACCGCCGCATTGCCGTCGACCGCATCAACCCGGAAGGCGTTGAGGAACTCGCCCGCCGCGGCATCGCGATAGGCAATGGCGAGGCGGTGATGGAGAATGCGCGCCTCATCAAATCGCCGGACGAGATCCTCGCCATGCGCCGCGCCATCGTCGCCTGCGAGGCCGCGATTGGCGAGATGGAGACAGTGCTGAAGCCCGGCATCTCCGAAAACGAGCTCTGGGCGGAACTGCATCGCGGCAACATCGCGCGCGGCGGCGAATGGATCGAAACGCGTCTTTTGTCATCGGGACCGCGCACCAATCCCTGGTTCCAGGAATGCTCCTCGCGCGTCATCGAGAATGGTGACCTCGTCGCCTTCGACACGGACCTGATCGGACCCTACGGGTTCTGCGCCGATCTTTCGCGCACATGGCTTTGCGGCGACGGAAAGCCGTCGAACGAGCAGCACGACCTCTTCCGCATCGCCGCCGGTCAGATCGCTCATAACACCGAACTGATGCGGCCGGGCATCTCCTTTCGCGATCTCGTCGAACGCTCGGCGGTGCCGCCGGACGACTGTTATCCGACGCGCTACGGCGTGCTCTATCACGGGGTCGGCTTGGCGGACGAATATCCGACGCTGCCGCATGCCGGCGACTGGACCGACGACACGCCGGACGGCGTGCTCGAACCCGGCATGGTGCTTTGCGTCGAAAGCTATATCGGCAGGCTTGGCGGGCGCGAAGGCGTCAAAATCGAGGAGCAGATCCTGATCACCGAAACCGGCAACGAGAAGCTTTCAGCCTACAAGCTGGACGAGCGGCTGCTCTGATCCGCTTTCGACAGCCGCGACGGCGTCGCGCATCGCGGCAACGATTTTTTCCGGCGTCGTTCGGGCGGTGATATAGGGCAGGCCCTTGCGCCGCGCCGTCCAGCCGACCACCTTCACGCCTCTCGCCGCCGGCTCGAAACGTTGCGCCAGCGCCCAGCTTTCGCAGTCGATGGCCGCGACCTCGGCCCTGCCTTCCGCGACGGCCACAATCGACGACCGGTGGCCGCCGCTTTCGCCGCGCGAGGCGAAGATGTCCAGGCTTTCGCCCATCGCCTCCAGGTCGCGCTGCAGGCCGATCAGCCCGGACATCGAATCCGGATTGTTGAAGGTGAAGCGCCTGCCGCGGAGAAGGTCGATCGGGATGAGGGCCTTGCCGTCCGCGGGCGAGGCAATCCCCGGTCCGCCATCCGCCGGCATCACCAGCGCGCTGGAATAGAGCTCTCCCTGCCCGCCCTCGAACGCATCGTAGCTCGGCTGCGCAACCACCTGCACATGCCGCGCAAGACCGAGTTCCATCGGCCCCCAGCAGGTTTGCCCGAAGAGCAGCGCCGGGCTCAGCCAGAGCTGGTGAAAGTCCAATTCTTCCGGGGGCAGCGTCGCCGGGTCGGGTGCGATCGGCTTGCCGGCGCCGTCGAGTATGCCGCCGGGAACTCCTGGCAGCTCGCGATTGCTGCGCACGACCGCCTCCGGCGCATCGATGCCCCTTTGCCGGAAAGCATCGCGGAGCCGCGCCCATTGCGCGTCGACTTGGCCACGCGCTTCGGACCAGTCATACATAGGCAGGGCCGCAACGAACTTGCTCATGTCGAATAGCTTTCAAAGGCAAGCGGCCTTCGGCGCCTGCGTTCCGCCGCGCAAAAAGCGTCGCGGAAAGTCGAAATTACTCCTTCGGCGGCTCGGCGGGAACCGGCGCCGTGCCAAGTCCGCTGACATTGCGCGCCCTGACGCGCGGCTTGAAGGCGCGGCCCGGTTCCGGCGTGCGCCGCAGCACCGGATGAACGATCGGCTCCTTGGCCCTGAACGCATGGGCCTTCAGCATCGCAAAATAGTTCGGATAGGCATAACCGTTGTTCATCCGCAGCCATTCCTCGCGGCGCTCGCGAAAGAGCTTCGGCAGCCGGTACCAGGCAATGGTCGGGCTCTTGTGATGAACGAAATGCAGATTGTTGTTCAGGAACAGGAAGGAGAGCGGCGAGCGCTCGACGATCACCGTTCGCCCCTCCGGATGCTCCGACCACTGGTGCTCGGCATAGGTGCGGATCGAGATCAGCGACTGGCCGAGCCACACCGGCACCAGGATATAGAGCCACAGCGGGATGCCAAAGCCGAACGTGACGATCGGCGCCACAATCGCGAGGCCGACGGCATGCAGCAGCCAGGCCTTGCGGATCGCTTTGTCGCCGGCAAGGATCTGCTTGGCATCGTCGATGAAGAAACCGACCGAGGACAACCACGGACCGAGGACGAGGCGGCCAACCATGGTGTTGTTGATCTTGAGCAGAAGCTTCATTGTCGGCGGCAGGCCCTCATGCATCCAGAGCGCCTGATAGTAGCTCTCCGGATCGTCGAGCGGATCGGTCAGGCGCTCGTCTGCATGATGGCGAAGGTGGATGGTCTTGAAGCGGCGGAACGGCCAGACCATGCCGATGGGCAGGAAGACGAAGGCTTCATTGATCCTGGCGTTGCGGGTCGGATGACCGTGCAGCACTTCGTGCATGATCGACGATTGCAGAGCCAGGATAAAGGGCAGGACGGCAAGCGCCAGAAGCGGATGGGATGGCCAGACAAGGAAACCGGTGGCGAGCCATGCGCCGTAGCAGAAGACTGTGAGGGAGACTGTCGGCCATTCGACAGCCGGTGTGCTGCTAGGTCTCTTTTTCGTGCCGGTATTCACGCTTGCCATGCTCTCGACCACTGCCCCCCAGTCGCCGGAACCAACTCGATTCCTGACAACATTGTGTCAGTAGCCTGCCGTTACATCAACGCGACAATGCGCACAACCCGTTGCGAATGCGCATTTTTGGCGGCATATGTTATACATTGTAAACAGACATCGGGATTCATTTCCGCCTGAGCCACGTTCAAAACGGCTCCGGCGCAAATTTTTCCTCTCCGACACGGAAGCAGCGTGATGGACAAGCGCGATCTGTCGATGACCTTTCGGGAGCGCCTGAAATTGCTCTTGACACGGTCCGACCTGAACCAGTCGGCCTTCGCGACGGCGGTCGGCATCGACCGTTCGGCGCTGTCGCAGCTCCTCTCCGGCGCCTCGACCCGCCTGCCCCGCGCCGAGACCCTCCTCAACATAGCCGCCGAGTTCAAGGTATCGCTCGACTGGCTGCTGGGCCTGAGCCAGGACGAAGGTGTCACCGGCGAAATCAGAGAAAGCCTGGAGATCGAAGAGGCGCCCGACGGCTTCGACCGCACGCTTTTGGCCAAATGGCATGCCGAGGCGGCCGGCACCAAGATCCGCTATGTGCCCGCGGGCATTCCCGACCTTCTGCGGACCGAGGCACTGGTGGAATATGAGGCCGGCATTGCCAACAAGAGCCGTGAGGCGCAGGCAGGCGAAACGCAATATCGCATCGACTACAACCGTCGGCCGGAGACCGACATGGAAGTCTGCATGCCGCGCCACACGCTGGAGATCTTCGCGCGCGGCCTCGGTGTCTGGGATCGTTTCCCCGAGGCCGAACGGCGCAAGCAATTGCTGCACATGGCGGCGCTGCTTGACGACCTTTATCCGACCTTTCGCCTGTTCCTCTATGACGGCCGCATTCGCTATTCGATCCCCTATACGATCTTTGGCCCCTATCGCGCCGCGATCTATGTCGGCGACATGTATCTCGTGTTGAGCGCCACTCAGCCGATCCGCACGCTCACCAGCCATTTCGACAACCTGATCCGGGCCGCCGACATCAACGCGCACGAGGCCGCGAGCTTTGCGCAAAAGCTGGCCGCAATGTCCTTCCCATCAGGCTCTGCCTGATCGCGCGCATTGATATCGTCTTCGCCGCCCGTCATCGTTCCAGGGAAAACCCCATGGCCTTTCGCGGCCGCAAATTCGTTGACTGGACATAAAGACTTCTTTATATCGTTATTTGAATTTGAACGCGAAAGCCATTCCAGGCAGGAAATTCAGGGCCATGACCGCGACCAACCCGATTGACGCACTGCTTGCCGAAAAAGGCGTGCTTTTGGCCGATGGCGCCACCGGCACCAATCTGTTCGCGATGGGTCTTGAGGCCGGGGAAGCGCCTGAGCTGCTCAATGAGACGGCGCCCGAGACCATCGCCAGCCTGCATCAGAACTTTGTCGACGCCGGCGCCGATATCATTCTCACCAACTCCTTCGGCGGCACTCGCCACAGGCTGAAGCTGCATCACGCGCAGGATCGCGTCCACGAGTTGAACAAGCGCGCCGCCGAGATTGCCCGCTCCGTCGCCGACAAGGCCGGCCGCAAGGTGATCGTCGCCGGCTCCGTCGGCCCGACCGGCGAATTGCTGGTGCCGCTTGGCGCCATGACCTATGACGAGGCGGTCGAGGCCTTCGCCGAACAGATCGAGGGCTTGAAGGCCGGCGGCGCCGAAGTCGCCTGGATCGAGACCATGTCGGCGCCGGACGAGATCCGCGCCGCGGCTGAGGCCGCCATCCGGGTCGGCCTGCCCTATACCTACACCGGTTCCTTCGACACGGCCGGCCGCACCATGATGGGCCTGCTGCCGAAGGATATCCACGCCGTCGCCGATGGCCTGTCGCAGGCCCCTCTCGGCGTCGGCGCCAATTGCGGCGTCGGCGCTTCCGATATCCTGGCTTCGCTGCTCGACATGACCGATGCGAAGCCGGACGCGACCGTGATCGTCAAGGGCAATTGCGGCATTCCGGAGTTCCGCGGCGCAGAGATCCATTATTCCGGCACGCCGGAGCTGATGTCCGATTATGTGCGGCTGGCGGTCGATGCCGGCGCCAAGATTGTCGGCGGCTGCTGCGGCACCTCGTTCGCGCACCTTGCTGCCATGCGCAAGGCGCTGGACGCGCACACCAAGTCGACCCGCCCGACCGTCGAGACGATCGTCGAGCGCATCGGCCCGATGCGCAACAAGGCGGCGACGGCAAACACCGCCGAGACCAGCGAAGCCCGCCGCGAGCGCCGGCGCAGCCGCGCCTGATACGTTTTCTACTTGCTGTTTTCAGCGTAGCGCGACAGCGCGGTATTGAGATCGGTGCCGGCACTGCCCTGGTTGTCGGCGCCCATCGTCATCAGGGCGCCCGATGCGCCGGGGTCGCTGATCTGCTCAAGCATCGAGCGAAAACGGTCGTTGTTGAGGGCCGAAAGCGCTGTGTTGCGCGCCGCGTCGACATCGTTCCTGATTCGCGCGGCTTCCGCTGAAGCAGCGGACGGTCCGCGCACCGGGGCATTGGCCGCCGTCGAGTTCACGTTCCCCATTGTCGTGATATGCACTGCTGATCCCTCAAACCCTTGTCAGCACCGACTAACAGAAGCTCGTTGCGGCGAGGTTCCGGAAAACCCGTGCAATTTAACGATCGAAAAAAGGCCGGCAGGATCTGTCCCGCCGGCCTTTCCTTCAGTCCGCAATGGCCTACTTGTTGCCGTCCAGCGATGAGGCCAGCCGCACCAGCGACAGGAACTCCGCCCGATAGCCGAATGGATCGGCGCCGCGCGCGGCATTGGCGATCTCTGCGATGCGGTCATAGCTGAAATTCGCGGTCTGATCCTCGTCGCGCAGCTTCTGCCCGAAGGCCGCGACGGCAACCGAAAAACGTTGGTCGGCGCCGGCCGCATCGAAGGACGAGACCTCATTGGCGGCGGTCACCGGCGTGGTGATGAGCTTCGAGACGTTCTCGTCCGGCAGCTTGTAGCGGATCTTGACGAAGGCATATTCGCCGGCATTGGCGACGCCGCCATTGTCGACCTTGGCCTGGCCGTAGCGCAGCGGATCGACCTGCTCGCCACCGCTGCCTTTAGGCGTGATCTCATAGACCGCGGTCACCGAATGGCCCGAGCCGATATCGCCGGCATCGACGCGGTCATTGTTGAAATCCTCGCGCTTCAGCGCGCGGGTCTCATAACCGACGAGACGGTATTCGGAGACCGTGGCTGGGTTGAACTCGACCTGAATCTTGACGTCTTTGGCGATGGTGAACAGCGTCGAGGAGGCATCCTCGACCAGCACCTTCTCGGCTTCGGCCAGCGTGTCGATATAGGCCGCCGTGCCATTGCCGTTCTGCGCGATGGTCTGCATCATCTGGTCGTTCAGATTGCCGCGGCCGAAGCCGAACACCGAGAGAAACACGCCCGTCTTGCGCTCCTTCTCGATCAGCCGCTTGAGGTCGTCGTCATCGGTCTGGCCGACATTGAAGTCGCCGTCGGTGGCAAGCATCACACGGTTGACGCCGTCCTTGACGAAGGATTGCTGCGCAAGCTTGTAGGCCTCGCGGATGCCTTCTTCGCCGGCCGTCGAGCCGCCGGGCGCCAGATTGTCGATTGCCGCAAGGATCTTCTGCTTTTCCGCCGCCTTGGTCGGCATCAGCACCGTGCCGGCATTGCCGGCATAGGTGACGATCGAGACGGTGTCGTCGGGCTTCAGCTTGCTGACCAGCAGGCGGAAGGCGGATTTCAGCAGCGGCAGCTTGTCGGGCTCGTCCATCGAGCCCGAGACGTCGATCAGGAAAACCAGATTGGCCTTCGGCTGCTCGGCCGGCGTCACGTCGAAACCCTTGATCGCGACATGCATGAGCTTGGTGTGCTCGTTCCACGGCGTCGGCATAATGGTGACGGTCGAGTTGAATGGCGTTGAAGCCGATTCCGGACCCTTCCACCCATAGGGGAAGTAGTTGATCATCTCCTCGACGCGGACTGTGTCCGGGTCGGGCAGACTGCCTTCCTTCAGCGAGCGACGCACGAAAGAATAGGAGGCGGTATCGACGTCGATCGAGAAAGTCGAGACCGGATCCTGGGCTGTTTCATGCACCGGATTGGTTTTGAAATTCTCGACGCGATCGCGGTTTTCCTCCTGCGGCTGCAGTTGGTCGACCGGCATGGGCGCGGGCTGCACCATCAGCTTGGAATCGGCGACGGCGGGCGGAGACGCCGGAATGGCGGCCGCGCCGCCTGCCGGCGCCTTGTCGGCCCGCTCAGCCTCATCGACGCTAGGCGGTGTCATCGACATGATCACTCTGTTTGACGACCCGTCCTTGCCGCCGGCCGCGAGCTGGCCGCTCTCCGCCGGCGCAGGCTGCAGGGCGCGCTTGCTCTCCGGCGCAGCCTCCTGCTTGAGCAGGCCGTCGACCTCTGTCGCCGGCTTCGGCGCCGCCACTTGTGAATTGGCCCGAGTCTCGGCGTCGGCGTCTGTCTTCTTCTGCTTGGCCGGCGCCGCTGCCAGCGGCTCGTTGATCGCGGGCTGTTCCGGCCCAGGCTTCTGCGCCGCCGGCTTGTCGGCCAAGGTCTCGGTGACCGTGCCGTTGCCGCCGACGACGGGCGGGTGGTCCTTCAGCATCTCGAAAGCGGCATAGCCGGCGATAGGCAGCGCGACCAGCGCGGTGATGGCCGGCGTGGCGATGAGTTTCCGTTGCATGATGTCTCTCCAGAGCATTCTTGCTCGCTCCGTGAGACGAAGGCCTGCGGACGTTCCTTGGCGAACAGGCGAGATTTTTTCGTCGAGGTCGAAAGCCTGCATCGCGGCGGCGAACGCGCGCGCCTTCGCCTCGCCGTCCGGCGCCGGTACCGCGATGTCGCGCAGCCTTTCGAGTTCGTTGTCGTCGACCATGGTCACACTTCCCCGGCTGAGCGCATCAGCAGCTTCAGCCGTTTCTTCGCTTCATGGATGTGCCAGGACACCGTCGTCTCCGAGATCGCCATCACCTCGGCGGCCGCCGCGTGGTTGAGACCTTCGCCATAGACCAGCAGCACTGCGTCGCGTTGCTTGTCGGGCAGCATCCGCACCGCCACCCACAGCGCCTCGGCCGGATCGTCGATCTCCGCCGACGCGTCGCCCGCGATCAGCGCATAGGCGCCGTAGGCATCGGTCTTGGCAGTGTCGCGGGCGCGCTTGCGCATCATGTCGCGCGAAGCGTTCAGCGTCATGGCATAGAGCCATGTCGTAAAGGCGCCGTTGCCCTGATAATCGCGGATCGCGCGGCCGAGCCGCACGCAGACGTCCTGGGCGATGTCCTCGGCGTCGGCTTTGCGGCCGCACCAGCGAAAGGCGGCGCGATAGACGAAGCCGTAATGCCTTTCGAGCAATCTGCCGAAAGCACCCCTGTCTCCGCCCCTCGCCCGCCCGATCAGTTCGGCATCGGAGGCTTCGCCGTCGTCCAGCATCATCGCCATCATTTGCCTGTTGGACGAAGGCTAATGGCCAATCCTTGGGGCGATGGAAAGATTTTTTTGCGGAGGCGCATTTCCTTCTGCCCGTTCACGGGGAGAAGGTGCCCGAAGGGCGGATGAGGGGCAGCGCGAACATTCGAAGGCTCGCGCTGCACGACGCCCCCTCCGCGATCTGCGAAAGAAGGCTAACCCAGCGTCTCTTTGAAAAACGTCGTCAGCCGCTTCCAATGCCTCTCAGCGCCCGCCTCGTCATAGACGCTGTGGTCCTTGACGCACCAGCCGTGGTCGACGCCGACATAGTTTTCGATGACGTGGTCAACCTCTGCCACCCTGAGCGCCTCTGCCAGCCGCGCCGACTGCTCCGGCGGGAAGCTGCGGTCGACGCCGGCGACGCCGACATAGACGCGCGCCTTGATCGAGGACGCCTTGCGGTGCGGGCTGTCGGCCGCGTCGCTGGCGAGATTGCCGCCATGGAGGCTTGCCGCGGCAACGATCCGGTCCGGATAGCTCGCCGCCGCGTTTAGCGCCCGCGCGCCGCCCATGCAGTAGCCGACGACGCCAGTCGGTCCGGCGATCCCCTCGGCGGCCAGAGCATCGAGGAACGCGCTGCCGTCGCGGATGGTCATGCCCTGCGTCGTGCCGCCGCTCAGCATCAACAGCAGGGCCTTGGTCTTTTCCTCGGCAAAGGCGGTTTTGGGATCGAACGGACCATAGGGCGCATAGCGGTAGAAGAGATCGGGCACCAGCACGGCATAGCCATGCTGCGCGAGGCGCTCGGCCATCTGGTCGAGCGCCGGGCGCGGACCGAAAATATCCATATAGAGTATGACGCCAGCCTTGGCCGGCGCGGCTGGACGAAACAGCCGTGCCTTCGCCGTGCCGTCCAGGGTCTTGATCTCGATGTCCTGCTTCGTCATTGCGCGCTCCGCCGGTTGCCAGGGATAGATATCCGCACCGCCCGGCAGGGCAAGCCGCAACCTCTCGATCGCGGTCAAGTTTCCGTGCGGTTCGGAAGAATGCCTACAGTCCGGCGAACGCCGCCATATGGAAAGCCTGGACATCGGCCGGATAGCGATACTCAGCGCCGTAAGGACAGGCGTTGCGGTCGAGGCAGCCGCCGGCGCGGCAGGGCGCACCATCCGTGCCACGCACATGCACCAGGCACGCCTCGTGCGCAAAGCCAGCCGCCGAATATGCGCCGACCGGACAGGATTTCAGGCAGGGTTTTTCGACGCATGCGTCGCAAAGATGATTCATCTCATGAGCTTCTGGAAGAGAAATCTCGTCCTCGAACAGCAATGCGGCGCGATAGGCATGCCAAAGTCCATAGGTCGGATGCATGAGGATGCCGAGCGGCGACGGCTTCAGCCCTTCGGCCCGTATCGCCCACTGCTGGAACGGCAGGTAGGGCCGATCGGATGGCGACACCGCGCGGGCGCCGAATTCTTTCGCCACCGCGCCGATCACCTCGCGCGACCAACTGTCGAGTGGGTTGGCGATGTCCCTCGCCTGTCGTTCCCGCCAGCGCTGGAAATGCGGCCAGGGCGCCGCGCCCGCCTGTCCGACAAGCAGCACGGATTTGGCCGGCGCGCCGGAAGGCCCGGCTGGCGCCATCTCATCGTCACCGAAGCTGAAACCGCCGCGGAGAATCAGGCCGTTGGCCGCGAGTGCGGCCGCAATCTCCTCGACCGTGCCGCGGAAAAAAGTCATCCCTTCCGGTCCGGGTCGGAGAACGCGCTCCGCCAGACTTCCTTGTGGATGATGTCGGCCACTTTAGCCCGGCCTGACTCGGGCTCCTTTCACGTGAAGGCGTCGGCCATCGAGCCCTTCTTCCTGGCGATGAAGTCCTTCAGCGCCTCGTCGATGGCCGGATCGAGATGCGGCGCCTCGTAGCTTTCCAGCCAGCGGCGTGCGAGCTCGTTGGCGCGCTGCGGGGCGGTCTTCTCGCCTTCGGCCAGCCACTGCTCGTAGGAATTGTTGTCGGCGATGCTGGAACGGTAGAAGGCCGTCTGGAAATTCGCCTGCGTGTGGTCGCAGCCGAGATAGTGGCTGCCCGGACCGACCTGGCGGATGGCGTCCATCGCCTGGCCGTTTTCCGACAGATCGACACCTTCGGCAAACTTCTGCTGCATGCCGAGCTGGTCGATATCCATCATGAATTTTTCGTAGCAGGACGCGAGACCGCCCTCGAGCCAGCCAGCCGAATGCAGGACGAAATTGGTGCCGGCAAGGATCGTCGAGTTGAGCGTGTTGGCGCTCTCATAGGCTGCCTGCGCGTCCGGGACCTTCGAGGCGCAGAGCGAGCCGCCGGTGCGGAACGGCAGGCCGAGCCGGCGCGCGAGCTGCGCGGCGCCGTAGGAAACCAGCGACGGCTCCGGCGTGCCGAAGGTCGGCGCGCCGGACTGCATCGAGATCGACGAGGCGAAGGTGCCGAACAGCACCGGCGCGCCAGGCCTGATCAGCTGGGTGAACGAAGCGCCGGCGAGCACTTCGGCAAGCACCTGCGTCAGCGTGCCGGCGACGGTTACCGGACTCATCGCGCCGGCCAGGATGAACGGCGTGACGATGCAGGCCTGGTTATGGCGCGAATAGACTTTCAGCGCGCCTAGCATGGTCTCGTCGAACACCATCGGCGAGTTGGCGTTGATCAGGCTGGTCAGCACCGTGTTGTTCTCGACGAAGTCGTCGCCGAACACGAGCTTGGCCATCGCCACTGTGTCCTCGGCCCGTTCCGGAGCCGTCACCGAGCCCATGAACGGTTTATCCGAATACCGGATATGCGAGTAGATCATGTCGAGGTGGCGCTTGTTGACCGGCACGTCCACCGGCTCGCACACCGTGCCGCCCGAATGGTGGATCGACGGCGCCATATAGGCGAGCTTCACGAAATTCTGGAAATCCTCGATCGTCGCGTAGCGGCGGTTGCCGTCGAGGTCGCGCACGAAGGGCGGGCCGTAGACTGGCGCGAATACGGTCGCGTTGCCGCCGATCTGCACCGAGCGCTCCGGGTTGCGCGCATGCTGGGTGTAGATCGAAGGCGCGGTCTTCAACAGCGAGCGGCAAAGACCTTTCGGAAAATGCACGCGCTCGCCCTTGACGTCGGCGCCCGCGTCCTTCCAAAGCGCCAGCGCCTCGGCGTCGTCGCGGAAAATGATGCCGATTTCTTCCAGCACCGTGTCGGTATTCTTCTCGATCAGCGCCAGTCCTTCCTCGTTGAGGACCTCGTAGACATTGATCTTGCGCTTGATATAGGTGAGCTGTGTGCCCGGACCGCCGCCCGAGCGCGCCGCGCGCCGGGCCGCCGCGCCGCCGCTGGCGCCGCGCCCACGCCTTGCGTTTGACGCTTCCTGGTCGACTGCCGCGTTCTCGCTCATGATCGTGCTTCCTATAAAACCTGGTCTGGATTCACTCGCGGCCCGTAACCGCCGCTTCTCGCCGGATCGTAACCATGCACCCTATTGGAAACGGCCCGCCAGCGCCAACGCCTGTCGCAAAATCGACAAGAAAAGCGCCAACTTTCCAGTCGCTTTCCTTTTGCGGGAAGTCGCAAATCAGCTATGGCTAGCTTGCCCTCGCGGGTTAGGTATTGGCGCATCGATTTTTAGGCTGCCGCAGTCATTCCGAGCAGCAAGGAGCCCGAGAAAATGTCCGACGACGAGATCATCCTTTCCGAGCTTTCCGACGACGAGCTCGTGCAGCAGATGCACGACGACCTGTATGACGGCCTGAAGGAAGAGATCGAGGAAGGCACCAACATCCTTCTCGAGCGCGGCTGGGCGCCTTACAAGGTGCTGACCGAGGCGCTGGTCGAAGGCATGCGCATCGTCGGCGAGGATTTTCGCGACGGCATCCTGTTCGTGCCGGAAGTGCTGCTCTCCGCCAACGCGATGAAGGCCGGCATGGCCATCTTGCGCCCGTTGCTCGCCGCCACCGGCGCGCCCAAGCAAGGCAAGATGGTGATCGGCACCGTCAAGGGCGACATCCACGACATCGGCAAGAACCTCGTCGGCATGATGATGGAAGGTGCCGGCTTCGACGTCATCGACCTCGGCATCAACAACGCCGTCGAGAAATACCTGGACGCCATCGAGCAGCACCAGCCCGACATTATCGGCATGTCGGCGCTGCTCACCACCACCATGCCCTATATGAAGGTCGTGATCGACACGATGAAGGAAAAGGGCATCCGCGACGACTATGTCGTGCTGGTCGGCGGCGCGCCGCTCAACGAGGAATTCGGCAAGGCCGTCGGCGCCGACGCCTATTGCCGCGATGCTGCGGTGGCGGTCGAGACCGCCAAGGACTTCATGAAGCGCAAGCACAACGTTCGCGCTTCCGCCTGACCCAAGGCATCAGGATGGATCGACAAGAAAAGCCGCGCCTTGCAGCGCGGCTTTTTTGTACCCAGATGATAGGAGAGGCTGCCGATCAGTTGACGGTGTCTTTGACCGCCCTTGCCGTCGATTTGACGTCCTTGCCGACGCCCCGGATGGTGTTGGCGCAGGCCGTGAGTGCAAGCGCGCAGGCCAGGATGGCGATCGGCGCGATGCGTAGCAGTTTCATGGACGGTGTCTCCCTCGACAGATATTAAGCCCCGCAGCGAAAGCCGGCCCGACTTGGTCAAGACGCAAAAAACGGAACCGAATCAAACAGACAGGCTGCTCGTCATCGCCTGCGGGATGATTGCGCGCGAAGTTTTGGCCGTCAAGCAACAGCTAAAGCTCGATCATCTCGATCTGACCTGCCTGCCGGCCGAGTTCCATTTCTATCCGGACCGCATCGCGCCGGCGATGGACAAGGCGATCGAGAAGGCCAAGGCGGAAGGCTACCGGCACATCTTCGTCGGCTATGCCGATTGCGGCACCGGCGGCCTGCTCGATCGCGTCATCGAGAAGCACGGCGTCGAGCGCATGGCGGGGCCGCACTGCTTTGCCTTCTACCAGGGCATGGACGCCTACGCGAAGGTCGCCGACGACGACATGATGTCGTTCTACATGACTGATTTCCTCTGCCGCCAGTTCGAGGCCTTCTTCATCAAGCCGCTCGGCCTCGACCGGCATCCCGAGCTGATCAAGGATTATTTCGGCAATTACGAGAAGCTGATCTATCTCGCCCAGACCGAGGATCCGGAGCTCGACAAGGTCGCCGAGAAAGCCGCCGCCATGCTTGGCCTCGCCTATGAGCGCCGCTCGACCGGCTATGGCGATCTGACCGGCGAGCTGGCGCGGACAGCACAGGGCGCTGCCCGAGACGCCTAGCCGTCACGCCTCTTCCAGCGCTGCAAGCACATCGGCGAAGCTGGTCCTGCAGACGAAGCCCAGCCGCTCCCTCGCCCGCGACGGATCGTAGACGCGGTCGATCGAGGTAAACATCGTCCAGCCCTTCCTCGCATAGAGCCTCGAATAATCCGGGAAATAGCGCGCAACGACGGAGGGCGCGTCGGCGATCAGCTCGGCGCAATCCTGCGGCCGGAACGGCGTCGGGCCCGAGATGATGAAGATGTCGAAGGCCAAGGCTCGGCGCCTTCTCCAGGGCCGCCACATGGGCTTCCGCCGCATCCTCCACCGTCAGTCGCCGGAACAGCAACTCGTTGGCCTTGGTGTTGGCATCGGACTGCTCAATGGCATGCGCCATGTCGTCCGCCTCGGGAAAGAAGCGTGCCGTGCGCAGCACCACCACCGGCAGTCCATGCTCGATATGGTAGAGGCCACAGAGATGCTCGGCCGTGAGTTTCGTCACGCCATAGATGTTGCGCGGCTCAGGCGACATCTCTTCCGTCAGCCAGGCGGCCTTGCGCGCGCCGCCCTGGAAGCCGGCGCGGATCGCCTGCGAGATCATGAGCGACGTCGTTGAGGTGAAGACGAAGCGCTGCACGCCGCAGGCCACGGCAGCATCGAGCAGATTGAGCGTGCCTTGCACATTCGTGGCGATAAAGGCCGTGTTCTCATGATGCTCGATATTCGGCTTGTGCAGCGCCCCACTGTGAATAATGGCCTCGATGCTGTTCTCGCGGACGGTCTTCAGGACAAGATCGCGATCCGCGATCGAGCCGACGACCTGCGTGCGCGCCGAGGCAACCGGATCGAGACCGACCACCTCATGGTCGAGCGCTTCGAGCCTTGGCTGAAGCGCGCTGCCCAACCAGCCGGACGATCCCGTGAGCAAGATTCGCATCGATCAACCGCCATTTTCTAGAGCATGATGCCGAAAAGTGTGGAGCGGTTTTCGGACGACATCATGCTCTATCTCTTTGATTTGGAGCCGGATTCAGATTTCAGGTCGACCCGACCTGAAATCATCCGGCTCTGGCTCACGCTGTAAAGCACGGATGACAGGTGAGCGCGAACCGGTAAGTTGTGCGCCAGCGATAGAAAGAACTTCGTTCCAGTCATTGATTTGAGGAAACACGTTCATGATGCCTCGCCTGTTCCTTGCCGCCCTCGGTCTCGTAGCCCTCACTTTGCCGTCCCTTGCCGACGGCGAGGTGCAGAAGCTGATAACGGCTGCCGACAAGGCGCGATTGGACAAATATGGCGATACGCGCAAGGCGGCTCTCGAGGAGGCAAAAGCCGGCAATTCGTCCGAGGTCAAGCAGTTGAACGAACTGCTCGCCAGACCTCTCGTCGCCTTCTCCGACAAGGATCTCACCGGCAATTGGAAGTGCCGCACCATCAAGGCGGGCGGCCTGAGCCCACTCATCATCTATGGCTGGTTCAAGTGCAAGGTGACCGACGACGGCTCCGGTTGGCGCCTCGCCAAGATCAGCGGTTCGCAGCGCACCGCCGGCCGCTTCTTCGACGACGGCGAGAAACGCGCCATCTATCTCGGCTCGTTCTCGGTCAATGATGACAAGGCCAAGCCCTATGGCAGCGGTCCCGAAAGCGACCAGGTCGGCTACGCTTTCCGCAACGGCGCCACCGAGTGGCGGATCGAATTCCCGGCGCCCTATTACGAATCGAAACTCGACATCATGGAATTCAAGCGCTGAGCCCGTCCTTTGCTGCCTCGTTGAAACGGCGCCGGCACACCAAGGATTAACCTGCTCCGCCTAGCATGCGCGCGATTTCAAGCGGGTGGGTGCCGTGGCAGCGTCGGACTCGAATACGCGACCGGTCGTGGTCGTCACCGAAGGTGGCCCGCATATCTGGGCCATCGTCAATGCGATTGCCGACCGCGTCGGTCCCGTCAGCGTCATCCTCGAATCCGCCGAATCCAAAAAGCGCCTGCTCATCCGCCGTGCGCGACGTCAGGGCTGGATCTCGGCCATAGGCCAGCTCGGCACGATGGTGCTGACCAGGCTCGGCAAGCGGTTCCTCGCCGGTCATGCCGAGAGGCTGATCGCCGAGGAGAAGCTCGACACTGAACCGCGGCAAGGTCAGGTGATCATCCATGTGCCATCCGCCAACGGGCCCGAATGCCTCGAGGCGGTCGCCAGGATCAATCCGGGCGTGGTGCTGCTTGCCGGCTGCAGGCTGTTGTCGAAGGAAACGCTGGCAAGAATGCCTTGCCCGGTGCTCAACTACCATGCCGGCATCGCGCCGAAATATCGCGGCATGAATGGCGGCTACTGGGCGCTGGCCTTCGGCGATCAAGGGAATTTCGGCACCACCGTTCACTTGGTCGATGCCGGCGTCGACACCGGCGGCGTGCTGAAGCAGGCGCGCGGCAGGCCCAAGACCGGCGATACGATCGCCAGCTACGCGCTGCGGCAGGCAGCCTTTTCGCGCGATATCTGCGTCGAGGCGGTCGGCAATGCACTGGCCGGCAGACTGGAAACGATCGATACGGGCCTGCCATCGAAGCAATGGTATCACCCGACGATCTGGTTCTATCTCTGGACCGGCCTGACCAAGCGCGTCTGGTGATCAGTCGCAACGGATTTCAGCATTCGCTTTGCGCCATCGCCAGCGTCGCTTTTGAAGGCGCGCGCGTCGTCCCATAACAAGCGGCTCAACCACGCATGCGGCAATGCTCCATGACTTCGAGGAGTTGAGAATTCATGGCCGATCTGATCGTCGTCTACTGGCGCGACATCCCAGCCCAGGTCATCGTCAAGAAGGGCCGGCAGAACGCCAAGCGCGAATTGCCGCTGCGCTTCACTGAGGCGATAGACATGTGCGCCATGCGCACCGGCGCCGGCGGCACCGACGACTATCTGGCGGAATGGCGCAAGGCCGACCCGGTTCCGGTCGGCGACGACATCGAGGCCGAGGTTGAGAAAGCCTATCAGGAACTCGACGCGAAATATGACCGAGAGCGGCTGGTCGCTCTGGTCAAGGCTGGCGGGAAAGAAAATGTCTGAGCAACAGCCGGCGGTCACCCAGGCCACCTTGGTCAAGAAGGCCGCGCCGAAATCCGATTACAAGCCTGCCGACGTGTCGCCGCAGCGCCGCGTCCAGCGCACTTTTGCCGTGCGGCTTTGGTCGGTCCGGCACTCGCGCTTGCTCGAATGGTTCTACAGCCGGTTCGCCGACGTCTTCCTGCTCTTGCACCCTCTTTGGAAAGGCATCGGCTACGGCCGCGTCGAAGCCCCGGTGAAATTCGTCGAGAAGCGGATCAAGGGCTTCATGTTCGACTGCCGCATGTGCGGCCAATGCGTGCTCTCCTCCACCGGCATGTCGTGCCCGATGAACTGCCCCAAGCAGCTGCGCAACGGTCCTTGCGGCGGCGTGCGCGCCAATGGCAATTGCGAGGTCGAGCCGGACATGCCCTGCGTCTGGGTCAAGGCCTGGGAAGGCTCGCGCAACATGGTCCACGGCGACAAGATCCTCACCGTGCAGAAGCCGGTCGATCAGTCGCTGCGCGAAACCTCGGCTTGGCTCCGCGTGACCGCGCAGGCCGCCGCCGCGCGCGAAGCGGCCAAGAATCCCGGAGCTTCGGCATGACCATCCGCCAGATCGACGAGAATCCGGCCGGCATCCACCTGCCGCTCGAGCCCCTGCCCGGCCACACGTCACGCGGCCGGCTGGAGCGCGTGCTGCGCCGCGGCGAGTTTGCTGTAACGACCGAGCTCAATCCGCCCGACAGCGCGGATCCGGAAGATGTCTACAACCGCGCCAAGATCTTCGACGGCTGGGTCGACGCCATCAATGCGGTCGACGCCTCGGGCGCCAACTGCCACATGTCCTCGGTCGGCATCTGCGCGCTGCTCACTCGCATGGGCTATGCGCCGATCATGCAGATCGCCTGCCGCGACAAGAATCGCATCGCCATCCAGGGCGACGTGCTGGGCGGCGCCGCGATGGGCGTCGCCAATATGCTGTGCCTCACCGGCGACGGCGTGCAGGCCGGCGATCAGCCCGGCGCCAAGCCGGTGTTCGACCTCGATTCCATGTCGCTGCTCGAAACCATCCGCATCATGCGCGACAATGGCAAGTTCCTGTCCGGCCGCAAGCTGACGACGCCACCGCAGGTCTTCCTCGGTTGCGCGGTCAATCCCTTCGCACCGCCCTACGACTTCCGCCCGATCCATCTCGGCAAGAAGATCGCCGCCGGCGCCCAGTTCGCGCAGACCCAGTATTGCTTCGACGTGCCGATGTTCAAAGCTTTCATGCAGAAGGCGCGCGACCTCGGCCACACCGAAAAGCTCTTCCTGCTCTGCGGCGTCGGCCCGCTCGCCTCCGCCAAGACCGCGAAATGGATCCGCTCCAACGTGCCGGGCATCCACATCCCCGACGCGGTTATCAAGCGGCTGGAGGGCGCGCAGGATCAGAAGAAGGAAGGCAAGCAGCTCTGCATCGACATCATCAACGAGGTGAAGGAAATCCCGGGCGTTGCCGGCATCCATGTGATGGCCTATCGCCAGGAAGAATATGTCGCCGAGATCGTCGATGAATCCGGCGTGCTGAAAGGCCGCCAACCTTGGAAGCGGGAGATCCGCCGCGACGACCAGCTGGTCGCCGACCGGCTCGACCACCTGCTGCATGACGAGATAACCGAAACCCAGGTGGATATGGTGAAGACCGCGCATTGATGTATGTCGCCCCAAAGTGGGAACCGGTTTGGGCAACGACACACATGAACCTAGAGCCTAAGAGCGCGGACGGCACGCATTCACTTGAACCAAATCAGATAACGATATAAAGAAGTCTTTATATCCCGACGGAGAGATCGCATGACCCGCACCATCGTCGCCTCGGCGACCCGAGAAATCGTCATCGGCTTCGATCAGCCCTTCTGCGTGATCGGCGAGCGCATCAACCCGACCGGCCGCAAGAAGCTGGCCGCCGAGATGGTGGCCGGCAACTTCGAGACCGTCATCAAGGATGCGCTGGAGCAGGCCGCCTGCGGCGCCACTATGCTCGACGTCAATGCCGGCGTCACCGCCGTCGACCCCAATGCGACCGAGCCGGCGCTTCTGGTGCAGACGCTGGAGATCGTGCAGGGCCTGGTCGACCTGCCGCTGTCGATCGATAGCTCGGTCAGCGCCGCGATCGAAGCCGCGCTGAAGGTCGCCAAGGGCCGCCCTCTGGTCAACTCCGTCACCGGCGAGGAAGAAAAGCTCGAGGCAATCCTGCCGCTGGTCAAGAAATACAACGTTCCGGTCGTCGCCATCTCCAACGACGAGACTGGCATCTCGATGGACCCGGACGTCCGCTTCGCCGTCGCCAAGAAGATCGTCGAGCGCTGCGCCGATTTCGGCATCCCGGCGCATGACGTCGTCGTCGACCCGCTGGTGATGCCGATCGGCGCGCTGGGCGATGCCGGCCGCCAGGTGTTCGCGCTGCTGCGCCGGTTGCGCGAAGAGCTCAAGGTCAACACCACTTGCGGCCTCTCCAACATCTCCTTCGGGCTGCCGCACCGCCACGGCATCAACGCCGCTTTCATCCCGATGGTGATCGGCGCCGGCATGACCTCGGCAATCATGAACCCGGTCCGTCCGCAGGAGATGGAAGCCGTGCGCGGCGCCAATGTGCTGAACGGCACCGACGAGAACTGCACCAACTGGATCCGCACCTACAAGGATTATAAGCCGGCCGAAGGCGGCCAAGCGGTTGCGGCTCCGACCGCCGTCAATGCGCCGGGCGAAGGTAACGGCAATGGCGGCCGGCGCCGCGGCGGCCGCGAAGCCCGCATGGCCAGAGGATAAGCGCGCAATCGTGAGCCGCACCGCAAACAAGGCTGGTCCGATCGCATCGTGGATGCGGCCGGACAGCTCTGCTTTGCGTTCAGGCCACGCCCAATATGGCGTCGAACAACGCCATTCCCGCCCACGATCCGAAAATGCCTGTCACGCCGCCGACGATGAAATCATCGTCATAGGCGGGCCAGAACGCGTGCAGCAGCAGCGCACCGACGATCGCGCCGAGGATCCCGGTGGCGAGATATTGCGGATTGCGCAGCCACGAGCCCTTGATCACGCGCACCATGGTGAACGCGGTGAAGATGGCGGAGAGCAACAGATCCGACATGGTTGGCCCCTGGACCAACGGACTCTCCGCCCAATAGTAAAACGATCCGTTAAACGGCATCGGCGATTGCCATCGAGACACGTGCCAGCATGAATCCTCCCCCCAACATCACCGATCCGCTCGTGCTGTTCATGCCGTCCGGCAAGCGCGGCCGCTTTCCGGTTGGCACGCCGGTGCTCGATGCCGCGCGCCAGCTCGGCGTCTATGTTGAAAGCGTTTGCGGCGGCCGCGCCACCTGCGGCCGCTGCCAGATTGAAGTGCAGGAAGGCAACTTCGCCAAGCACAAGATCGTCTCGTCCAATGACCACATCTCGCCCAAGGGCGCCAAGGAAGAGCGCTACGAACGCGTGCGCGGCCTGCCCGAGCGGCGCCGCCTCTCCTGCTCGACGCAGATCCTCGGCGACCTCGTCATCGACGTGCCGCAGGACACGGTCATCAACGCCCAGACCATCCGCAAGGACGCAGATACCAGGGTGATCGCCCGCGATACGGCGATCCGCATGTGCTATGTCGAGATCGAAGAACCCGACATGCACAAGCCCCTCGGCGACCTCGACCGATTGAAGATCGCCCTGATGAAGGACTGGGGTTTCAAGAACCTCGAATTCGACTTCTATCTCATGCCGCAGGTGCAGGGCATTCTGCGCAAGGGCAACTGGACCGCCACCGCCGCCATCCACAAGGACGCCGACAGCGACATCGCGCGCGTCATCGCGCTGTGGCCCGGCCTGAAGAACGAGGCATACGGCCTTGCCTGCGACATCGGCTCGACCACCATTGCCATGCATCTGGTGTCGCTGCTGTCGGGTCGCGTCGCCGCCTCTTCCGGCACGTCCAATCCGCAGATCCGCTTCGGCGAGGATCTGATGAGCCGCGTCTCCTACGTGATGATGAACCCGGACGGCCGCGAAGGCATGACGGTCGCCGTGCGCGAGGCGGTTTCCGGCCTCGTCGACAAGGTCTGCGCCGAAGGCAACGTCCAGCGCAACGATATCCTGGATTCCGTCTTTGTCGGCAATCCGATCATGCATCATCTGTTCCTCGGCATCGATCCGACCGAACTCGGCGGCGCGCCCTTCGCGCTTGCCGTCTCCGGCGCCGTGCGCATCAAGGCCTCCGACATCGGCCTGAAGCTCAACCAGGGCGCGCGCCTGTACATGCTGCCCTGCATTGCCGGCCATGTCGGCGCCGATGCCGCCGCCGTAACTCTTTCGGAGGGGCCGCATCGCCAAGACGAGATGATGCTGATCGTCGATGTCGGCACCAACGCCGAGATCGTGCTCGGCAACTCCACGCGCGTCGTGGCGGCCTCCTCCCCGACCGGCCCGGCCTTCGAAGGCGCGGAGATCTCCGGCGGTCAGCGCGCGGCGCCTGGTGCCATCGAGCGCGTTCGCATCGACCCCGAAACGCTGGAACCGAAATATCGGGTCATCGGCTCGGAACTGTGGTCCGATCAGCCTGGCTTCACCGACAGCGTGCAGGCCACCGGCGTCACCGGCATCTGCGGCTCCGGCATCATCGAAGTGGTGGCGGAGATGTATCTCGCCGGCATCATCTCGGAAGACGGCGTCGTCGACGGATCGCTCGGCCTGCGCTCGCCGCGCATCGTGCCCAACGGCCGCACCTTCTCCTACGTGCTGAAGGAGGGCGAGCCCAAGATCACCATCACCCAGAACGACGTGCGCGCCATCCAGCTTGCCAAGGCGGCGCTCTATGCCGGCACCAAGCTTCTGATGGAAAAGCAGCACACCGACCATGTCGACCGCATCCATTTCGCCGGTGCCTTCGGCTCCTTCATCGATCCGAAATACGCCATGGTGCTCGGCCTGATCCCGGATTGCGACTTGGACAAGGTCCAGGCCGTCGGTAACGCCGCCGGCGCCGGCGCGCGCATGGCGCTGCTCAATCGCGGTTACCGGCGCGAGATCGAGGAGACGGTGAGCAGGATCGAGAAGATCGAGACGGCGCTTGAGCCGAAATTCCAGGAGCACTTCGTCTACGCCATGGCGCTGCCGAACAAGGTCGACCCCTTCCCGAAACTGGCGGCCGCGGTGAAGCTACCGCCGCGCAAGGCGATGAGCGAGGACGGCACCGCCGGTGACGCTACCCCACGCCGGCGTTCACGCGAGGAGCGTGCTGCACGGCGCGGTCGGGACTAACGTTTCAGTTCATTCCGCTGCCCCTGCGGCCGCGGCATTGACTGCCTTGACGGCGCCCTTGGGACGTTGCGGATGCAGCAGCCTGATCAATGGCTTTTCGACGATCAGATATAGCATCGCCGAGAGCGCCAGCGTGGCGACCAGGATCGTCGCCGGCTGCATCGCTGCCGGCAGGCCGGTCCTCAGGACGACGCCAGTCGTCAGGACGCCGACCACGACATGCCACAAATAAATCGAATAGGACGCATCGCCGAGAAATGTGGGCAAGGCAGCCGGCTTGAACGGCCGCGACCGTTCGGCAAAAACCGCGCCCGCCACGATCAATGCGGCCGGAAGTCCCCAGCGCAAGGCCCGCGGCAAATCGGCATCGAATAGCGGGCCGGCCGCAAGCAGAAGAAATCCCGCGCCAGCCATCGCCAGTCCCACCCCGAGCGGCAGCCTGGCGCCCTGCAACCACAAACGCCCCACGACGACGCCGGCCGCGAATTCGAGCACGACAGGATCGCTGAAGGCGCGTGCGTATCCGGCAGGAAGCACGAAATGCAGCGCGACGATGGCAACAAGGGCGCCCACGAGGACGCCGAACCGCCAGCGTTGCCCGAGAAACAGAACCAGCGCGAAAACGAGATAGAACATCATTTCATAGCAGAGCGTCCAACCTTGTATGACGATGGGATGCAGCGCGTTCTCCTGCAGAACCGGCAGGAAGAACAGCGAACCAGCGAAATTCGGGACGCTGAAGAAATGGCCGTAGAAGAATTGCGGCTTGAGCAGGATGCCGGCCGCGGTCAGCAGCGTGACGATCCAGTAGAGAGGCACGATGCGGGTGATCCGGCGCCCCATGAAGCGCCAAGGATCAGCCGGCCTGCCGGCGGTCGTCACCCACATGATGAAGCCGCTGATGACGAAGAAGACGTCGACGCCGGACGCTCCGACGTTGAACGGACCGCCGAACTGCTCGCTGACGTGAAAGCAAACAACCGCGCAGGCGGCGAGGCCGCGCAGATATTGGACACTATGGATGCTCGTCACGATGCCTTGGCCCGTATCGCATCATGCTGCGATGCACATACCCCACGCCGCATTGCACAATAACAATGCAGCCGTTCGCCTCTGTCAACCGCCGATGGCAGCTATTCGGATCGAAACGGGCGCGCCGGTCTGCTCAATTCATTTGTATGCAAATGTTTCCGAATCCACGCGATCTCGAAACGGAAACGCTGTTTTCGCGAAATCGACCCGATACATGCGTGACGCATTTAGCGGCCATCGCACGGCGGCTGAAGATTGTGGGTGTCGCCCAAAGCGCTTCGCGGCTTTGGGACAAAGACATGCAGCTTCGGCTGCCACGCTCTTCAAGGGAGATGAAAATGTCGATGTTCGGAAATCTCAGCCGTTTCGGTGTCACCATCCGGCAGGCCCATGCCAGAAACAAGGCGATCCGCGCACTCAACGATCTGCCGGCGCATGTCCAGAAGGATATCGGCTGGCCGGCCTCGCCGCCGAGCGACCCGCAGGCAGCCCTTCATGCGCTGCTTCTGGGCACGCCGCGCTGATGACCTTCGCCGATAAATGCAAGCTGCTCGGCAAGCGCCTGGGCCGCGACGCGGCCTCGGCAAACGTCGACAACAGACTGCGCGCGGCGCTGCTGTCGAAGCGGCGCTAGAGCAATTCCAGAACAGTGCGCAGCGGTTAGGCTCGACAATTCGCCGTAGCCTTCCGCCCGAAATCGCGCAAACAAAGAACCGGCACCATCCGATCACGCCGATGTGCCAGCGTGATCCTTGACATTTTTAACTGAGGTACAATCTTCGCAGAACGGGGGAATTCTCTTAGTCGGCTCTGCCGAAGCGCGTGTATCTGCATGCCCAGTTTGAAAAGCCATCTCGTTTCGTTCGTTCTCAGGCACAGCCGCAAGAAGGCGTTTTCCAGTCCAGAGAACCTGCAGCGCTGGATCGCCTACGCCCGCAAGACCGAGGACTATCATCCGCCGGCCTTGCTCAGGGCACGGCTGGACATCACCGAGACCGAGATCGACGGCTTTCCCGTCTATGAGATCGCGCCGAAGGCGGGCGAAAGCCGGCGCATCCTCTACATGCATGGCGGCGCCTATGTCTTTCAGATCACGTCCTACCATTGGGGGCTGATCGCCGAAATGGCCGAGCGTCTCGGTTTCGGCATCACCGTGCCGGTCTACCCCATCGCGCCGGAGCACAATTTCCATGACATGTTCGGCATGGTCGGCAACGTCTACCGGCGCATGCTCGAAGAGACTGAGGCGCAAGACATCGTCTTCATGGGCGATTCCGCCGGCGGCAACATGGCCGTTGTGCTGACCATGATGGCCGCCGAGGAGGGGCTGCCGGCACCGTCGCGCCATGTGCTGATCTCGCCCGGTCTCGACGTTTCGCTTGCAAATCCCGAAGTCTTCGAGGCCGAGCGGCAGGATCCGTGGCTGGGTATTGCGGGTGGGCTGGAAGCGGTGCGGCTCTACAGCGCCGGTTTCGACCGCACCGACTGGCATATCAGCCCGCTCTACGGCAACCTGTCCGTGCTGCCCAAGACGCTGCTCCTGACCGGTTCACGCGACATGCTGACGCCAGATAATCTCATCTTCGCCGAACGCGCGCGTGCTGCCGGTGTCGAGGTCGACCTGGTCTACGAGGAAGGCATGTTCCACGTCTGGCCGCTGATCGAGATGCCCGAGGCGCGCCGCGCTCGCGATTCCATCGTCGATTTCCTCAGCGTTCCGGCGCCAGCCCGAGCCCGCGCTCGACGCAGGACGAAAGCAGCTTTCGCAGCCCGCTCCGCGCCCGCGGCCGAATAGTTCAGAACTTGCCGGTTTCCCGGAACACTTCGAACGTCGCCCGGATATGGTCGGCCACGGCCTTCACCGGCGCGCTCGCATCAGGCGCCACCACCATGGCAAGATTGTAGGTGCCGATCTCGGGCATGCCGTCCTTGGCGCCCAGCGAGACCATGTCGTCGCCGAGGAAGGACTTCGGCAGCGGCGCCACCGCGAGGTCGGCCATGATCGCGGCGCGCTGGCCGGCCGTGTGTGCGCTCATATAGGCGATGCGGTAGTTGCGGCCCTCGCGCCCGAGCGCTTCGAGCGCTCCCGCCCGCCAGGCGCAGCCTTCTTCCCACAGCGACACCGGCAGCGGCTCGCGCAGATGCGCGCAGCCGCCCTTGGCGCCCGCCCACACGATCGGCTCGGTCAAAAGCACCTCAGCGCCGATCGCGCTGGTCTTGTAGGAATTGGTGAGCAGTGTGATGTCGAGCGCGCGGTCGTCCATGCGGCGCCGCAGATTGATGCTCTGGTCGATGGTGACGTCGACGGCGATCGAGGGATGCGACTGGGCAAAACGCTTCAGCACATGCGGCAGCACGCGCTCGCCATAGTCGTCCGGGGAACCGAGCCGCACCACGCCGACAATGTCGGGAATGATGAACTTCGACACCACCTCGCGGTTGATCGACAACAGCCGGCGCGCATAGCCGAGCAGCATCTCGCCATCCGTGGTCAGCGTCACCGAACGCGCGTCGCGCGCGAAGACGGAACGGCCGAGGATGTCCTCGAGTTTCTTGATCTGCATGGAGACGGCCGATGGCGTGCGGAACACCGCATTGGCGGCGGTGGTGAAGCTGCCGGTCTCGGCAATCGCCACGAAGGTGCGCAGCACATCGAGGTCAAGCAGCGGCAAGGGATGATTGAGCGGGGCGTTCATGGCAGTCTGCCTTCAATTTTTCTGATGCAATCGATCATTCCATTTCGTTTGATTGAACATCACTCCAGGCGCATAGTCAACTCGATCGATACAGGATGCTGCCAAAAGCAGCCATGAAACGACCCTGACACAGTCCTGCAATCGACGTGAAATGAAGCTGAAACAGACCTGGTTTAACGCAATGACGGGCGCCCCTCCCTGCCCGCATAGAGGAGAAAGAAATGTCTATCCTGTCTTCCATCGGTCGGCTTGCGACCGAATTCAGCTCGGCCCGCGCCCGCTACCAGACCGAACGCGCCATCCATGCGCTGCCGATCGAACTGCAGAAGGATATCGGCTGGCCGGAAGCCGCCGACGCCAAGACCGGCATGCGCCTCGGCGTCGGAAGCTGGGCCGGAGCGAAGTAATCAAGTGTGTATAGAGTTCTGAAGGCCTGCCGGATCAGCTCGGCAGGCCTTTTTGTTTGGTCTTTTGTTTGCGTTCAAACGACTTTTCCAGCCATGCGGCCGCTGCATGACGCATATGAACAAGTCGCATAGCGGGTTAATTTTCGAATTAAGCCGCTGTAAATTATCGGAAATTTTGAGCACACCGCCTAAAACAGTCGCAAATGATGTCGCTTTTCATAACAAGCGCTTCGCTTTTGCGATTTAGTTTTTGCTGAAGCGAGCCTATATCCACGCCAGCAAACGAGCTGCCCCACTCCATCAAGCGAAGGCGACCCGTCTGAGCAACCGAATGGAGATGATGATGAAGCTTTTTGCCCGCCTGTTCACCCGCCGCGAAATGAACCTGACGACCGCTCTCGAGCGTCAGCGTCTCGCCAAGACCATGCCCGGCCAGACCGGCGCCATGAATGCTGCCCGTCTCGGCTTCGTCGCCTGAGGCAATTGGCATCCAAAGCTGAATTCAACGCCGCCCGGTTGAACCGAGGCGGCGTTTTCATGTGCGTTGACGTTGCATTGCCCGGGCGATGGAGCTTTATGCCCAGCTGAATTGCCCATTTGCGACCCATGTCGCAAATTTAATCTTCACTTAGCCGCCTACCCGATTGACAGGAATGATTTTTCCTGTTGTCGCTATGCTGTTCGCGACATCCTGTTCGCGTCATGGCTGCGTGAGGTTTCCCGTGAATGCCGTAAAGCATCCGATCAAGAGATCGTTTGTATTCTTCCTCATTCCCGATTTCACCATGATCGCCTTTGCGACGGCGCTCGATCCGCTGCGCTCGGCCAACCGGATGCTCGGCTACGAAGCCTATCGCTGGCGGCTGGCCAGCATAGACGGCAAGCCGGTGCGCGCCTCGAACGGCGTCGAATGCGCCGTCAACACCTCGCTCGAGGAAGAGCGCAAGAAGATGGCCGGGCCGGATCGGCCGAACATGGCGATCGTTTGCAGCGGCATCAATGTCGAGCGCTACCACAACAAATCGGCCTTCGCCTGGCTGCGCGAGGAATACAACCGCGGCGTCGCCGTCGGCGGCCTGTGCACCGGCGCCCATATCTTGGCCGCCGCCGGCCTGTTGTCCAACAAGCGTTGCGCCATCCATTGGGAAAACCTGCCGGGCTTTTCCGAGGCATTCCCGAAGGCCAATGTCTTTGCCGACCTCTTCGAGGTCGACCAGAACGTCTATACCTGCGCCGGCGGCACCGCCGCGCTCGACATGATGCTGAAGCTGATCGGCGACGATTTCGACGAAAGCCTCGTCAACCGCGTCTGCGAGCAGGTGTTGACCGACCGCGTGCGCAGCCCGACCGATCGCCAGCGCTTGCCGCTGCGCGCCCGCCTGGGCGTTCAGAACTCGAAGGTGCTCACCATCATCGAGCTGATGGAAGCCAACCTAGCCGAACCGCTGTCGCTGATCGAGATCGCCGACCATGTCGATCTTTCCCGCCGGCAGATCGAGCGCCTGTTCCGCACCGAGATGGGCCGCTCGCCTGCCCGCTACTATCTGGAGATCCGGCTCGACCGCGCCAGGCACCTGCTCATCCAGTCGTCGCTGCCGGTGGTCGAAGTGGCGGTGGCCTGCGGCTTCGTCTCCGCCTCGCATTTCTCCAAATGCTACCGCGAGCTCTACGCGCGCTCGCCGCAGCAGGAGCGCGTCGACCGCAAGCAGTTGCTGGCGGCTTAAGCGGGCAAAGGCGCAGTCGTCTAGGCGGACTGCCCCTGCGCGGTCCGCATTGCCTCGATGCGGATGTCTTCGGTAAGCTGCGCCTTGAGCGCGGAGAATTCCGGGCTGGTCTTCAGCGTGTAATGGCGCGGATGCGGCAGGTCGACCGGGACATCCGACTTGATGCGGCCGGGCCGGGCGCTCATCACGATCACCCGCGACGCCATGAAGATCGCCTCCTCGATGTCGTGGGTGACGAACAGCACCGTCTTCTTGCGCCGCTCCCAGATGCCGAGCAGCAGTTCCTGCATCAGTCCGCGCGTCTGGTTGTCCAGCGCGCCGAACGGTTCGTCGAGCAGCAGGATTTCGGGGTCGTTGGCCAAGGCGCGCGCGATCGCCGTGCGCTGCTGCATGCCGCCCGACAGCTGCTTCGGCCAATGGTTCTCGAAGCCCCTCAGCCCAACGAGATCGACATAGGAAGCGACGATCTCGTTGCGCTCGCGCTCGGGCCTGCCTTGCTCGCGCAGGCCGAAACCGATGTTCTCGGCGACCGTCAGCCAGGGAAACAGCGTGTAGGACTGGAACACCATGCCGCGGTCCGGCCCCGGCCTGGTGACCGCCTTGCCGTCGAGCAGCACGCGGCCGGTGCTCGGCGCTTCCAGTCCGGCGACGATCCTCAGCAGCGTCGACTTCCCGCAGCCGGATGGCCCGAGGATGGTGATGAAATCATTGGCCGAGACAGACAGCTCAACCGGCTGCAGCGCCTGCACCGGCTGGCCGCCCCCGACCCCGGCAAAGGTCCGCGAGACGCGCTCGATCAGAAGCTTGCTCATGCCAGGCTCCACGGATAGAGCCAGCGGTTGAGCGCCTTAAAGGCGAAGTCGGACAGAAGCCCGATCAGCCCGATGACGATGATGCCGAAGATGATCTGTCCCGTCGCCAGCCGCGACTGGCTGTTGATGATCATGTAACCGATACCTGACGACGAGCCGATCAGCTCGGCGACGATGACATAGGTCCAGGCCCAGCCGAGCACCAGCCGCAGCGTTTCGGCGATCTCCGGCGCGTTGGCCGGCATGATGACGCGCTTGACGATGCCATTGTCGGTCGCCCCCAGCGTGTAGGCGGCTTCGACAAGGTCCCGCCTCGTGCCGCCGACCTTGACCGCGATGATCAGGATGATCTGGAACACCGAGCCGACGAAGATAACCAGGAGCTTTTCGAGTTCCCCGATGCCGGCCCATAGGATGAGCAGCGGAATGAAGGCCGACGCCGGCAGGTAGCGCGCAAAGGACACGAACGGTTCGAGGAAGGCTTCGACCGGCTTCCAGGCGCCCATGGCGATGCCGATCGGCACGGCCACGATCGACGCCAGCACGAAGCCGCCGAAGACGCGCCAGATAGTGATCAGGATATCGAGCCAGAACCGGTCTTCGACGAGCAGCCGCCAGCCATCCTTCAGCATCGACAGCGGATCGGCAAGAAAGATCCGGTTCACATGGCCGCCGAGCGTGATCCACGCCCAGAACGCCACGAACAGGACAAAGAAGGCGACGCCGAGCACGGTTCGCGTGCCCGGCGCAACGGGATGCAAGGGGCGCAGCATCAGGAAAAGTCCTTGAGAGGAGGGATCGGCGGCGTCACGCCGCCGATCGGGCGATACGCGATCAGTCGGTGATCGCGCTGGTGTCTGCAAGCGTCGACACATCCGGCGCTTCCTTGATCAGCCCCATCTGCAGCAGCAGCTCTGCCGCGGTCTTGGAAAAGTCCTGAAAATCCTTGGTGAAGAACTGCTTGTTCTCGGCCTTGTCGGCCCATTTCAGGTACTTGGCCGACTCCTCGAACTCCTTGGCTGACTGCTTCACGTCGGCGCCCATGATCTCGTAGGATTTCTGCGGATCCTTCTTGATCATGTCGAGCGCGTCGAAATAGCTGTCGGCGAGCGCCTTGGCGGCATCGGGATTGGCCTTGAGGAAGTCCGGCGTGCAGCCGACCGTATCCATCACCATCGGATAATCGAGCGTGGTCGCCAGGATGTGGCCCTGGTCGGCCTTGTCGCGCACGGCTGAGATGAAGGGCTCGTAGGTGACGGCGGCATCGTTCTGGCCGGCGAGGAAGGCTTGCGCCGCCGCGTCCGGCTCCAGGTTGACGACTGTCACGTCCTTGGTCGACATGCCGTTCTTGTTGAGCACCCAGGCGAGCAGGAAATAGGGCGAGGTTCCAGGCGCGGACGAGGCAACGTTCTTGCCCTTGAGATCGGCGACGGTCTTGATGTCGTTGCGCACGACGATGCCGTCGGCGCCATAGGATTTGTCGAGCTGGAAGATCTGCTTGGTGGTGACGCCGCTGGCGTTCCACACCATCCAGGTCTCGACCGTGGTTGCCGCGCATTGCAGGTCGCCGCTGGCGATGGCCAGCGGACGGCTCGCCTGCGGCACTTTCTTGAGCGTGACGTCGAGCCCGTGCTTTTCGAAAAGCCCGGCCTGCTTGGCCAAGGTCAGCGGCGCGAAGCCGGTCCAGCCGCTGATGCCGATGGTGATCGACGTCGCCGCCATCGCCGGCGCGCTGAGCACCGCGGCCGCCGTCAGCGCCGCCGCGAAGATGGAGGTTCTTTTCATTGTGGTTCCCCTTTTTGTGGTGAGCGCGAATTGTCTCACAGACCCCAAAAGGCTTGTCAATGAAGCGGAAGCCGCACCGGACGATGGTCCAATCCGACGCCCGCCGGCGGACCTTGAGGGGCTTCTCGATTGCTCACGGCGTGCCCCAGCCGCGGTTGCGCCACATCTTCTCGCCTGCCAGGCAATCCGCGGCCGGCCCGTCGTCGGCGAGCACGACCGGCGGATGCGCCGCCTCTTGCGCCGCCCATTGCAGCGAAGCGGGACCGGCAAGCTCGAGCACCAGCTTGCGGCGGATCGCTTCGGGAAACTGCGTCCAGTCATTGACCGGGATCATGAAGGCGCCCGGTCCGCCGATGACGCAGTCGCTGTAATAGCGGTCGAGATTCTCAACGTCGAAGGCGCCGCTGAAACCGCCGCGCGTCATCAGCGGCAGCCCGTTGATGGTGATGCCTTGCCTGACCACCTCGTCGCGCGTGAGGTCGACCGGCGCGCCCTGATTGTTGGGCCCGTCGCCGGAGATGTCGATGACGCGCTTGGTTCCCTGGAATCCGCTCTCGGCGAACAGGTCGCTGCCGAAGCTCAGCGCGCCGGAGATCGAGGTCCGCCGAGCGCTGTCGGGCGGACGGGCATCGAGTTGCGCCACCACCTTCTCGGCATCGGCGCGGTTGGCGATCACCGTCCACGGCACGATGACGCGCTGCCAAGTCGTGCCTGCCCACTCGACATAGGTTACCGCGATCTTGCCGTAGGCGCCGTCGGCGATGGCCTTCAGCACATTGTCATGCGTCAGCGCCGCGGCATAACCATGACGCTGGATCTCAAGCTCGGCCGGTGACATCGAGAGCGAAACATCGACCGCCAGCACCAGCTCGACATCGACGGGCTCGGCGGGAGAAGCTGCCGGTGTCAGCCAGAGCGCCAGCGCCAGCGCGGCACTGCCTGAAAAAATATGCCTTGCACGGGCATAAGCAGACATGGAGCAAGGTTAGGCGAAAATCGCCGCGCGCAAAAGCCGGTAATCCGGGCATCGGATTCCGCCGCCGCGGGACCGCTCAAAAATACCGCGCGAGATTCGAACGGATGCGTTCCAGCACGCTGTCACCGGAAAAGTCGGGCACGAATTTCGCGCCCGTGATCGCCTCGTAGGCCTGGATATAGACCGCCGAGGCCTGGTTGACGATCTCGTCCGGAATTTGCGGGATCGGATCCTTGTAGGGATCGCAGCGCGCCGACACCCACGACCGGATGAAATCCTTGTCGAAACTCTGCGGCCGCCCGCCGCTTTCGAACGCCTCGTCGTAGCTCGCCGCGATCCAGTAGCGGCTGCTGTCGGGCGTGTGGATCTCGTCCGCCAGCACGATGGCGCCGTCCGGCGCGGTGCCGAATTCATATTTGGTGTCGGCCAGGATCAGGCCGCGTCCGGCGGCGCGCTGCTGGCCGCGCGCGAACAGCTGCTGCGCATAACGCAATACGATGTCCCACTGCGCCTGCGTGAGCAGCCCCTGTTCGATGATCTCGGCTTCCGACAGCGGCTCGTCATGGCCGCCGCTGGCGGCCTTGCTGGTCGGGGTGATGATCGCTTGCGGCAGCTTTTCATTGTCGCGCAGCCCATCGGGAAAGGTGTGACCGTAGAAGCTCCGTTCGCCCTTCCTGTATTTGGTCAGGATCGAGGTGCTGGTGGTCCCCGCCAGATAGCCGCGCACCACGATCTCGACCGGCAGCATGTCGAGCCGCCTGCCAACCACGACATTGGGATCGGGATATTCCAGCACGTGATTGGGGCAGATGTCGGCTGTTTCCTCGAACCAGTAGCGCGCCGTCTGGGTGAGGACCTGCCCCTTGAATGGGATCGAGGCCAGGATCGTGTCGAACGCGCTTAGACGATCGGTGGCGATGATGATGCGGCGCCCGTCCGGCAGATCGTAATTTTCGCGCACCTTGCCATTGTAACGGTTGGGCAGTTCGGGAATGAAGGCGTCGGACAGGATGCGCATGGGGCGTGTTGCTTTCGCGGGCTGCTGATGGGCCACATAAGCCGCTGGCCCCCGGCACATCAAGCCAAGCTTGAAGGCCTTCCGAGGAAGGCCAAGCTTTTCCGACCAGTTGCCGCTATTGCGCCGGTTGTCAGCTCCGCGGCTTGAGGTTCTCCGGGTCGTAGAGCGGCTTGTAGCCGACACCGGCCACCTCGACCGGATAGGTCTCGCCGAAATATTCCACGTTGAGCTTGCGGCCTTCCTGACAATAGTCCCAGGGCAGATAGGCGAGCGCGATGTTCTTGCCGATGGTCGGGCCGTAGGCGACCGAAGTGGTGAAGGAGCGGCGGCCGAGCTCGTCGACCAGCGTCTCGCCGGTCGCGGGATCCAGCACCGGCATGGTGCCGACCGGATATCGCGCGACACCCTTGGCGTCTTTGTTGTCGGTCATTACCAGCGTGCACAGCATCGCCGGCTGGTGCTCGCGGGCGCGATACTCCAGATGCTTGGCCTTGCCGCAGAAGTCGTTCTCCTTGACCTTCGGGCGGGCGAGGTCGGCCTCGAGCAGATTGTATTCGGTGAGCAGATCGGCGTTCTGCAGGCGCAGGCTCTTTTCCATGCGGCGCGTGTTGGCATAGGTCTCGACACCGAACGGCATGACGCCGGTGGAGCGCAGCGCGTCCCAGACGGCGAGCCCATCCTCGTAGCGCATATGCAATTCCCAGCCCTGCTCGCCGACATAGGAGATGCGGAAGGCGGTGACGTCCTTGCCGCCGATGCGGATCGGCTTGATTGCCGCGAACGGGAAATTCTCCGGCGTCAGCCCGTTCGGATCCTCGACCACCTTCTGCAGGGTCGTGCGCGCATTCGGTCCCCAGATGCCGATGGTGACGTATTTCTCCGTCACGTCGGTGACGGTGACGTCGAAGCCTTTGTCCTGCGCGGTGCGCTGCATGTAGCGGAAGTCGCGCGGGCCGGCGTCGGCGCCGTCGATCAGCCGGCACCGATCGGCCATGCGGATGACGGTGAAGTCGGCGCGCACCATGCCTTCCTCGTCGAGGAAGTGGGTGTAGATGCCCTTGCCGATATTGCTGTCGCCGCCGATCTTGGCCGCGCACAGCCATTCCAGCAGCGCGACATGGTCGGGCCCTTCGATGTCATACATCGAGAAATGCGACAGGTTGACGATGCCGCAATCCTCGCTCATCGCCAGGTGCTCGGCGTTGGAGACGCGCCAGAAGTGGCGGTTGTCCCACTCGTTCTCGCGCACCGGCACGCGGTTGCCATACTTCTCCAGCAGATGCTCGTTGGCCGCGTAGCCATGGGCGCGCTCCCAGCCGCCCAGTTCCATGAAATAGCCGCCGAGTTCCTTCTCGCGCTCATAGAACGGCGAGCGGCGGATGTTGCGGCCCTTGGAGAAGGGCTCGCGCGGATGCACCGCCGGATTGTAGACCTTCATCGCCGTTTCCGTGCAGCGATCCCAGATGAACTGTTCGCTGGTCTGGTGCGGGTAGAAGCGCGAATAGTCTATCGCGTGATGGTCGATCGAAGTACGGCCGTCGGTCATCCAGTCGGCGATCAGCTTGCCCATGCCCGGGCCGTCCTTGACCCAGATGGCGACGGCATACCACAGCCCCCTCACCTTCTGGCTTTCGCCCATCGACGGACCGCCATCGGTGGTCACCTGCAGCAGGCCGTTGAAGGAATGGCCTTCATTGTAGCCGAGCTCGCCGAGGATCGGCGTCAGCTCCATGGCGCGCTCCAGCGGCGCCATGATCTGCTCCATGTCGAGGTCGCGCTGCGACGGCGAGAGCCGCGCCTGGTCTTTTTCGAGAAGATCGCGCGGATGGCACAGACGCGGATTGGTCTCCTCGTAATAACCCCATTCGATCTGGCCGCCCTCGGCGGTCTTCGGGTCGCCGGTGTCGCGCATATAGGCCGAGTTGCCCTGGTCGCGCAGCAGCGGCCAGCCGATCTCCTTGCCGGTGCCGGCGAACTCGTTGTAGGGGCCGAAGAATGTCAGCGGATGGTCGATCGGCATGACCGGCAGGTCCTCGCCGACCAGCGCCGCGGTGAGCCGGCCCCAGATGCCTGTGCAGACCACGACATAATCGGCCTCGATCGTGCCGCGCTCGGTCACCACGCCCTTGATACGGCCGTTCTCGACAATCAGTTCCTTGGCCGAGGTGTTCGCGAAAGCCTGGAGCTTGCCGGCCGCGACACCTTGGTCGACTAGCTTGCCGGCAACCGTCTGCGAGCGCGGGATGACGAGGCCAGCATCCGGATCCCACAGACCGCCTTGCACCAGATGCTCCTCGATCAGCGGGAATTTTTGCTTGATCTCGGCCGGCTCGATCAGCCGCGCGCGGGTGCCGAAGGATTTTGCCGAGGCGATCTTGCGCTTGATCTCGTCCATGCGGGCGTCGTCGCCGACACGCGCCACTTCGAGGCCGCCGACGCGGGCGTAGTGGCCCATCTTCTCGTAGAAATCGATCGAGTAGAGCGTCGTCCAGCAAGACAGGAAGTCGTGGCTGGTCGTGTAGCAGAAGTCCGAGGCGTGCGCCGTCGAGCCGATATCGGTCGGGATGCCCGACTTGTCGATGCCGACGATATCCTCCCAACCGCGCTCGATCAGGTGGTGGGCGACGGACGCGCCGACGATACCGCCCAGGCCGACGATGACGACCTTCGCCTTTTTCGGAAACTCTGCCATTGCCCGCGACTCCGGAATGATGGACGGGCGCGTTTGCGCGCCTTTCGAATGGCGCACAATATGCAGAGGTCGCGGATTGAGCTACCGCCTGTTTGCGACACGCCGCAGGTACGGCGCGACCCCTCGCGCTGAGATGAATTGGCTAGTCGAAGGCCCAGACGTCCTCGGCCTGGAAGCCGACCTGGTAGCCCGCGGTCTTCAGTTTTACCACGACCTGGCCGATCTCGGCCGCAGGCAGCGCGCCGACCTCGATCTTGATCATGCCCGGACGATAGCGGCCAAGGTCAAGCTGTTCGAACACCATCCAGTCGGCGCCTTCGCAGTCGACCAGGAAAGCGTCAATGTGGGTGATGCCATTGCGGTCGAGCAAAGTCTGCAAGGTTTCGGACGGCACCTCGATATCCTTCAAGTGCGGCGCGAACTTGTTGAAATTGCCGTCGGCCTCGCCCCAGGCGTTCTTGCCCGACATCAGATTGGTGTCGGTGACCGACGAGCAGCCGATGAACTCGATCGGCAGCGTGCCGGCTTCAAGCGCCGCGGCATCGAATGTATGGACCGTGATCGTGCCCTTGGTCCTGGTCACCGCCACCGGCTCTATGACGAAGCGGCTGGCATCCGGGTAATTGGCGCGCAGCCGCTTCTGATTGTACGGGATCGGCTCGACCAGCATCGCGCACGCTCCGGGGATCCGGTGCAGCCAGGGTGTTACGTCGTCGAACAGCGCGCCGTCGCAGGCGCCGACATTGACCATCTGGAACGGCCGGCCGTTGCCGCCGAACCGTGCCTTAAGCGCCGCCTTGGCGAGGAATTTCGTGCCGTGCAGAGAGGGGCCGCGATCGAGCAGGCCGGCCGGAAGGCCGAGCGACAGAAGAACGCGCGCGAGACTGGAAAGCGAGTTCATGACTTGTCTCCGGGAATGACCTGCAGCGCGGCGCGGTGCCTGCCCTGGCTTGCCGATGCCCACAGCGCCATCAGTGGCGCGGCAAGCAGCAGGAAGGGCGGCAGAAGATTGGGGAAGTAGATGCGGCTGTCGTGGATCGGGAAGACGGCGAATTTCGCCAGCACGCCGAGCACAAGCGCCGCCAGCAGGATGCCGGCGCGGCGGTCGAGCCGGAAACCGGCGCGGCTCAAGCCGTACCATCCGGCCAGTGCCAGAACCGACACGCCGACCCAGCTGTTGACGTTGATGGCACGCACCACCGAGGCGGCGAAGGCCTTGAGATAGGCCGTCACCGAGAACGGCGGTTCGAACCCGTCCATGTTGTAATGCTGCTCGATGCTGGAGAACCAAAGATGCGGCCACCAGCCGGGATGCTGGGCCCAATGCGAAATGACGAAATAAGCAATGAAGGAGGCCGCGAAGCCTGCCAGCGCGCCCCATGCCTTCTCACGGAAAGCGACGAGCAGCGCCGCAAAAATGGCGAGGAAGACGATGTTGTCGGGTCTGGCTAGGAAAGCAAGGAACAGCAGGACCGCCGTCGCCGCCTCGCGCCTGCGCACATAGGCGAAGACACCGCCGAGGAATAGTGCCGAGCACAGAAGGTCCGGCGTCGAGGCCCGCGCCGCATCGCCGAAATCGGCCATGATCAGCAAGGCGCCGACGACAGGCGCCAGCGCCAGCGCGTCCTCGGCGCGCAGCCAAGCGAGCGTAATGGCGCCGAACAGAAGCACGGAAACCACCTGCACCAGCCGCATCGCCTCGACCGGCGAGACGACATGGCTGAGGCCGGAAAGAATTTCGGCATAGAGGAACTTGATCCGGTACATGCCGAGCAGCGAATGGAAATCGGCGGCATTCTGCGCCATATGGCTGCGGAAGCCGGCGCCGTCGTCGGTCAGCGCCTTGTAATCGCCGGCCGCCACGCCGGCCTTGACCGTGCCGTAGGCATAGTCATGCAGCGCCTGGGGGTCCGGGTAGGCGCTTTCCTCGGCGATCGCGAGATAGGGCAGCATGTCCCAGTTGGCGTCGGGCATAAGCCAGGCGGTCGCGGCGGTGAGCAGGATATAGAGCGAGAAGGTGATCGCCCCGATCGATGCCGCCCATTTCGCGTAAGCCCCCTCGCCCCACGCCAGGCCGGCGCCGGTCAATCGTTCCAGCGGATTGGTCGGAGCGGACGGCCTGGTCAGCATCCTCGGCGGCCTCTATTTACCGACCTGGCTTTTCACGAAGTCCTTCACGATCGCCACGATGCCGCGCGACAACAGGCTGTCGAAGGCGTCGACGAAGCGGTCGACATGCTCGGGTTGGCAGATCAGCGGCGGCTCGAGCCGGATGACGTTGCGGTTGTATTCGGTGAAGGCGACGAGCACGTCATAGTCACGCAACAGCAGCGAGCCGACGAAGCCCGACAGCGAGCCCTTAAGCTTGTCGTCGAGCACGCTCACCACCGGTCTGAGCACCATCGGCAAGGTCTGCGAGAAGTCGTGGAACTCAAGCCCGATCATAAAACCCTTGCCGCGCACGTCCTTGATGATCTTCGGGTATTTTTCCTTCAGCGCCTGCAGCCGCTGCAGAAGGTAGTCGCCCGTCGAGGCGGCGTTGTCGATCAGCCCCTCGTCATAGAGCACATTGATGCCCTCGATCGCGGTGACGCAGGCCTCGCCCATGCCGCCGAAAGTCGCCATGGCGTGAATCATCGCCGTCTTCGGCGTGCCATAGGCCTTCATGTAGACGTCGCGCCTGGCGATCATCGCCCCGACCGCCGCCTTGCCGGCGCCGAGCGATTTCGCCAGCGCCGTCACATCCGGCACCACGCCGTAATGCTCGAAAGCATAGAAGCGGCCCGAGCGGCCATAGCCGCACTGCACTTCGTCGGCGACCCACAGCACGCCATAGCGGTCGCAAAGCGCGCGCAGCTTCTGCCAGTACTCCGTGGGCGCCTGGATGATGCCGCCGCCGCCCTGGATGGTTTCCAGCACGATGACGCCGATCTCCGGATTGCTCTTGAACAGCCGCTCGACCGCGTCGATGTCGGCGAAAGGAACGCGCACGACATTGTCTGCGACCTTGAAATCGGCGCGGTAGAGCTGGCCGTCGGTGATCGCCAGCACGCCCTTGGTCTTGCCGTGGAAGGAATTCTCGGCATAGACGATTTTCGGCCGCTTCGGGCCCGCGGCGCGCTCGGCGAGCTTCACCGCCGCTTCCATGGCCTCAGAACCCGACGAGCCCAGGAACACCATGTCGAGATCGCCGGGCGAGCACTTGGCGATGTTGTGCGCAAGCGCCGCCGCATATTGCGACATGAAGGCGATGGCGATCTCCTGGCGCTTCTCCTCCTGGAATTTCTTCCGGGCTTCCAAAATGCGCGGGTGGTTGTGGCCGAAGGCCAGCGAGCCGAAGCCGCCGAAGAAATCGAGGATCTTGCGGCCGTTCTGGTCGATATAGAACATGCCCTCGGCGTGCTCGATCTTGACCTTGTGAAAGCCGAGCAGCTTCATGAAATGCAGCTGTCCAGGGTTGAGATGAGCCTTGAACAGGTCGGTGATGCGGGCGACGTCCATCGCCTTGGCCTGCTCGACGCTGATCAGATCGGGCTTGGCGATTGCTGTGGGCGAAAGCGCCGGCGCGTCGACCAGCGTGCGTGTTCCGGTATGTTCCGGCTTGGCCATGACGGTCATCTGAAAAATCTCCCCTTCGCGCTCTATTCGGCGGGAACCTGTCTGGTGGCGACGGCGTGGCCGTCCATCTTGGCGCGATATTCGTTGTAGGCGGCGATCAGCATGTCCTCGTCGCGATATTGCGGCACCCAGCCAAGCTGACGCTCGGCCTTGGAAACATCGAGCACGCATTCCTCGTCCGCGATCAGATACTGTTCCGGATCCATGATCGGCATGTTCAACCAGTCGAGCAGGTCGAGCGTGCGCTTGACCGCCCAGCCGGGCGTCGGCAGCAGGATCGACTTGGAGCCGGCATGGCGGATCAGATCGCCGAGCAGTTTTTTGACCGGCGGCGGATTGAGCGAGCCGAGATTGTAAGCCTCGTTCGGCACGCCGGCTTTCCAGGCCGCGCGGGCGGCTTCGGCGCAGTCGAATACCGAGATGAACTGGTAAGGGTTCCTGCCCGAGCCGATCATCGGCACCGGAAAATTCCAGTCGATCAGCTTGAACAGCTTTTCCAGGATGCCGAGACGGCCGGGCCCGATGATCAGGCGCGGCCTGAACAGCGAGATCGACATGCCGCGCTTGCGCCATTCAGTGGCGAGCTCCTCGGTCTTGAGCTTCGACAGCCCGTACTCGCCGAGCGGCGCGACCGGATGGTCCTCGGTCATCGGCAGCACGACCGTGTGGCCGTAGATCATGTCGGTCGTGTAGTGGACCAGCTTCGAAGCGCCGGCCTTGTCCATCGCCTGGATAATATTCTCGGTGCCGTGGAAATTCACCGGGAAGAAGAAATCGTGCCGCTTGGCGCGCACCTGGATCGGCGACAGCATCTTCGCCGACAGGTTGTAGACCATGTCGTCGGTCCTGAGGCCGACCCCCGCGACTGAGACCGGATCGGTGACGTCACAGGTGACGAAACGCATGGAGCGGTAATGCGGCAGGTCGCTCTTGACGATATCGGCGACGACGACGGTCTCGCCATCGGCGGCGAGCTTGGGGGCAAGGTGGCGGCCGACGAAGCCGTCGCCGCCGAAAATCACATGTCTCATCGAACGATCTCGCTTATGCCGATCTTGTCGGATTGATGGATGCTGTCTGGTCCTCATGCCCGCGCCCACCCATTTCCCGGCCACTTTGCGCGATCAGCACCGTGCCGACGCAGATGCAGGCGATGCCGGCGATGCGCCAGCCATTGAGGTCCTCGCGGAAGACGAAATAGGCGAAAATCGCCACGGCGACATAAGCGAGGCTGAGGAACGGATAGGCGAAGCTGAGCTCGACCTTGGACAGTACGTAGAGATGCGATGCCATCGAGATGACGAAGGTGCACAGGCCGAGGAACACCCAGGGGCTGAACACGATCTGCAAGAGCTTGACGAGCGGATTGACGCCCTCGAAGGAGACCGGCCCCATCGACATCATGCCCTGCTTCAGCATCAGCTGCGCTGCGGCATTGGTCATGACCGTGAAGAGAATGAATATTATGTATTTCATTGTTGCCACCCCGCCTCTTGGGCGGTCCTATTACAAACCCACAAAGATTTCGTGAAGCCTCGACGATGCTTTGAGTAAATCATGGTATAACCTTTCATTTACCATGGTTTATCTGACCTTTATCTATTCTGCGGCTTCAAAAACACCTTTCGTTGCATCCAGTCTTTTTGCCGTCCGTATCCAGAAGCTCGACAGAAAAGCAGGGTCGCGAAGCGCCTCCAGCTGCTGCCATTGCGGGAACGACGCGGCGAATGTCTCAGGTCCCATCCGGGCGTCCTTGTAGGGGTTCACCGCGCCGCCCGCCTCGACTGCGATGCGGTCGAGTTCGGCGAGCAGCCGCAACGTCCTTTCGCCCCGGTTGGGGAAATCGAGCGTCAGCGTGTAGCCGGGCCGCGGGAACGACAGCAGCGCCGGCGAGCGGACATCGCCGAAGCGTTTGAGCACTGTGAGGAACGACCCCTCGCCCGCCCGCCGCGCCGCCTCAAGCAGCGCAGGCACGATGCGGCGCGCATTGGCCTCCGGCACCACGCTTTGGTGCTGGAAAAGCCCGCGCGGACCGTAGAGCCGGTTCCAGTCGCGGACCCCGTCGAGCGGAAAGAAGAAGCCTTGATAGCCTGCCTGGTGCGGAGCCTGGGACTTGCCCTTCTTCCAGCGGTAGGCCGCGTTGAAGACGGTGAGGAAGGGCCGATTGAGGACATTGAATGGTAGCTGCACCGGCACGGAGAACCGGCTGCCGGCGCGCGCCGCCGCGTGCGAGCCGTGTTCGGCATGGTTGCCCGTGAACAACAGCCCGCGACCGTGCCCATGTCCGCTGGCAAGCTGATCGATCCAGGCGACGGCATATTCGTTGGTCTGGTCGGCAGCCTCGGCAAGATCGAAGAATTCGCCGAGATCGCGAAACCGCGTCGCCCTTTCCACTATGTCGAGCGAGGGCACCCGCATCAGCTTGATCGATGCCGACAGGATAAGCCCGGTCAGCCCCATGCCGCCGATCGTCGCTCCGAACAATCGGACATTGTCGGTCTGCGAGCAGCGATAGGTCCGGCCGTCGGACCGAAGCAGCGTCAAAGCCTCGACATGGCAGCCGAAGGTGCCGCGCCGATGATGGTTCTTGCCGTGGACGTCGTTGGCGATCGCGCCGCCCAGCGTCACGAACTGGGTACCTGGAACCACGGCCGGAAAGAAGCCGTAGGGCGCGGCATGAGCGATGATATCGCAAAGCAGCGTGCCGGCATCGGCCTCGAGCACGCCGGCCTCGGCATTGAAGGAACGGATGCGGTTGAGCGGCCGCATGTCGACCACCATGCCGGCATCGTTCTGGCAACTGTCGCCATAGGAGCGGCCATTGCCGTATCCAAGCAGCGATCCGGTCTTCGCCTCGCCGCGCTTAAGCAAAGCGATCGCCTCGTCCGCCGGGATCGCCTTGCGCGCCGGCGGCGTCGCCAGTCCGAAGCTGCCGAAGCGCTCGTGCCTCATCACCAGCCTCCGGCGACGAGGAAGACCGCGCCGATGGCGACGACGATCTGGCTGCGCCAGTCGCGGATGATGAAGACGACCGGGTCGTCATGCATCTCGTCGCGACGGGCGAGGATCCAGACGCGCATCGTGAGATAAAGCACGATCGGCGCCAGCGGCCATATCAGCCACGGATGCGGATAGAGCTCGCGCACCGCCGGGCTGTCCATATAGAGTGCCAGTACCAGCGCCGAGGAGAAAGCCGACGCCATGCCGGCCTGGGCGACGATTTCCTGGTCCTCGATACGATAGCCGCGGCCGGCGATGCGCTCGCCGGGCGGGATGGCCGTGGTGCGCAACTCGACGAAGCGCTTCACTAGCGCCAGCGACAGGAAGAAGAAGATCGAGAAGGCAAGCAGCCAGAAGGAGACGTCGACGCCGGTGGCGGCCGCGCCCGCCAGTACGCGGATCGTGTAGAGGCCCGCAAGCGTCAGCACATCGATCAGAAGCATGCGCTTGAACGACAGCGAATAGGCGGTGGTGACGGCCAAATAGCCGGCAAGCACGCCAAGGAATTCGATCGGAAGGAAGAGGCCCGCGGCGATGCCGATCGCAAGCAGCGTAGCGATCGCGCCGAGACCGAATGGGATCGACAATGCGCCGCTGGCGAAAGGCCGGTTGCGCTTGGTCGGATGCTTGCGGTCGAGCGCGAGGTCGAAGAAATCGTTGAGAATATAGATGGCGGACGCCACGGCACTGAAGGAAGCGAATGCCAGCAGGCACTCCCAGATCATGTTCGGGTTGAAATATTCGTGCGACAGCACCATCGGCACGGCGATCAGCGCGTTCTTCAGCCACTGATGCATGCGCAGCATCTTGATGTAGATCCTCAGCGCCGGCCTCGGTGCGGGCATGGCATCGGCTTGATGCGCCGCCTGCCAGCGCCGGGCGCTGCGGTCGGGCGCCACCACGAGCGCGTTGCGCGCTGCATCGAACACTTTGAGGTCGTGCCGGCTGTTGCCGGCATAGTCGAAGCCTGCATCGCCATAGGCGGCGACAAGTGCCGCGCCTTTCCTGCCGGAGGTCATGTCGTGCGGACCGTCGGTCGCCAGCACATGATCGAAAATGCCAAGGTGCGCCGCGATCGCCTCCGCGAATTTGCGCGGCGTTCCCGTCGCCAGCACGATCTTGCGACCCTCCCGATGCTCGGCGCGCAGCCGGTCAAGCAGATCCTGGCGGTAAGGCAGCGAGGCCGGGTCAATGTCGATGCGGCCGGCGATTTCCTGCTTCAGCCGGGCCGGCCCGCCAATCAGCCAGAGTGGCAGGAGAAAGACATAGAGCGGGTTCTTCTTGAGCAGGATGAACAGGCCTTCCCACAGAAGGTCCGTTGCGATCAGCGTACCGTCGAGATCGACCGCAAGCGGAATTGCGTTCCTGTCCGACCTCGCGTCCATTGCCCTGCCCCGATCGAGCGCGGATCCCAAAACTCCGATCACGGAAAGATCACGCGCCAACTCAACCCACGCCGTATGCCGGCGTCCTCGGGTCGGATATAGCGGGTCATGACGCAGCGAACGTTAAAACGTCCGGTTGCAGAGCATTGTCCTACCGGTTTTTCGCCATCGTCGTTAAGTGTCGGCTACCGGAAACGATAAAAGGCCGGACATCGGTCCGGCCTTTGCCAATCCTGCGGCGCCACTCTCTGTGGCGAGAGTTACTTGATGCGGGCCGCGCCGCCCGAGATTTCGACCGTTTCCGAGCCGGTCAGGGCTTCGAGGTCACCATTGGGCAGAGTGACGAAGCAGCCGCTCGAGCAGAACTCCACCGTCTCGCCGGCGGCAAGCGTCAGCTCGCTCTTGGCGCCGCCTTCGGTCACGACCAGGGTCCGCGTCTGAGCGTCCCTGTTGATCGCGCTGGCGGCGAAAGCCGAACCGCCAAGGGCCAGCAAAGCGATGGCGGCAACGACAGACTTCCACATTGCAATTCCGGTGTTCGCACACCGCCTCTGTTCAAATTTGCAAGGCATTCTCGCCCTTTGCATCGAAGCTTATATGAGATGTTACCTGAACCGCAACTGAATGCCGCATTCATGCCACAATCGGTTTCGGCGCCGGATGAGCGCAGCGTGTGGCCATTTGCAGGCCGGCCTCATCCGAATGTCGACACACCTCAGCCGGGGTCCGGCTTGCGGCCCCTGCGCTTCATCTTGGCCAGCCGTTCCCGCTCGGCCGCGGCTTCCGCCTCCAGCCTCTCGCGCTCCGCGAATTCGGCTTCGATCTTGTCGTCGTCGATCGGCCAGGCCTCGTGCTTCTTGGTTTCGACCACGGCGCGCGGCGTCGAGGGTATCTCGATCTGCTCCTGCTCGAAGATATCGAAGATGGCGAAGCGGATATCGTTCTGGACGACGCTGCCGTTCATGATGTCGGCGACGAACACGCGGATCTCGAATTCGAGCGCGGCCGCCCCGAAATTGGCGAAGAGAACGAATGGTTCGGGATTCTTCAGCACCATCGGATGGGCGCGCGCAATATCCATCAGGACGGCATGGACGCGTTTGACGTCGCTGCCATAGGCAACGCCGACCTTGATGTCGATGCGCCCGAGCTTGTTGCGATGCGTCCAGTTGCCGACCGCATTGTTGATGAGGTTCGAGTTGGGCAGGATCACCGCCTGCCGCTGGAAGGTCTCTATCTCGGTGGCACGCACGCTGATCTTCCGCACCGTGCCGCTGACGTCGCCCGCCACGATCCAGTCGCCGACCTTGAACGGCCGCTCGGCAAGCAGGATCAGGCCCGAAACGAAATTCGAGACGACGTTCTGCAGGCCGAAGCCGATACCCAGCGAAAGCGCGCCGGCAACCAGCGCCAGATTGGAAAGATCGATGCCCGCCGCCGAGATACCGACCAGGCCCGCGACCGCCACGCCGGCATAGCCGACGCCGAGCCGGATCGAGTTGCGCACGCCGGCATCGACCTTGCCGCGCGCCATCACCGATCCGTCCAGCCAGCCCTGGAACCAGCGCGTCAGGAAATAGCCGATGACGAATACGACGATGCCGCTGAGGATGCCGAGAAAGGAGATGGTCACCGAGCCGATCGTGACGCCGGTCGCCAGCTTGTAGGCCCAGGCCTCGATATCGCCGGGCTGAAAGCCCCACATCAACAGGATCAGCGGCAGGAACACCACCACGATCATCAGATTGATGGCGATGCTGACCACCAGGCCGAGCTGGTCGAGGGCGGTATCCTCGTAGCTGGAGTTTTCCGAAAGCCATCGCCCGACCGAAGTGTCGGCGAAGCCGCCCTCCTCTCCGATCGCGCGTGCCGACAGGAAGCCGATATAGGCCGTCACCAGCACGGTGCCGGTCACCACGACCTGGAACGAGACGAAAAGCGCCAGGCCGATATAGCCAAGCAGCGCCGCCGCGATGGTGAACAGGCCGAGCCCGATGGCGATGAAACGAAGCCAGGCCGGCCAGGGGCGCCATGAGCCGTCGGCCGCCCTGAACGGCCGCAGCAACCCCATCAGCACGAGGATGACGCCGACGATGATGCTGGCGACAACGCCCCTCGCGATCGTCAGCGAAAGTGGCGAACCCATCTTCTCGTTGACGACCGACAGGAAGTAATTGAACCCGAGTACCAGCGCCATGGCGGTCGTCAGTCCGACGAGCCAGCGCGCGGAACCGGTCGCGACCGGGATCAGGCGCCAATTGGGCAGGCGCGGCTCTAGCGCAGCGTTGGTCAGCCGGTTGACGCAGAACACCATGGCGATCACCGTCAGCAAGGCATTGAGGAACGTGCCGATATCGCCGCGCAGCACATTGTAATAGTTGAAGAAGAACACGGCCGAGGCGAAGAAGACGCCGAGCGCCAGGGACGGCAGCAGCGTCGACCAGAATGCCACCGACAGCCGGCTGAGATAGGAAGGATCTTCCACGGTCGGGTCGGCCTCGAATATTCGGCCGAACAGGCGCCGGCCGCCGATCAAAAGCACCGCCGCCAGCGCCAGCGCCATAAGCGTCGCCGCAAGGATCGCCTGGAACTTGAACCTGACGGCGAAGCTCGCCCAGGACGACACCGCCTTATAGAGGCCCGTGAACTGGTCATGCGCGTCGGAAAAGGCCTGCGGGCTCAGTGCGTCCGTCAGGTCGTAGTGCTTGGTGATGACGCTGCGGAAAAGCTCGCTGCGCATGACGGCGATCTTGTCGACCAAGCCGTTGACGCGGATCGACAGGTTTTGCGCGCTGGCGACGACTGCGTTGATCTGAGCTTTTTCCGTGGCGAGCGCGCTGCGCTCATTGCTCACGATCACCGGCTCCGGGGGTTGCCCCTGCGCTGGCGGCTGGCCGAGAACCTCCGCGCGATTGTTGATGTCGGTGAGGCGCTGCCGGAATGCCAGGGCGCTGTTCAGCGCCGCGCGCGAAATATCCTCGAGCTGCAACCGGATGTCGACGAGCCCCGCATCGTCCTGGTCGGGGTCACTCAGTTTCTTTTCCAGGCCGTCGGTCCTGGCCGTCAGGTCCTGGATGGCCTTGGTCTGGTCGGCGATGAGTTGTGACGAGCCATGGCCGATCGCCTGCGCCGACGCGTCCAGCGCCGGCTGCGCGAAGGCAGCGACGATGACGACCAGAACCAGGCGCAGCAGGCGGAAGAACATGATTTTGTTGGCGACTCGCGGCCGAAAAATTCTCGAAATTTCCGCCCTTGATAAAGACCGGCATATCGGGCGGCAAGCCGTCCCGATCGTGCCGACGATAGTCGGCCTGTCGAAAAGCGATGGCGCAATCTTGGCTTTGCGCTTCCCGCCTGCTCTATAGTCTGCCGCCTCGCACCATAAGGACGATAGGAAGAATGGCGGAATATTCAGCCTTCTCGCTGCTCAAGAACGCGCTGACCGGCAACAAGGATTGGAAGCCCGCCTGGCGTAAGCCGGACCCCAAGGCTTCCTATGACGTGATCGTCATCGGCGGCGGCGGCCATGGTCTTTCGACCGCCTATTATCTCGCCAAGGAACACGGCATCACCAACGTCGCGGTGCTGGAAAAGGGCTGGCTCGGCTCCGGCAATGTCGGCCGCAACACCACGGCGGTGCGCTCCAACTATCTCTTGCCGCAGAACACCCGCTTCTACGAACATTCGATGAAGCTGTGGGAGAATCTCTCGCACGACCTCAACTACAACGTCATGTTCTCGCAGCGCGGCTGCCTGAACCTCGCGCACACGCCAGCCCAGCTCGACGACTATGCCAGGCGCGGCAACGCCATGCGCCATCTCGGCGTCGACGCCGAGCTGATGAGCGTCGACCGGATCAAGCGGCTTGTGCCGGCGCTGGATGTCTCCGGGTCGGCGCGCTTTCCCGTCCTTGGCGGGCTGATGCAGCCGCGCGCCGGCACGGCCCGGCACGACGCGGTCGCCTGGGGCTATGCGCGCGGCGCCGATCGGCGCGGCGTCGATATTATCGAGAATTGCGAGGTCACCGGTTTCCTGCGCGACGGCGACCGCATCACCGGCGTTTCGACGACGCGCGGCGAAATCCGCGCCAAGAAGGTCGCGCTTGCGGTTGCCGGCAGCACCGGCCGCGTCATGCAGCTTGCCGGCATCTCGCACATGCCGATTGAAAGCCACGTGCTGCAGGCCTTCGTCTCGGAATCGCTGAAGCCTGTCGTCGACACCGTTCTCACCTTCGGCATGGGCCATTTCTACATCTCGCAATCCGACAAGGGCGGCCTGGTCTATGGCGGCGACCTCGACGGCTACAACAGCTACGCCCAGCGCGGCAGCCTTCCGATCGTCGACGAGGTGATGAGCGAGATGGTGGCGCTGTTTCCCGGCCTGGCACGCGTGCGCATGCTGCGCTCCTGGGGCGGGCTGTGCGACATGACGATGGACGGCTCGCCGATCATCGCCGCCGGTCCGCTGCCGGGCATGTATCTCAATTGCGGCTGGTGCTATGGCGGCTTCAAGGCGACGCCAGCTTCCGGCTGGTGCTTTGCCTATACCATTGCCAAGGACGAGCCGCACGAATTCAACGCGCCCTTCACGCTCGACCGGTTCTACCGCGGCCTTGTCATCGACGACAAAGGCCAGGGCGCGACGCCCAGATTGCACTAGGGGTTGGATTGAAAATGCTGATCACCTGTCCCTATTGCGGCCCGCGCGACGTCATCGAATTCACTTACCAGGGCGACGGCAACCGCGAGCGGCCGCAGCCCGCCTCGCAGGACCTCGACGCCTGGAACGCCTATGTCTACGACCGGCTCAATCCGGCCGGTGACCACAACGAGATCTGGCAGCATTCCGGCGGTTGCCGCGCGCATCTCAGGGTCGTGCGCAACACGCTCACGCATGAGATACTGAGCACCGCCTTCGCTCGCGGCGGCCACAGGGCGGAGGGCCGCTCGTGAGCCCGCGCCGCACCGAGACCGGCGGCCGGATCGACCGGCTGCGCACCATCCGCTTCACCTTCGACGGTGCGCCCTATACGGGCCATGCCGGGGACACGATGGCCTCGGCGCTGCTCGCCAATGGCGTGACGCTGTTCGGTCGTTCCTTCAAATATCACCGCCCGCGCGGCCTGCTCGCCGCCGGCGTCGAGGAGCCGAACGCGCTGGTGACGGTGCTGCGCGGCGAAGTGCGCGAGCCCAACATCGCCGCCACCATGGTCGAGATCTATGACGGGCTCGTCGCCGTCAGCCAGAACCGTACCCCCTCGCTCGCCTGGGATATCGGCGCCCTCAACCAGCTCGGCGGCAAGCTCCTGTCGGCCGGCTTCTACTACAAGACCTTCATGGGGCCGGTGATCGGCCCGCTGAAGGGCACGCGCTTCTGGATGTTCTGCGAGCATTTCATCCGTCGCGCCGCCGGCCTTGGCAAGGCTGGCACCGCTCCCGATCCGTCTCGCTACGAGCGCATGAACGCCTTTTGCAACGTGCTGGTCGTCGGCTCCGGTCCGGCCGGCCTGATGGCGGCGAAAGCCGCCGCCGACCAGGGCGCCCGCGTCATCCTCGCCGATCTCGAAGCCCATTTTGGCGGCTCCGCCAACTGGTCGGGCGAAACCATCGACGGCATGCCTGCCGCCGAATGGGCCCAGCGCACGGTCGCGCAGCTCGGAGGCAACGACAATGTGCGGCTTTTGCCGCGCACGACGGTGTGGGGCTATTACGACGGCAACACGCTGGCCGCCCTCGAACGGGTGACCGATCATAAGGAAACGCCAGCCAAGGGCGAGCCGCGCCAGCGCTACTGGGCGATCCGCGCCGGCACGGTGGTGCTCGCCACCGGTTCCTTCGAGCGGCCGCTGGTGTTTCCGGGCAACGACCGTCCCGGCGTCATGCTGGCGCATGCGGCGGAACGTTACGTCAACGAATACGGCGTGCTGCCGGGACAGCGCATCGCGCTCTTCACCAACAATGACAGCGCCTACCGCTCGGCCGTTGCGTTAAAGAAGGCCGGCGCGACCATTGTTGCCATCGTCGATGTCCGCGCCGACGTCTCGAACGACATGCGCCGGCTCGCCGGCGAAGCCGAGGCCGAGCTGCTGGACGGCCACGCCGTGGTTGCGACCGAGGGCGGCAAGGCCCTCACCGGTCTCAAGGTGCAGCGCTTCGACGCCACGAGCGGTGCGCTCAGCGGCGATGCCCGCAGCATCCATGCCGACAGCCTTTTGATGTCGGGCGGCTGGTCGCCGACCATTCATCTCGCCAGCCAGGCGGGCGCCAAGGCTGAATGGGACCCGGCCAGGCAGGCCTTCCTGCCGCCCAGGCCGACGCAGCGCTGGATCGGCGCAGGCGCCTTCACCGGCAGCTTCTCCACCGCCGAAGCCATCGCCGAGGGCCGCGCGGCCGGCGTTTCGGCCGCCGGCGGAACGGCGGCTCCCGCAGCCCTGCCGATCGTCGAAGCCGCCCCCGGCGATCCCGATCCAGCGCCGGTCTTCGAGATCAAGGCCAAGGGCAAGAGCTTCGTCGACTTCCAGCACGATGTCACCGCCGAGGACGTGCGGCTGGCGCATCGCGAAGGCTTCGTATCGGTCGAGCACCTGAAGCGCTACACCACGCTCGGCATGGCGACTGACCAGGGCAAGAACTCCAATGTGCCGGGCCTTGCGATCATGGCCGAGGCGCTCGGCAAGCCGATCCCCGAGGTGGGCACGACGCGCTTTCGCCCGCCTTACACGGCGGTTTCGATCGGCTCCCTTGCTGCCGAGCGTTTCGGCGACCTCAAGCCCGAGCGGCTGACGCCGATGCATGACTGGCACATCGCCAACGGCGCGACGATGTATTCGGCCGGCCTCTGGTACCGGCCGATGATCTACGGCCTTCCCGGCGAGACGGTCGAGCAGGCCTATGTCCGCGAAGCGAAGGCCACGCGCGAAAGCGCCGGCATCGTCGATGTCTCGACGCTGGGCAAGATCGCGGTGCAGGGACCGGACGCGGCGGAGTTCCTCGACCGCGTCTACACCAACATGTTTTCTACGCTCGCGGTCGGCAAGGCCCGTTACGGCCTGATGCTGCGCGAGGATGGGCTAGCCTTCGACGACGGCACCACCTGGCGGCTCGGTGAGCAGGAATTCCTGATGACCACCACCACCGCCAATGCCGGCAAGGTGATGCAGCATCTGGAGTATTTCCTCGACGTCATCTGGCCGGAGCTGAAGGTCACCGTCACCTCCGTCACCGATGAATGGGCGGGTGCGGCGATCGGCGGCCCAAACGCGCGCGCCATCCTCGCCTCTTGCGTCACCGGCACCGCCGTCGACAACGCTACGCTACCCTTCATGGGCATCGTCCATGGCCAGATCGCCGGCGTGCCGGTGATGATCTGCCGCCTGTCCTTCTCCGGCGAAATGGCGTTCGAGGTTTATTCCGGCGCCGGCTACGGCACCCATGTCTGGCAGGCCCTGATCGAGGCCGGCAAGCCGTTCGGCCTTGTGACCTACGGGCTCGAGGCGCTGGGCACGATGCGCATCGAGAAGGGCCATGTCACTGGCGCCGAGATCGACGGCCGCACCACGGCGCGCGACCTCCATCTCGACTGGATGCTGTCGAAGAAGAAGCCCTTCATCGGCTCGGCCATGATGGACCGCGAAGGCCTGATCGCGCCTGATCGGCTCGAACTGGTCGGACTGATCGCCCTCGACAACCGGCCGCTCAACGGCGGCGGCCATATCGTCGAGGAACTGGACGAGGACAATCCGCACGACTCTCTCGGTCACATCACCGCCTGCTGCTATTCGCCGGCGCTGGGCAAATACATTGCGCTTGCGCTGGTCAAGGGCGGCAAGGCGCGCCATGGAACGCGCGCCTTCGTCTCGGATCCGTTGCGCAACCGGTTTGGGCCGGTCGAGATCGTCTCCAATCATTTCTACGATCCGGACGGGAGCCGCATGCATGGGTGAGCAGCATTTGCCCGAACGCCAATCGCCGCTCGAGCCTGATTATCATCCGGGTTCGCACGGCAATTTCGAACATGGCGTCGATGTCATTCTGTCCGAGACGCGGCCGGGCTCGATCCTGCAGCTCGCCGCATGGCCGGGTGAAGAGAAGCAGCTGATCGAAATTATCGGCAAGCTCACCGGTCTCGCTCTGCCCGACGGCGCCGGCGGCGGCGTGAGCAGCGGCGCCCGCGCCGCCTTCGGCTTCGCGCCGGGAAAGTTCACCGTGGTCGACGAAGCGGAGGGGCTTGCTCAAACCTTCGCAGGCGCCATCACGCCGGCCGTCGGTACGATGACCGATCTCTCGCATGGCCGCACCGCGATCCGCATCGCCGGCCCGAAGGCTGAATGGGTGATGGCGAAGTTCTTCGCTATCGATTTCGCCTTGCCGGCCTTTCCACTCGGCGCCGGACGTTCGACCAACCATCACGACATCTTCGCCCAGATCCAGCGCAGCGGCCCAGACCAGTTCGACATCTACGTCTTCCGCTCCTTCGCGCGCTCCTTCTGGAAGGCCTTGTGCCACGCCTCGGAGGAAGTCGGTTACGAAGTGCAATAGCCCGCTCGGGCGTTGCTGGCTTAGCATTGGTCAGGCGGCATCTGGCATTATCGACGGCTACAACTGCTGCTTGAGCGCTGGGCCAGCAGGCGCGATAGGTAAGGAATCACGGGCGTTTGCCAGGGCAAACGTCCGCTCAGGCAACTCGTTCGACCATACCCTTCCATGACTGTTGAGACTTCGGCGACGGCCACGACCCGCTTTGCTCCGGCGGAGGGTCCGTCGATGCTGTTGCCGGCAACCGTCGCTTGCGGCGTGTTCATGACCAGTCTCGACCAGAACGTCGTGGTCACCGCGCTGCCCGGCATCGGCGAGAGCCTCGACCGGCCGCCAAGCCAGCTTGGCCTTTTGATCACCGTCTATGTCGCCAGCCTCATCGTCACCATGCCGCTTGGCGGCTGGCTGGCCGACCGTTTTGGGCTGCGCAACGTCTATTGCTTCGCGCTGCTCGTCTTCGCCGGCGCCTCGGCCTTGTGCGGCCTTTCGGAAAACATCTGGATGCTGGTCGGCTCGCGCGCCCTGCAAGGCTGCGGCGGCGCGCTGATGGGCACGCTTGGTCAGGTCGTGATCCTGTCGAGCTTCCCGCGCGACCGCACGCTGAAGATCAACATGTATATTTCGCTCGCCGGCCAATCCGGGCCGCTGGTCGGGCCGCTCGTCGGTGGCGCGCTCACCACTTACGTCTCCTGGCGCTGGATCTTCTACATCAACATCCCGATCGCGCTGACCGCGGCGCTGCTGGCCGCCTCCCTGTTTCCGACGACGACCAAGCCGGTGCGCACGCCGTTCGATTTGCCAGGCTTCCTGCTCGTCGGCTGCGGCATGACGCTGCTGGTCTTCGGCATGGATTCGGTCGCTGCGAAAGATGTGGCCGCAAGCAGCATGGCGCTTGAGCTCGGCCTGGCGATCGTCATCCTGACGGTTGCCGCCTTCTACTGCCTGCGCGCGCGCAATCCGCTGCTCGACCTCAATCTCTTGCGCATCCGCACCTTCCGCATCTCCTTCCTGACGGGCGGCGGCCTCGACACCATCGGGCTGAGCTCGGTGGTCTTCCTCTTGCCGCTGATGTTCCAGCTCGGCTTCGGCATGAGCGCCGTGCAGGCGGGATCGCTGACCTTCGTGGCCGCGATCGGGTCGTTGATCATGCGCTTCTTTATGCCGCGCCTTTTGAACCGTTTCGGCTTCAAGCGCGTGCTGGTCACCAATACGCCGATCGTCGCTTTGCTGGTCGCGGGCTTCGCCTTGATGCAGGAGAGCCTGCCGGCATGGATCGTGCTTGCCTATATTTTCGCCTTCGGCGTCTTCCGCTCGGTGCAATGGGCCTCGACCGGCAATCTCTCCTATTCGGACATCGCGCCGGAGCAGCTCGCGCGCTTCAGCGCGCTCTATTACATCCTGTGGCAGCTGGCGGTGGCGATCAGCGTCGGCCTCGCGGCCGCGCTGCTGTCACTGCTTGCCGGCGGCGGCAAGGCCGGCATCAACGACTACCGCATCCTGTTCGTCATCGAAGGATTGATCACCCTTTGCGCGCTGTCGGCCTATCTGAGGCTGACGCCGCAGGACGGCGCCCATGTCAGCGGCCATAGCGCGCATATGAGCACCGACTGACGCCTCAGCCGACGCTACTTCGCGAACGTCACCCAGTCCTCGAGCGGCGCGCGGTCGGTGCGGAACTCGTTTTCGGGCTTCGAGGTGTCCTCGTAGCCGAGCGCCATGCCGCAGACGACGATCTCCTCGTCGGGAATATCGAGCACCGGCCTGATCTGACGGTGATAGGGCGCAAAGGCCGCCTGCGGGCAGGTATGCAGTCCCCTGCCCCGTGCCGCGACCATGATGTTCTGCAGGAACATGCCGTAGTCGATCCACGACCCTTGGTTCAGCCTCCGGTCGATCGTGAAGATCATGCCGACGGGAGCATCGAAGAAGATGAAATTGCGGTCGTGCTGGGCGCGCATCCTGTCGACCTCGCGGCGGCCGATGCCCAGCACGCCATAGAGCCCGAAGCCGTTGGCGCGGCGGCGGGTGAGATAGGGTTCGAAGAACTGGTCGGGATAGTAGCGGTACTCGTCCCACTCAGCCTTTTCTGCGCGGATGCCGGAATTGAGGATGGCGTCGCTGATGCGCTGCTTGACCTCGCCCTTGGTCACATAGACGCGCCAGGGCTGCATGTTGGTGCCCGAAGGCGCGCGGGCGGCGACCGCCAGGATCGCGCGGATCGTGTCGTCATCGACCATATCGGGCAGAAACGCGCGCACCGACCGGCGCGACAGGATCGCGTCGTCGACGATCGCCGCGTCCATGGCGATTCGGCTATTCTTCTCCAGCATGGGCCGTCCCTTCGCGCATGGCCGGAACTGCAACCGGTTCCATGGCGACCATCCGCAGACACTAAAACTGTATTGGTCCCCGACCGGACGTCCCCACTCGCCGTTCGTGATCGTGGCTTTGCCTCAACCTCAAAAATCGCGCAAGTAAATCTTGCGGGTTATGAAAATCCCCTTGATTTTTTCATGACTTTACCGCTTCATGAAATTTATCCGGATTTTTTCACGAGATACGCTTGAGCTCGACTACAGCCCGATCGGAGCAGGATAATGGCGACCGGCTGCTGGCCGGCGACATCCGTGCGCTTCGCAAGGCGCGCGGCCTCACCCTGGCCGAGATCGCCCTCAAGCTCGGCCGGTCGGTCGGCTGGGTCAGCCAGGTCGAGCGCGGCCTCTCGGTTCCCTCGCTCGGTGACTTGCGGGCATTCGCCAGCCTCTTCGATGTTCCGATCAGCCTGTTCTTCAGCCATGATGTGCCTGTCGAGCAGGAACGCGGCGTGGTCGTGCGCGCCGGCAGCCGCCGTTCGCTTGGCACAAGTGAATCCGGCCTGGTGGAGGAGCTTCTGTCGCCCGATCTCGGCGGTAGCTTCGAGATGCTTCGCTCGGTCTTCGCGCCAGGCGCAGAGCTGAAGACGGAAGCGCGCCGTCCGACGGAAGAAGCGGGCTATGTCGTGTCGGGCACGTTCGAGATCGAGATCGACGGCGTCTGGCATCGTCTCGGCGAAGGCGATTCGTTCCGCTTCGAGGGCAAGCCGTTCCGCTGGCGCAATCCCGGCGCCGAGCCGGCAGTTGTCATCTGGGTGGTTTCGCCGCCTGTTTATTGATCAATGCATGTCGCCCAAAAATGCGAAGCGGTTTTGGGATAACGACATGCATCAAAAACAAAAATCGAAGCGCGAAGCGCTGAGACTCTGGAGGAAGAAATGGCCGGTTTGCCGACCACGGCACGCGTGGTGATCATCGGAGGCGGCGTCGTCGGCACCTCCTCGCTCTATCACCTCTGCAAGGCGGGCTGGACCGATTGCGTGCTTCTGGAAAAAAACGAGCTGACCTCAGGCTCGACCTGGCATGCCGCCGGCAACGTGCCGACCTTCTCCTCGTCCTGGTCGCTAATGAACATGCAGCGCTACTCGACCGAGCTTTACCGGGGTCTGGCCGAAGCGGTCGATTATCCGATGAACTACCATGTAACCGGCTCGCTCCGGCTCGCCCATACCAAGGAGCGCATGCAGGAATTCCAGCGCGCCAAGGGCATGGGCCGCTACCAGGGAATGGATATCGACGTCGTCGGCCTCGACGAGATCAAGCGCCGCTACCCCTTCATCGAGACGCATGAGTTGAAGGGCGCGCTCTATGACCCGAGCGACGGCGACATCGACCCGGCTCAGCTGACCCAGGCGCTGGCCAAAGGCGCGCGTGACATGGGCGCCAAGATCATCCGCTTCTGCCCGGTCACCGGCGTGCGCCGCGAGAACGGCGAATGGGTGATCGCCACCCCGCAAGGCGAGATCCGCTGCGAGATCGTCATCAATGCGGCCGGCTACCGCGCCGCCGAAGTCGGCAAGATGTTTGGGCGCGACGTGCCGATGATGGTGATGAGTCATCAGTACATATTGTTCGAGGAAATCCCCGAGCTTGCCGCGTGGACGAAGGAACAGGGCCGCAAGCTGCCGCTGCTGCGCGACGTCGACACGTCCTATTACTTGCGCCAGGAAAAGAGCGGCATGAATCTCGGCCCCTATGAGCGCAATTGCCGCGCGCATTGGGCGACCCACAACGATCCGATGCCGGAGGATTTCTCCTTCCAGCTCTTCCCCGACGATCTCGACCGCCTCGAGCATTACCTGGCCGACGCCGTCGCCCGCGTGCCGATCCTCGGCACCGCCGGCCTCTCCAAGGTGATCAACGGCCCGATTCCTTACGCGCCGGACGGCAATCCGCTGATCGGGCCGATGCCCGGCGTGCCGAACGCCTTCGAGGCCTGCGTCTTCACCTTCGGCATCGCGCAAGGCGGCGGCGCCGGCAAGGTGCTGGCCGAATGGGTCACCGAAGGCCAGACCGAATGGGATATGTGGTCCTGCGATCCGCGCCGTTTCACCAGCTTCGCCTCGGCGCCCGACTATTGCGTCGCCAAGGGTATGGAGATCTACGGCAACGAATACGCCATCCAGTTCCCGCGCCATGCCTGGCCGGAGGGGCGCAACCGTAAGCTGTCGCCGCTGCATGATCGCATCAAGGCGCTGGGCGGCCAGTTCGACGCCTATAATGGCTGGGAGCGCGCGACTTGGTACGCACAACCCGGCGATGATACTTCCGAAGAGTCTACCCTCACCTTCCGCCGCGACGGCCCCTGGCGGCAGCGCGTGCGCGAGGAATGCCTTGCCGTGCGCGACGCCGCCGGTATCCTCGACCTGCCCGGCTTCTCGCGCTTCAATCTCGAAGGCCCTGGCGCGGCCGATTGGCTGGCGCTGCAGGTCACCGGCCTGGTGCCGAAACCGGGCCGCATCGGCCTGGTCTATTTCGCCGATGACAAGGGCCGCATCGTCACCGAGATGTCGGTGGTGCGTCATGGCGAAGACCAGATGACGCTGATCACTGCGGCTGTCGCGCAGTGGCATGATTTCGAATGGCTGAAGTCGCGCATGCCCGCCGACGCGGCCTTCACGCTGACGGACCGGACGGAGGAATACTCAACGCAAATCCTTGCCGGCCCGAACTCGCGCAAGATCCTTGCCGAAGTCTGCGACGCCGACCTGACGCTGCCCTGGCTGACGCATCAGGAAACAACCATTGCCGGGCGCTGGGCGAAGCTGGTGCGCGTCTCCTTCGCCGGCGAGCTCGGCTGGGAGATCCACACCAAGGTCGCTGACACGGCGACCGTCTTCGACGCCGTCTGGGCCGCCGGCCGGAAGCACGGGCTGAAACCCTTCGGCATGTATGCGCTGGATTCGCTGCGGCTGGAAAAAGGCTACCGCACCTGGAAGGGCGACCTCTCGACCGACTATTCGATCCTGCAGGGCGGCCTGAAGCGCTTCGTCAAATGGGACAAGCCAGACTTCCGCGGCAAGGCGGCTCTCCTCAACGAGAAGCAGCAGGGCGTGAAGAAGCGCTTCGTCACTTTGGTTGTCGAGAACCCCGGCGACTGCGACGCACCCTATATGTCGACGCTCTGGCATGAGGGCACGATCGTCGGCGAGACGACGTCGGGCGGCTGGGGCCACCGCGTCGGCAAGTCGATCGCGCTCGGCATGCTGCGCACGGATCTCACGGAGCCGGGCACGGCGGTCGAGGTCGAGATTTTTGGCGATCGCTTCAAAGCCATCGTCCAGAACGACGAGCCGCTGTGGGATCCGAAGAATGAGAGGTTGAGAGCCTGATGCCGAAGCCATCAGAACGCATTACCGGTATCGTGCCTTCCGGCAAGGACGGCTGGGAGGTCCATTTCGCCGCCTGGAATCGCAAGCAGGCCGGCGAAGACATCATTGTGCTCTCGGTCGGCGACCATGATTTCGACACGCCGTCGGAAACCATCGAAGCCTGCGTGACTGCCGTGCGCGGCAGCAACCATCACTACACGCCGCTGCCCGGCCTGCCGCGCCTGCGCAAGGCGATGGCCGCCGCCGCGACCGTTTGCGCCGGCATCCTCACGGAACCCGACGAGGTCATCGCCACGCCTGGCGGCCAGGCAGCGCTTTACGCCGCCGTGCAGGGCGTGCTCGACCCGGGCGACCACGCCATTGTAGTAGCGCCTTACTACGCCACCTACCCCAACACCTTCAGCGCCGCGGGCGCCAGCTTCACGGTGGTCGAGACACCGGCCGAAGATGGATTTCAACCTCGCGCAGACATGATCCGCGCCGCGCTCAAGCCCAACACCCGCGCCATCCTGATCAACACGCCGAACAACCCGACCGGTGCCGTCTATTCGCGCGAACGGCTCGAACGGCTGGCCGAAATCTGCAAGGAGCACGATCTCTGGCTGCTGTCGGACGAGGTCTACTGGACGCTCGGCGGCGGCGAGCACATCTCGCCGCGCTCGCTGCCCGGTATGGCCGAGCGCACCCTGGTCATCAACTCCATGTCGAAGAGCCACGGCATGACCGGCTGGCGCATGGGCTGGCTGACCGGGCCGAAAGCGATGATCGCGCTGATGACCGACCTCAATCTGGTCACGACCTACGGCCTGCCAGCCTTCATCTCCATCGCTTGCGCCGAGGCGCTTGAAAACCACTATGGCGTGAAGGATATCGCCGAGCGTTACGCCGCGCGGCGCGCGATCTTCCTCGATGCCATACGCGGAGCCAACGAAGTCACCGTGCGCGGCTCCGAAGGCGGCATGTACATCATGCTCGATGTCTCCGCGGTCGAACCCGACGACGAGAAATTCGCCTGGGCGCTGCTCGACGAGGAAAAGGTCGGCGTGATGCCCGGATCGAGCTTCGGCGAAGCCGCCGCCGGCCACATCCGCATCAGCCTCTGCCAGCCCGAACCCGTCCTCAAGGAAGCAGCGCTTCGCGTTCGCCGTTTCGCTTCCAACTATCGCCGCGAGGCCGCATGACCAAGACCATCCCGGCCAAAGCCCGCGCGGTAATCATCGGCGGCGGCGTCTCCGGCTGCTCGGTCGCCTATCATCTGGCCAAGCTCGGCTGGACCGACATCGTGCTCTTGGAGCGAAAGCAGCTCACCTCAGGCACCACCTGGCATGCGGCCGGGCTGATCGGCCAGTTGCGCGGCTCCCAGAACATGACGCGACTGGCGAAATATTCGGCCGATCTCTACGTCAAGCTTGAAGCCGAGACCGATGTCGGCACCGGCATGCGCCAGGTCGGCTCGATCACCGTCGCGCTGACGGAGGAGCGCAAGCACGAGATCTACCGGCAGGCGTCGCTCGCCCGCGCTTTCGATGTCGACGTGCGCGAGATTTCGCCGCGCGAGGTCAAGGAGATGTACCCGCATCTCAACGTCTCGGATGTGGTTGGCGCCGTGCATCTGCCGCTCGACGGCCAGTGCGATCCCGCCAACATCGCCATGGCGCTGGCCAAGGGCGCGCGCCAGCGGGGTGCGACGATCATCGAGAATGTGAAGGTCACCAAGGTTCACACGATGAACGGTCGCGTCTCCGGCGTCTCCTGGACACAGGGCGAGGAGCAAGGCACGATCGAGACAGACATCGTCGTCAACTGCGCCGGCATGTGGGCGCGCGAGTTGGGTCGGCAGAACGGCGTTACCATCCCGCTGCATGCCTGCGAGCATTTCTATCTCGTCACCGAGCCGATCCCCGGCCTCTCCCGCTTGCCGGTGCTGCGCGTGCCGGACGAGTGCGCCTATTACAAGGAGGATGCCGGCAAGATGATGCTCGGCGCCTTCGAGCCGGTGGCGAAACCCTGGGGCATGGACGGCATCCGCGAGGATTTCTGCTTCGACCAGTTGCCCGAGGACATGGACCATTTCGAGCCCATCCTCGAAATGGGCGTCAACCGCATGCCGATGCTGGGCACCGCCGGCATCCATACCTTCTTCAACGGCCCGGAGAGTTTCACGCCGGACGACCGCTATTATCTCGGCGAAGCGCCCGAGCTTTCCGGCTACTGGATGGCGACCGGCTATAACTCGATCGGTATCGTCTCCTCCGGCGGCGCCGGCATGGCACTGGCGCAATGGATCAATGACGGCGAGGCGCCGTTCGACCTGTGGGAAGTCGACATCCGCCGCGCCCAGCCCTTCCAGAAGAACCGCCGCTACCTCAAGGAGCGCGTCTCCGAAACGCTCGGTCTGCTCTATGCCGACCATTTCCCCTATCGCCAGATGGCGACCTCGCGCGGAGTGCGCCGCTCGCCTTTGCACGAGCATTTGAAGGCGCGCGGCGCCGTCTTCGGTGAGGTGGCGGGCTGGGAGCGCGCCAACTGGTTCGCGCGCGAAGGCCAGGAGCGCGAATACCGCTATTCCTGGAAGCGGCAGAACTGGTTCGACAACCAGCGCGACGAGCATCTCGCGGTGCGCAACGGCGTCGGCCTGTTCGACATGACCTCCTTCGGCAAGATCCGCGTCGAAGGCCGCGATGCCTGCGCCTTCCTGCAGCGGCTCTGCGCCAACGACATGGAGGTCGCGCCGGGCAAGATCGTCTACACGCAGATGCTCAACGCCAGGGGCGGCATCGAGAGCGACCTCACCGTGACCCGGCTTTCGGAGACGGCCTATTTCCTGGTCGTGCCAGGCGCCACTTTGCAGCGCGACCTCGCCTGGTTGCGCAAGCACATCGCCGACGAGTTCGTCGTCATCACCGACGTCACCGCGGCCGAAGCCGCGATCTGTGTCATGGGTCCGGAAGCGCGAAAACTGGTCCAGAAGGTCAGCCCGAACGATTTTTCCAACGAGACCAATCCGTTCGGCACCTTTCAGGAGATCGAGATCGGGATGGGTCTCGCCCGCGCCCACCGCGTCACCTATGTCGGCGAGCTCGGCTGGGAACTCTATGTATCGACCGAGCAAGCGGGCCATGTTTTCGAGGTGATCGCCGAAGCCGGCGCCGATGTCGGCCTGAAGCTTTGCGGCCTGCATACGCTCGATTCCTGCCGCATCGAGAAGGCCTTCCGCCATTTCGGTCACGACATCACCGACGAGGACAATGTGCTGGAGGCGGGCCTGGGCTTTGCGGTGAAGACGAGCAAATCCGGCTTCATCGGCCGCGACGCTGTGCTCAGGAAGAAGGAAGCCGGCCTGTCACGCCGGCTGGTACAGTTCCGCTTGAAGGACCCGCAGCCGCTGCTCTTCCACAATGAGGCTATCCTGCGCGACGGCCGGATTGTCGGCCCGATCACATCAGGCAATTACGGCCACCATCTCGGCGGCGCGATCGGGCTTGGCTATGTGCCCTGCCAAGGCGAGAGCGAGGCGGATGTGCTGGGCTCATCCTACGAGGTGGAAATCGCCGGCGAGCGTTTCGCCGCGGAAGCCTCGCTGAAGCCGATGTACGACCCGAAGGCGGAACGGGTGAGGATGTAGCGCGGTCTGCTCTTCTCCCCTTGTGGGAGAAGGTGTCGCCGAAGGCGACGGATGAGGGGTGCTCCAGGGAAGCCAGCGTCTCACTCCGCTGGAACACCCCTCATCCGTCTCGGCGCTACGCGCCGATCCACCTTCTCCCACAAAGGGAGAAGGGAACTTGCACTACCCTCAAAAACCCTCCAACCTCGCCCTCACCTTCGCCAGGAAAGCCGCCCTGCTCTTCGGTGTCGAGGCATCCATCAGGTAATGCGCCAGGAAAAACGTCTTGCACCGCGTGGCGCATAGCGCCCGCATGCCGCGTAAAATCGTCTTGCGTCCCGGCTGGCCGACGACCACGCTCCACCAGGTCGGCGCGCCGCAGGTGGTGATGACGCCGACCTTGGTGACGTGTCGCATCAGCGACGTGATGCGTCCCTTGCCGGCCGGCAGCTTGAAGGCGATGTCGGTCGCCCACACGCGGTCGAACCAGCCCTTCAGCATCGCCGGCAATCCGTACCACCAGGTCGGGTAGATGAAGAGAATCGCCTGCGCCCATTGCAGATGCTCGAAATGCGGCGTCAGCGCAGCGTCTTGCGGCGCCCGGTCGTTGTAGAGGCGCCGCTCCTCGCAGCTCATCACCGGATCGAAATTCTCGGCATAGAGGTCGAGCAGCCGCACGTCCCAGCCCCGTCCTTTCAGCACCTCCACCGCCATGTCACGGATCGCCGCGCAATAGCTTTCCGGCACCGGATGGCAATAGACCACCAGCACGCGCATCAGAAGGCGTCCATCGTCGCCGCGACCTTCGCCATGAAGACTTTGCGCGTCTCGTCTGTGGATAGGTTAATCGAATAATGCGCGAGATAGGAGACGGGAGCGCCTGGCTTGATGGTCGCCCGCAGCATGCGCTTGACGATCTTGCGCGGCGGGTCGCCCATCAGCATGGCGCGAAAGCGGCTGCCGCCATAGGTGGTGATGGCCGCGAGCTTGCGGATGTTGTGCAATGTCGGCTGCACTTTGCCGTCGACCAGCTTGAACGACACGCCGGGCAGAAAGACGCGGTCGAAGAAGCCTTTCAGGATTGCCGGATAGCCATAGTTCCAGACCGGAAACGACAGCACCAGCGCTTCGGCATTCTTCAGCCTTTCGACATAGCCGGCGACCGCGTCGTCCGGCCCGCGCGGGTCGTGGTAGCCGAGCCGCTCGGCGCGTGTCAGCCTTGGGTCGAAATCGTCGGCATAGAGGTCGCAGTCGTCGACCGCATGCCCCGCCGCGGCGAGCCGCTCGACGATCGTCTTGTGCAGGCTGGCGTTGAAGCTGGTCTCCACCGGATGAGCGTAAAGCACGAGGACTTTCATCACCCCGCCTTCTGCAATCCCTTGAACAGGAACGTGCGGCCGGAGCGATAATCATAGTCCGGGTTTTCCCAGGCGATCATCTTGCCGGGATTGAGCAGCCCTTGCGGATCGGTCTGGCGCTTGAAGGCAAGCTGGATCTCGTCGGTCTGCTTCATGCCGCCTTCTTCCAGCGTGTAGCGGTGCGGGTTGAAGATCGGGCAGCCATTCTCCTCATGCAGGCGGATGATTTCGTTGAGCCGCGCCTCGGTGGTGAACTTGACCAGCGGCAGGCCGAAGCAGGTGATGTTGCCGTCGAGCCGCACGAATTCCAGATGCGAGAACACCTCGCCTGGGAACATCGCGTCCATCTTCTCGACCAGCGCCAACTGGTTGGGGAACGGATAGAGCGACTGCAGATAGGTGATCGACGGGTCGACGCGCAGTGCGCGCAGGGTCGTGTGGTTCCAGGCAAGCTCATAAGCCGGCGGCAGGCCCTTCTTGTCCTCGTCCGTCGCGGTCGCCGCATTGAAGATGACCTCGCCGCCGGCGCGCCGGGTGAAGGCCAGGAAGGCGTCGAGCCCGTGCTTCGCGACCATGACGACGCAGATGCTTTGCCCCTCGCGCAAGAATTTCTGGTGCCGCTTGAAATAGAGCTGCGGCACGGGTGCGGCGATCGGCGTGATCAGCTTGGTCAGGATGCCGTCCTGGCAGGCAAGCGCGTTGCCGTAGCGGGCTGCACCCATGAATTTGTCGAAGCTGACGATGACGTCGATCCAATCATAGGCGGCGGTCAGCGGCATCTCGACCTCGGTGATGATGCCGTTGGTGCCGTAGGCATGGGTCACCTTGTGCAGATCCTCGCCGGTGAGCTCGAGCGCCTTGGGCTCGGCCTCCATGGTGACGACGCGCAGCCGCAGCACATTGCCGAAATCGCGCAAGCCGCCGAAATTGATCGAGCCGACGCCGCCGGAGCCGCCAGCGATGAAGCCGCCGATCGAGGCGGTGTTGTAGGTCGAGGGCGAGAGCCTCAGCTCCTGTCCGGAATGCGCCCGCGTCGCCTTGTCGATGTCGGCCAGCACCGCGCCCGGCCCGGTCACCACCCGCCCCGGCGCGATCGTCTTGATCTCGTTCATCTCGGCGAGGTTCAGCACCACGCCGCCCGACAGCGGCATCGCCTGCCCATAATTGCCGGTGCCGCTGCCGCGCGGCGTCACCGGAACGCCGTGCCTGTGGCATGCGGCAAGCGCGCGGATGACTTCATCTTCGTTCTTCGGCGTGACGATCAGGTCGCCTTTGATGTGATCGAGTTGCGCCTTCAGCACCGGGCTGTACCAGTAGAAGTCGCGGCTCTTCTGCTGGACGATGGCCGGATGGTCGTCGAGCTTGATCCCGTCGAGATCGCGCTTCAGCGCTGCGATATCCATCATCACACCATCAGTTCGTCGAGTTCGGCATAGTCGGGCAGTTGGCGTTCGATCGCCCTGCCGTCGCGCACCACGATGCGATCCGATTCGGGCCGCGACAGCAATTCGGTCCAGCTCCGCCCCTTGAAGACAACGAAGTCGGCGCTGCCGCCGGCGGCCAGCGTGCCGGCGCCGTCGAGCCGCATCACCTCGGCCGGCGTCGCCGCTACAGCCTTCGGCCAGTCGCCGACCGGGTGATCGAAATGCAGGATGCGCGTCGCCAGGCGGTAGACCTCCAGCATATCGAGATCGCCATAGGCGTAGAAGGGATCGCGCGTGTTGTCGGAAGCAACCGCCACCTTGATGCCGCGCGCCTTCATCTCGTGCAGCAGCGTCACGCCGCGCCAGCGCGGGGTGGTGTGATCGCTGCGGCGGTCCTGCAGATAGAGATTGCACATCGGCAGCGACACCACGGCAAGCCGCGCCTTCGCCACCTTGTCCAGCGTGTCGAGCACCTCGAGGTCCGGCTGGCGCGCCAACGAGCAGCAATGGCCGACCAGGATATTGCCCTCGAAACCGTTCCACAGCGACGCCTCGGCGATCTTCTTCAGCGAGATGGCCGCGACATCGTCGGTCTCGTCGGCATGGAAATCGAGATCGAGCCCATGCTCGATCGCCTGGGCGAACACCTTGTCGAGCAGTTCCTCGAGATCGGGTACCATATAGGTGACGACGCCGAGCACGCCCTTGGCCGCGGCGACGCGCTTCGCCAACCGTTCGAACCAGGCCTTGTCGCGCACGCCTTCGATGCCGAGCAGGCAGGCCGCCTGCAGCTCGATGCGCCCGCGCCATTTTTCCCGCATCGTTTCGAACACCGGCCAGGAGATCTCCTCCTGCGGCGGCACGCTGTCGAGATGCGTGCGCATAGCCTTGGTGCCGTGCGCGTAGGCCGAGCGCAGCGAGAAGTCCATGCGGCGCGCGACATCCTCGGCGCTCCAGCGCGTGGTGCGGTCGGCGCCGGTGGCATTGAGTGCGCCCATGAAAGTGCCGTCCGGATTGGGCTTTCGCGGCCAGATATGGCCCTTGTCGATATGGGTATGGCAGTCGACGAAGCACGGCATCACGATGCGGCCGGCAAGGTCGATCGCGCCGGGGTGCGCCTCTGCCTGGTCGTGCGCGGCAAGATCGGCGATCTTGCCGTTGGTGATGGTAATGTTGGCAAGCGCAAACCCGTCCGAGTCGAAAGCGGCGGCAAGACCCGGCGTGAGCGATCGATGAAGCCGAACGTTAGCCAGGCAATAAGAACCAGAGGTTGGTATCAAGGCCTGGCCCCCGCTGTCTTATGCAGAGCTGGTGCCCAAATCGGCGCCTCACTATTCTCGATCACGTCGCGCACCTTACCGCTCCTGTTTCAGCGCGCTCTCGTGCCAGCGGCGCAGGATGAGATGCGACACCAGCGACAGCACCAGGAAGATAAGGATGCCGGTGAGCGAGATCAGGATCAGCGCCGCGAACAGCCTGGGAGCATTGAGCCGGTAGCCGGCCTCGATGATTCGCGATGCAAGCCCGGACGACTGCCCCTGCGCGCCGGCGACGAATTCCGCCACCACCGCGCCGATCAGCGACAGGCCGCCGGCGATCTTCAGCCCGCCGAGGAAATAGGGCATCGCCGCCGGCAGCCGCAGATAGCGCAATTGCTGCCAGCGCGTCGCGCCGTTGAGCTTGAACAGGTCCCGCAGATTGCGGTCGACCGAATTCAGCCCAAGCGTGGTGTTGGAGAGGATCGGAAAGAAGGCGACGATCCAGGCGCACAGCAGCAGTTTGACGGTCTGGTTGTCCACATAGATGTTGATCAACGGGAAGATGGCGACGATCGGCGTCACCTGTAGCACGATGGCGAAGGGGAAGAACGACATCTCCACCCATTTCGACTGCGCAAACAGCACCGCCAGTCCGACGCCGCCGATCACGGCGAGAGCCAAGCTGAGGAAGGTGATCCTAAGCGTCACCAACAGCGAGGAGAAGAGCAGCCCCGCATCGTTGTGCAGCGTCTGCAGCACCACGGCCGGCCGCGGCAGGATATATTGCGGGATCTCGTTCCAGACGCAGATGCGGTCCCACAGCACGATCGCCAGCACCATGATCGCCAGCGGCAGCACCCATTTGCCGATGCGCTCCAGCCGCTCCTGGCGGGCGCGGCGCGCCTCTTCCGGATCGAGCGTCAGGACATTGTCTTCAATGGCCATCATTTTGCGATCCGGCGGTTGAGTTGATGGCGTCGACCAGCACGCCCGAGGCCTGCCGGCAAAGCGCAGCGTAGCCCGGCGAGGTCCGGAACGCTTCGTCGCGAGGATAGGGCGCATTGATGGGGAGTTCGCCGAAAACGCGGCCCGGCCGCGCGGCCATGACGACGACGCGGCTGGACAGAAACACGCTTTCGAACACACTGTGGGTGACGAAGACGACGGTGAAGCGCTCGTCCTGCCAAAGCTCCAGAAGATCGTTGTTGAGCTTGAAGCGGGTGATCTCGTCGAGCGCCGCGAAAGGCTCGTCCATCAGAAGGATGCGCGGCTTGGTCACCATGGCCCGCGCGATCGAGACGCGCATCTTCATGCCACCGGAAAGCTCGCGCGGCACGGCGTTCTCGAAGCCGGTGAGATGGACGCGCGACAGCACCTCCATCACGGCGGGTTCCGCCTTGGCGCGCGACACCCCCTTCAGCCTCAGCGGCAACCAGACATTGTCGAAGACGCTGGCCCAGGGCAGCAGCGTCGGCTCCTGGAAGACGAAGCCGATGTTCGAGCGGTCGATCGAGCCGCGCCAGTCAAGCTGGCCGGAGGTCGGCGTCGAGAGACCCGCGATCAACCTGAGCGCGGTCGACTTGCCGCAGCCCGAGGGGCCGAGCAGGCTCAGGAAATCGCCTTCGCGGATCGCCAGGTCGACCTTGCTCAGCGCCGTCACGCCGTTGGAAAAGACCTTGCCGACATTGCGCAATGCCAGCAGCATCGGGGCCTCCCCGGATGCCGCCGGCGTCCCAGCCACTTTTTCCTGGATCATCTCAGGCCGGCCGCCTTACTTCTTCAGCTCCAGCCCGACACCCTTGTTGATGAAGGCCAGCGTGTAAGCCTTCTTGATGTCAAGGCCCGGCTGCGCGACCTTGGCCTTGACCATCTTGTCGTAAAAACTCTGGATGCGGGCTTCGGTCATGGCGCCGATGCCGAGCTTTTCCGAATCGCCCGAATCGACAACGCCGAACTTCTTCATCTGCTCGATCGAGAAGGCGATCTGCTCATCCGTCATGTCCGGATTGTCCTTCTTGATCATCTCGTTGGCGGCCTTGTTGTCGCCATAGAGGTATTTGTACCAGCCCTTGGCCGAGCCATCGACAAAGCATTGGACCACCTCCGGCCGCTTGTCGATCGTATCCTGCATCACCTCGATGGTGGTCGCATACGTATCCCAGCCATAGTCGGCGAGCAGGAACTGGTTCGGCGTGAAGCCGCCCTGCTTCTGCACGGCAAACGGCTCGGACGTCACATAGCCCTGCTGGATCGACTTCTTGTTGGCGATGAAGGGCGCTGGATTGAATGTATAGGGCACGCGCTTGGCGGCATCGAAACCGAGATCGGTGACCATCCACTGGAAGAAGGTCTGCGCGCCTTCGTCGCCCATGATGTACTGGTCGGCGTTCTTGAGGTCCTCCCACTTGTCCAGCCCCTCTCCCGGATGGGACATGATGACCTGCGGATCCTTCTGGAAGTCGGACGCGACGACACGCATCGGAATGCCCTGCTGCACGGCGTCGAAGGCCGAAAGCAAATTGCCGCCCATATAGAAATCGATCTTGCCGGCTAGCAGCATCGGCCGGCCGCTGACCTGCGGGCCGCCCTGCATGATGGTGACATCAAGGCCGCAGGCGGCATAGGTGCCGTCGGCGATCGCCTGGTAGTAGCCGCCATGCTCCGGCTCGGCCAGCCAGTTGGTGCCGAACGTCACCCTCTCGTTCGCGGCAGCAGTCAGCGTGCCCGCCGCCAGCAGGACGACGGCGCCCGCCAGGATCTTTCCTTGTCCGATCATAAACTCACCCTCTCTTGGCTCCGGCGCGCAACGCGCTGGGCTCGACACCATTGATTCAAGAAGCAAGACACATGCCACCGCCAGGGCCGCCCGCTCGTGCGGCAGTCGTTGCCGAGACCGGACGGGTCATGCCGTACGCGAGGCATCGTGCCTATTTTTTGGACGCCTGTCCATAATCGCTCCTGGCGGCGTCCACGGCATCTTGAATGTTTCATGAATCCGCCACTAGGCTGTCGGCCGACAGGAGAATGCCATGCTCAAATACCTCGCCCCCAAGTCGATCAAGCCGCCTTTCGCCCGCTACAGCCACGGCGTCGAAATACCGGCCGGAAAGCGCCTGGTGCTCTGCTCGGGTCAATTGGGAATCGGCCCCGACGATGCCGTGCCGGAGGACGCCGGCGCGCAGGCCGAGCTCTGCTTCAAGAACATCGCCGCGATTCTGAGCGAGGCCGGGCTGACCTTGAACGACATCGTGCGCATCAACGCCTTCGTCATCAGCCGCGAGCACCTGCAGGCCTATATGGATGTCCGCAATCGGCTCTTTTCCGATCCGGCGCCGGCCTCCACGCTGATGATCGTCTCCGGCTTCGCCCGCCCGGAATTCAAGGTCGAGGTCGAAGTTCTGGCAGCGGGCTAGCTGTTTCCGGGGATAGGCTCTAGACCTCAGGCCGGACAGCAGACCAATCGGGAGACGAAAAGTGACGACAAGACGCGTGTGGTGGGGCGATTACCGGACGACCGAATACGCCTCGATCGACGCCGAAGCGACCATCGCCGTGCTGCCGGTCGCGGCGATCGAGCAGCATGGCCCGCATCTGCCGGTCTCGACCGACACCTCGATCATGATGGGCATGCTGGAGACGGTGATCGCGCGCCTGCCCGACGATCTCGACATCCGCATCCTACCCGTGCAGGCTGTCGGCAAATCGAACGAGCATCTGCATGCGCCGGGAACGCTCACCTTGCCCGCCACCACCTTGGTCGACGCCTGGACCGAACTTGGCCTGTCGGTCGCCCGCGCCGGGGTGAGGAAGCTGATCATCGTCAATTCGCATGGCGGTAATGAAGAGATCATGGGCATCATTTCGCGCGAATTGCGCGTGCGCGCCAAAATGCTGTCGGTGAAGACGAGCTGGCAGCGTTTCGGCCGCCCGGCCGGAATGTACACCGAGCTCGAGGACCGTCACGGCATCCATGGCGGCGATGTCGAGACCTCGCTGATGCTGCACTTCCGGCCCGACCTCGTCGACATGAGCAAGGCGGAGAATTTCGTCTCCAATGTCGGGCGCGCCGAAAAGGAATTCGCCCTGCTGCGCCACACCGGCACGCATGCCTTCGCCTGGATCGCCAGCGACCTCAATCCGAACGGCGTGGTCGGCGACGCCTCCATCGCCACGGCCGAGAAGGGCCGGCTGACGGCGGAAATGCAGGCCGACGGCTTTATCAACCTGGTCCGGGATGTGCGCAAGGCGAAGCTTGCCGAGTGGCTGTCGTAGCGGCGGGTCTGCTTTGACTTAAGCTTCGATCCCCAGTTCGAAGGGTATCCCTTCGAACGCGTCGGCGCCGCGCCCGATCGCCTCGATCGCCGCGATCATGCGGCCGTCGCGCTCAAGCAGCGTGTCGGCGACAGCGATCAGCCGTGGATTGGGCGTAGCCGTCGGCGAGAGAAAGCGCAGCGTTCGGGCGAGCTCCATCTCGTCACGCTTGGGCGCCAGCGCCGCGGCGATGATGTAGGCCGACGCCGTCGAGCGGCTGACGCCGGCATAGCAATGCACCACCAGCGGCTTTACCCGGTCCCAGCGATAGGCGAAATCGAGCAAGGCCCGCACATGCTCCTCGCCGGGCATCGTCATGCCTTCCTGCGCGACAGCGATGTCGTGCATGACGAGATGCAAGTGGTTCTCCGCCAGGATCGAGGCCGGGCGGACCACTTCGGTGCCTGCGGCGAGCAGCGACAACAACCGCTGCGCACCGGTCCTTGCCACGGCCTCGTCGACCTTCGACAGCGAACAGACGTGGATCATTGCCCGAACTCCTTTGGCGCATCCTTGCGCCGCGCGGCCCATGTGGCAAGGGCGCCTTCGAGGCGTTGCCATTCCGCTTCATTGCCCGGCAAACCGACACGCAGCACTTGAGGCCGCTCGGCAAAATGGCGGACCAGCACGCCGCTCGAGCCAAGTGCCGAAAAAAGGCCTGCGGCCTCGGGAAACGACAGATAGCGGAACAGGCTGGTGCCGCCGGCGACCGGAACATCGAATCGGCCAAGCAGCGCGTCGAGCCGCCCGGCATCCTGCGCCAGGCGTTGCCGCATACCGGCCTGCCACGCCGCATCCGACAAGGCGCGGATGCCATATTCGAGCGCCGGGCCGGCGACTGCCCAGGGCCCGAGCTGCGCATCCAGCCGCTCGGCCGTCAGCGGATCCGCCAATGCAAAGCCGAGTCTCACACCGGCGAGGCCGAAAAACTTGCCGAACGAGCGCAGCACGACGATGCCGCCCTGCCCGACATCGCCGGCCAGGCTTTGCTCAGTCGGGCCGACATCCATGAAGGCCTCGTCGACGACCAGCAGCCCGCCCTTGGCGCGAAGTCGCGCCGCGAGCTTGAGCAGGCGCGCCTTTTCGATCACCCGCCCGTCCGGATTGTTGGGATTGACCAGCACCGCAAGGTCCGCCTCGGCCAGCGCGTCGAAATCGCTGACCTCCGCGACCGCATGGCCGGCGATAGCCGCCGCCCGGGCATGTTCGGCATAGGTTGGGCCGAGCACCAGCGCCTTGCCGGGCCGCAGCAGCGAAGCGACGCGCGGCAGGAGAATCTGCGTGCCGGGCGCCGCCGCCACATGCGCCGCCGACGGCGCGCCATAGGCCCTGGCCGCAATTTCGGCCAATTCGCGCAGTTGTCCTGCCTCCGGCAATCGGGACAGCGCTGTGGCGGGCAGGTCGAAAAGCGGATAGGAGTGCGGATTGATACCTGTCGAGAGGTCCACGAAAGGTTTTGGCGCATGAGGAAAAAGCGCGTTTGCCCGGCCAAGGCTGCCGCCATGATCAACCGCTGCAATCGCTCCGCTTAGAAGTTTCATGTCCGTCCTGATCGCTTTCCTATCACTCGCCATCGAACGCGCCCTCGGCTACCCGGACTGGCTGTTCGGCGCCATCGGCCATCCGGTCACCTGGATCGGCAGGCTGATATCCTTTCTCGATCGCCGGCTCAACCACGCTACGGATTCCGACGAATTGCGTCGCCGACGCGGCGTCCAGGCCCTGCTCGTCATTCTGCTGGTGCCCGGCCTGGTCGGCTTGGTGCTGCATGTCCTGCTCTGGATGATGTTCCCTACGGGCCTCGTCATCGCCGCCATCCTCGGTTCCTCGCTGCTGTCGCAGAAGAGCCTCGCGGAGCATGTCGAGGACGTCGCCGATGCGTTGGAGACCGGCGGCCTGACCCTCGGCCGCATCGCCGTATCGCGCATTGTCGGCCGCGATCCGGAAAAGCTCGACAAGGGCGGTGTCGCGCGTGCCGCGATCGAAAGCCTGGCCGAGAATTTTTCGGACGGCATTGTTGCGCCCGCCTTCTGGACCGGCATCGGCGGACTGGGCGGAGGTGCTGCCTATAAGGCCGCCAACACCGCCGATTCGATGATCGGCCACCGCACGCCGAAATACGAAGCCTTCGGCCGTGCTGCCGCCCGTTTCGACGATCTGGTCAACCTGCCCGCATCGCGGCTGACCGGCCTGCTCATCGTGCTGGCGGCCTTTCTCGTCCCGGGCGCCGATCCGCATGGCGCCTGGCATGTCATGCGCCGCGACGCGAGGAAGCACCGTTCGCCCAATGCCGGCTGGCCGGAGGCGGCGATGGCCGGCGCGCTGGGGCTGTCCCTCGCCGGACCGCGCAGCTATGGCGGCGAAGTCGTCGAGGACGCCTTCATGGGCGAAGGCGGCCGCCGCGAGGCCGAAAGCACCGACATCCGCCAGGCGCTCAAGCTCTATCGCGTAGCCGACTGGCTGCTGCTCGGCCTGTTCGCGGTCGTCTCGGCGATCGTGATCTACCTGACCATTTTGATCAGCGGCTAAAACTCAATTCCCTGCTGCGCCTTCACGCCGGCGGCGAAATGGTGCTTGGTCAGCCCCATCTCGGTGACGAGATCGGCCGCCTCGACAAGCAGCGGCTTGGCGTTGCGGCCGGTGACGATCACATGCAGGTCGCCCCGGCGCGCCTTCAGCGCCGCGACCACCTTTTCCAGATCGAGATAGTCGTAGCGCAGCGCGATGTTGAGCTCGTCGAGCACCACGAGGCTCATCGAGGGATCGGCCATCAGCTCCAACGCCTTGGCCCAGGCAGCTTCGGCGGCGGCGATGTCGCGCTTCAGGTCCTGCGTCTCCCAGGTAAAACCCTCGCCCATCGCATGCCAGACGACACGGTCACCGAAGGCCGCGAAAGCATCCTTCTCGCCGGTATGCCATTTGCCTTTGATGAACTGCACGACGCCGACGCGCTTGCCATAGCCCAGCATTCTCAGCGCCAAGCCGAAGGCGGCCGTGGTCTTGCCCTTGCCCGGCCCGGTGTTGACGATCAGCAGCCCCTTTTCGACGGTCTTGCCGGCCACTTCGGCATCCTGCACCGCCTTGCGCTTGGCCATCTTGGCGCGGTGGCGCTCGGCGTCCTTGTCGTCAATGGTCTTGTCTTCGATTTCGGCCATGTCACTTCACCTTGAGTGGCAATCCCGCCACCATCATGAGAACGCTGTCGGCAGCGGCCGCCACCTGCTGGTTGAGCCGGCCCGCAGCGTCGCGGAACCGGCGCGCCAGCGCGTTGTCGGGCACGATGCCCAATCCGACTTCGTTGGAGACCACGAACCATGGCCCGCGCGGCCGCGACAGAGCATCCTTGAGCCGCCGGCATTCGGCCTCGATGTCATGTTCGGCCAGCATGTGGTTGGTGAGCCATAATGTCAGGCAATCGATCAGCACAGGTTGGTGGGTCGGCAAAGCCTCGATGGCGCCAACCAGATCGAGCGGCGCATCGACGGTGACCCAGCCTTCGCCGCGCCGCGACCGATGCAGCGCGATGCGCTCGCGCATCTCGTCGTCATAAGCCTGCGCCGTGGCAATGTAGGTCCAGGGCGATGGATGGGCGGTTGTCAGCGCCTCGGCATGCGTGCTCTTGCCCGAACGGGCACCGCCCAGGATGAAGGTCAGCTTCCCATCGGAAGCTCTATTGCCGCTCGCGGCTGTCGCGCCGGTCATTCTTGCCTTCCAGGTTGGAATCGTGTTGCGGCCCAGAGGCCGACGGTGCGCGAACCTTAGGCAGAAGCGCAACCACCGGCAAACCCAATTTCGGCACCGCCCGGCGCGATTGCGGCGCGACTTGCGGTGCTACGAGCCGGCAATCCGCGCCGCGACCAGCTGCTGAAGCCGCCACAAATGCGTATCGTGGATGCCGCGCTGCTCGAGATTCTTCACCGTGTTGTAGAGATAGTCGGCGCCCGACCCCCAATGGCCGCAGGAGGTCGCCAGCCTTTCGGCAACCGCTTCCTCGCTTAATGGACCGGCATAGGTGGTGCCCTGGCGGTTGATGACGAAGGCCAGCGCCCGCAGCGGGCCGCCATCGCTCGTCATATCGAGCAGGCGCGGATGATAGCTGGTCGGCTTCAGTGTCACCTCTCGCCGCAGGATCTTGTCGAGTTGCTCGCGCCTGTCGCCGTCGCCGAGCCGAAAGGCGACGCCCTCGCATTGTCCGCCACGGTCCAGCGCCATCATCAGGCCCGGACTTTCCTTGGTGCCGCGCCAGCGCGTCATGTTCATGCAAAAGGATCTGTGCCAGCCGCGCAGCAGCGCCACGCGCTCCTCGATATGCTCGATCTCAGGCTTCCAGATCAGAGAGCCGTAGCCAAACAGCCAGAGCGGTTCGTTGGCCAGGAGTTGAGCCTCCAGCTCACGCGTCATCGCGGCATAGTCGCTGTCATCCAGATGCGCCGCATCGGGATCCGGTCCCGCATCCTCGACCGCGCGGAAGCAGCGAGCGACCAGTTCCTCGGTAAGCGACATGGTTCTTGGCAGCATGCGCGCGACCTTAAGGTTCCTGCGCGACCGAAACTATGCGGGCGCCTCGCGGTTGACAACTCCTTGGCCCGGGTGTCGGCTGCTGGCAGCCACGGAGAAGCCGATGCAGCCCGATCCGAGCGAACGCGCGTCTTACAACGGCCTGACCAGTCTACAGCCGACCTTGCCGTCCGCCTCCTATTGGGGCGCCGACGAGTATCGTCGCGATCTGGACGCCATCTGGTACCGAAGCTGGCTGATGGTCTGCCGCGAGGCCGATCTCGCGGAACCCCTCGCCTTCCGCACGGTGCGCATCGGCACCCAGGAGATCGTCGTGCTGCGTGACGAGACCGGCGCCTTGCGCGCCTTCCACAACACCTGCCGGCATCGCGGCTCGCAGCTTTGCCAGGAAAGCGCGGGGCGGCTGAAGGCCAGGCTGCTCACCTGCCCCTACCACGCATGGTCCTATTCGCTGCGCGGCGATCTCGTGCGTGTGCCGTCGAAATCGCTGCCCGAGGGCTTCGACAAGGCCGATTATCCGCTCTACCGCGTGGCGCTCTCGGTGTGGCGCGGTTTCGTCTTCGTCAATCTCGCCGAGCATCCCGACGGTTCGGCGGAAAGCGCCTTTGACCGCGCCTCCGGCGATCTTTCCAACTGGCCGCTGGAGACGCTCGTCACCGGTCACCGGCTCACCAAGGTGATGAACTGCAATTGGAAGGTCTTCTGGGAGAACTTCAACGAATGCCTGCACTGCCCGGGCGTGCATAAGGACTTGTCGCGACTGGTGCCGATCTACGGCCGCGGGCTGATGGCCAGGCATGACGATCCCGAATGGGCGCGCCACGCCGACAATGACGCGCCGGAATTCTCCGGCCGGTTGCGCCCCGGCGCCGAAACCTGGTCGAAGGACGGCCATGTCCATGGCCCGGTCTTTTCCGGCCTGACGCCGGCCGAACGCGCCGCCGGCCAGACCTACGCCACCTCGCTGCCGTCGATGTTCATCGTCGGCCATGTCGATTACATGCGCACCGTGCGGCTGGCCCCGCTCGGTCCCGAGCAGACCGAGCTCACCGCCGAATGGCTGTTCGCCCCGGAAGCTGAGACCGATGTCGAAAACATCGTCGCCTTCGGCACCCAGGTGCTCGAAGAAGACGCCGCGATCTGCGAGGTCAACCAGAAGGGGCTGCGCTCGATGCGCCATCAGGCGGGCGTGCTGATGCCGGAAGAATACGACCTGCACCGCTTCCACGATTGGGTGCGCGGTCGTCACGCGGCCTTCAGAACGCCTTCGGCAGGTAGCGCCAGGTGACGAAGCCGCAGAAGGCGGCCAGGATGCCGAGCGTGACGAACACCGAGCCCAGGCCGAAGAAGGCGAGCACCACCGAATAGACGAGCGGCGGCGTCAGCTCGGAGAAATCGAGATAGGTGCGGTAGACCGCCGCCATCTGCGCCTTCTCGTAAGCGCGCACCGAGCGCATGAACGCGGTCGAGCCGAGCGCATCGAGCGCGATGGTGAACAAGGCGCCGCAAAGCAGCAGCGCGCCGGTGAGCAACGGCGCCGCCTCGCCGATTCCGCCCGCGGCAAACAACATGGCCGACATGGCGAAATAGGCGAAGGTCATGACCCGCCGTCCACCGAAGCGCTTGCCGGCCCTGCCCCAGAAGATCGCCGCGAACAGGAGCGCGTTGCCGGCCGAAACCAGCAAGCCGCCGGCGAGCTCGCCCTGGCCGGTGATCACCATGAACAGCGGGCCGTAGACGAAGAACGTCGTCCAGAAGCAGGAGCGGCCGAAGGCGATCAGCCAGGCAAGCCTGAGCCTTGGCTGTTTCACGAAGCGGCCGATATTGGCGAGCGGATTGGCAGGACGCGACTTGCCGGGCCGGATCGACTGGTTGTCGCTCAGCCGGTAGAACCAGAACAGGCAAAGCAGCGCCAACGCAAACACCACGACCGCGCCATGCGCGGCATAGATGCCGAAATGGGTGTAGAGGAAGATGCCGAGCGTCGGCCCGCCGGTCCAGGCGAACATCGACCACGCCATGCGCAGCGATTCTGCTTGCATGAAGTCGGTCTTGCGGATGTGATCCATGATGTAGAGGTTGAGCGTGATCGACAGCGCGCTCGCCCCCATGACCCGGCACAGCATGCCGGCAATCTGGCCGGGCAACGTGTGGGTGATGAAGAAGGCGGAGCCGAGCGCCAGCAGCACGCAGCCGGCCGTGTAGACCCAGCGCCGCGCGAAGCGGCGGATGAGCACCGGCATGAACAGCGTGACCGAAAGGCCCATCAGGGACACGATCGTGTAGAGGATCGAGACGATCCGCTCATTGTGCAGGATCTCGTAGGCCTGGATCGGGATCACGCTGGAGATCGTGGCGCGGGCGAAGGATTCAACCGCATAGAGCGAGGCGAAGGTGCGCGCGTCCGCCGGCCGCAGGGCCGGAAGCCAGATCGGATGGCGCACATGGGTGGACATCGGCCCTCCGAAACGTGAATCCCGCGCCCGAATCTGGCCGGGCCAGCTGCCGGCCAGTAGCAGGAAACCGACTCCGAGGGGCCGAAAAGCGAAGCTTGCCAAAGGCTTTCCAGCTCTGGCCTAAAGCGCAATTTCATGGCTGCCATGAACCGCATTGATGGCCGCCTGCTTCTGTCGTCCACTTGAACCGTGATAGTCGTTTGGCAGGACTGAATCGGATCGAGATGATGAGCCTTCAAACGACGAGCGGCCTTGTTCAGGACGCGCCAAAGCACGGCCGCATCCAGGCCATCGACATCCTGCGCGGCATCGCGCTGATCGCGATGGCGAGCTACCACTTCACCTGGGACCTCGAAAACTTCGGCTACACCGCGCCCGCCCTCACCGCCTTCGGCTGGTGGAAATTCTACGCGCGCTGCATTGCCTCGACTTTCCTGTTTCTGGTCGGCGTCAGCCTCTTCCTCGCCCACGGCCGTCAGATCCGTTGGCCAGGCTTCTGGAAGCGGTTTGCCATGGTGGCCATCGCAGCGGCCGCCATCTCGGCAGTCACCTACATCGTCACGCCCGACGGGTTCATCTTCTTCGGCATCCTGCATGAGATCGCGCTTGCGAGCCTGCTCGGCCTCGCCTTTCTAAGGCTGCCCTGGCCGGTAACGGCGATCATCGCCGCGGCGGTCATTGCCGCCCCTTACTATCTGCGGTCGGAGTTCTTCGACCATCCGGCGCTGTGGTGGGTGGGCCTTTCCGCCACCAACCCGCGTTCCAACGACTACGTGCCGCTCTTCCCGTGGTTCGGCGCGGTGCTTGCGGGCATCGCCACGGTGAAGCTCGCTTCCGCATCGGGCTTGCTCGCCCGTCTGGGAAGCTGGCTGCCCGGCCGCTGGTCTAAGCCGCTGACCTTCATCGGCCGGCACAGCCTCGCCTTCTACCTCATCCACCAGCCGCTTCTGTTCGGCTCGGTGTGGCTGTTCTCGCAGGTCATGCCCGCCGCCCCTCAGGATAGGGAGGCCGGCTTCCTGCCTGCTTGCCAGGCGCAGTGCGAACAACAGCGGGACAGCAAGTTCTGTACGAGCTATTGTGGCTGCATGCTGGACACGCTGAAGGGCGAAGGGTCGCTCGACAAGCTTTACGCCAACGATCAGTCCAGCGTCTGGAAATCGCATTTGGCCGACATGGCGGAGACCTGCACCGCCGCGACGCAGGACCAGATGGAGGGAGGGCAGCAATGACGGGCATCACAAAGCCCAGACACGGGATCATTCCCTGGCCGCCGGTGATCTATGTCGCGGCGATTGCGGCGAGCATCGTCCTCGGCATGCTCTACCCACTGCCCTGGATCGGCGACATTCTCGGCGATCTCCTGTTCGGCGTCGGCTGGGTGGCGCTGTTCGGCGTCGCCATGCTCTGGGTCACGGCCATCCGTGTCATGATGCGGGCCAAGACGACATTCGACCCCAACGCCGAGCCCGATCATCTGGTGACGTCGGGCCCCTTCGGCATCACCCGCAATCCGATGTATCTCGCCAACACGCTGCTGCTGATCGGCGTCGCCTTCATCACCGGCATCGCCTGGTTCCTGCTCTTTGCCTTCCTCGCCGCCTTCGCGACGCAGAAACTGGCGATCGAGAAGGAAGAAAAGATCCTGGCGGAGAAGTTCGGCAAGAAATACCGCGATTATGCCAAGCGGGTGCGGCGTTGGATTTGAGGGCTGCTTCCTGAGTGGCCTGCGATTAGCCTAAGCGTTCCGGACGTCGTCATCCTCGGGCTTGACCCGAGGATCCATTCCGTGACCTATGACGTAAGGTGCAACGGTGCAGAATTCTGTAATCGTTGCGACGCCTTAGCGCCACGGCATGGATCCTAGGGTCTGCGCGCGTCGCTACGCTCCTTGCTCCGCCTAGGATGACGAAATTCAGAGGCTCAGGCCAATCGCCAATATTCGTTCGACTCCCTACGTATTCACGCCCAGCTCGGCCAGCCGCTCCACGCAGGACTCCTCGGCCTGGTCCAGCTCGGCCAGCGTCTCTTCCAGGTCGCGCCGCTTCTGGCGCAGGTCCTCGCGCTTTTCCTCGATGCGCTTGATCATCAGCTTGAGCTGGCCGACCTCGCCGGGCGGCTCCTTGTACATCTGAATGATCTCGCGGATCTCGTTGATCGAGAAGCCGAGCCTTTTCCCCCGCATGATCTGGCGGATGAGATGCCGGTCCGACGGCCGAAACAGCCGCGTGCGGCCGCGCCTTACCGGCTGCACCAGCCCCTCGTCCTCGTAAAAACGCAATGTTCGCGTCGACACGTCGAACTCGCGCGTCAGCTCGGTGATCGTGTAATATTCCCGCATTCCCGCTCCCAAGCCCGGGCATCGCGCTTGAAGCGTCGCCCTTCCCTCCGATGATACCCATCCAGCGCCGGAATCGGCACGTGACCCCGCGGCAACCCTCGCACGGCATTTACGTAAAAGTCAATTAACGGCGCCTCTTGCTTTAGCGAATGCTGAACCACCAGGTAGCCAAGCCAAGGAAAGCAAAGAAGCCGACGACGTCGGTGACGGTGGTGACGAAGACGGCGGAGGCCACGGCCGGGTCGATCTTGAAACGGTCAAGCAGCAGGGGGATGAGAATCCCTGCCAAGGCGGCCGCGAACATGTTGATGATCATCGCCGCCGCGATGATGCCGCCCAGATTGGGATCGCGGAACCAGAAACCGGCGACCATGCCGATAAGCACGGCAAACACCACACCGTTGATGAAACCGACACCGACCTCGCGGCGGATGATGCGGGCGGCGTTATAGATATCGAGGTCCCTGGTCGCCAGCGCGCGCACGGTGACGGTCATGGTCTGCGAGCCGGCATTGCCGCCCATGCCGGCGACGATCGGCATCAGCACCGCCAGCGCCACCACATGCTCGATGGTGCGGTCGAACAGGCCGATGACCGAAGCCGCGAGGAAGGCGGTCACAAGATTGACCAGCAGCCAGGGCACGCGCGAGCGCGAGGTGGCGAGCACCGTGTCGGACAGTTCCTCGTCGCCGACCCCGCCCATGCGCAAAAGGTCCTCTTCCGCCTCTTCCTGGATGACGTCGACCACGTCGTCGATGGTCAGCACGCCGACCAGCCGCCCGTTCTCGTCGACCACGGCGGCGGAGAGCAAATTGTACTGCTCGAACTCGCGTGCCGCCTCTTCCTGGTCCATGGTGGCCGAGATCGCATGCAGTGTCTCATGCATGACATCCTCGACCTTGACCGCGCGCTTGTTGCGCAGGATCTGGTCGAGATCGATGGCGCCGAGCAGCTTGAAGCTCGGGTCGATGACGAAGATCTGGCTGAAACGCTCGGGCAGGTTTCTGTCCTCGCGCATGTAGTCGATGGTCTGGCCGATCGTCCAGAACGGAGGCACGGCGACGAACTCGGTCTGCATGCGCCGGCCGGCGGTCTCTTCCGGATAGTCGAGCGCGCGCCTGAGCCTGATGCGCTCGGTGAAAGGTAGTTGCGACAGGATCTCGTCCTGGTCTTCCTTCTCAAGGTCCTCGAGGATGTAGACGGCGTCGTCGGAATCGAGCTCCTGCACCGCCTGCGCGATCTGCGCGTTGGGCAGATTGTCGACGATGTCGAGGCGGATCGCTTCATCGACTTCGGTCAGCGCGGAGAAGTCGAAATCGGAGCCGAGCAGTTCGACCAAAGCCCGGCGCTGTTCGGGATGAAGCGCCTCCAGCACGTCGCCGAGCTCCGACTGGTGCAGGTCGTCGACCTCGCGCTTAAGGGTGATCGTGTCGCGGTCGGCAATCGCCGCGCCGATCTGGGCAAGGAAGGAGGCGCGAACAGCGCCATCCTCGCCATAGATGTCGGCGTGGCGCTCCTCGGCGGGCGCGGCGCCGGTCGTCTGTGTGTCCTGGCCTTCCACCAGCGCCTCCCGCAACGAGGAATCCCCAAACGAGGTCTAGTGCATGATCCCGAAAAGGGGAAACCGCTTTTCGGGAAATCCAAACGCTGTGCGGCAGATAGCGCGGCAACAGGATTCGTCTTGGAAAGATGTCGCTCTAGCGCATGGAATAGCCAAAGAAATGTGACGGTCGCCTTCGCCTCGCAACCTCCCGGAAGTAGCGTGGAGCGCCCGCGTCGCGGGTATGACAACGCTTCAGCGGGCGCGACAGCGCATGTCGCTGGGGAAAGAGCACCCCTTCCCTATTGAGGCAGAATTGTCATGATGCATGATCCAGCAGGATCAGCGCATCGCCAAATGCTCCGAGGACAAACGCTGGCCTTGAACATCAAGTCCGCAAAGACGAACGAGGGCAATGCCGAGCGGCGCGTTCGCGTGGTCGTCGCCGAACGCAATCCTTTCGTCGTATCGGCGCTGCGCGAGATGCTGGAATGCGACGGCCGCTTCGATCTACTCGGTGTCGTGCACAGCGGCGCGCAATTCCTGGAACTGGCCGCCGTCACGCAATTCGATGTCGCCGTCGTCGGCTGGAAGCTGGCCGACATGGACGGCGCCGATGTGCTTACGGAAGTCCAGAGCCGCGAGCTTGGCGTGCGTATCGCGATCTTCTCCAACGACCACGACATTGGCATCCTGAAGCAATGCGTGCGCCTGGGCGCTCAAGGCTACTGCTTCCAGTTCGACGATCCGCCGGTGATCTTCGAGACGATCCTGGCGGTCGCCCACGGGCGTATCTGCATTCCCTATATCGACATCAACAAGGTCAACGACACGCCGTTGTCCAGGCTCACCGTGCGCGAGCGCGAGTTGCTGGCGGTGCTTTCCGACGGCTGGACCAATTTGCAGATCGCGACGCGGACCGGGATTTCCGAGAACACGGTGAAGTATCACCTGAAGAATCTCTACGACAAGCTGGACGTCCGCAACCGCGCCATGGCCGTCGCGCTCTATTCGAGCGAGAAACGCCGCACCTCCAAATCACCTATGGGGTAGGCCAACCGGGTAGGATCATCCCACCCTCAAGGGCAAACAACTTACCCGGCAAGGTGTTGTTGCAAGGCCTCATCGAAACGAAACTGCCTCCAATATCCCAACGATCGGAGGAGTTTCGCGCATGGCTGGGTTTACCCATCTCTTTATCCCAGGACCCACCAACATTCCGGAACAGGTCCGGCAAGCCATGAACCTGCCGATGGAGGATATGCGCGCCTCCTCCTTCCCCAACCTGACGCTACCGCTGTTCGAGGACATCAAAAAGGTCTTTAAGAACGACACCGGCCGCGTCTTCATCTACCCCTCCTCGGGCACCGGCGCCTGGGAAGCGGCGATGACCAATGTGCTCAGCCCCGGCGACAGGGTGTTGATGTCGCGCTTCGGCCAATTCTCGCATCTGTGGGTCGACATGGCCGAGCGGCTCGGCTTCGATGTCGATGTCATCGATTGCGAATGGGGCACTGGCGTCCCGCTCGAGCTCTATGCCGAGAAGCTTCGGGCCGACAAGGCGCACCGCATCAAGGCTGTCTTCTGCACCCAGAACGAGACCGCGACCGGCGTCACCAGCGACGTCGCCGGCTGCCGCGCCGCGCTCGACGCGGCGAACCATCCTGCCCTTCTCTTCGTCGACGGCGTTTCCTCGATCGGCTCGATCGACTTCCGCCAGGAGGAATGGGGCGTCGACTGCGCCGTCAGCGGTTCGCAGAAAGGCTTCATGCTGCCGGCCGGCCTCGGCTTCCTGTCGGTCAGCAAGAAGGCGCTTGCCGCTTCGCGGGTGGCGACACACCGGCACTGCTACTTTTCCTTCGAGGACATGATCCGCGCCAATGACGCGGGCTATTTCCCCTATACGCCGGCCACCCAGTTGCTGCGCGGCCTGCGCGCTTCGCTCGATCTGATTGCCGAGGAAGGGTTGGAAAACATCTTCGCCCGCCACCATCGCCTGGCCGAGGGCGTGCGCAAGGCCGTCGACGCCTGGGGCCTGAAGCTCTGCGCCAAGACACCGCAATGGCACTCCGAAACGGTCAGCGCCATCCTGGTGCCGGAAGGCATCGACAGCGCCAATGTCGTCAAGCGCGCCTACCAACAATACAACACCTCCCTCGGCGGCGGCTTGAACAAGGTGTTCGGAAAAGTCTTCCGCATCGGCCATCTTGGCTGGCTGAACGAGGTTATGGTCTGCGCCTCGCTGTCGGCCGCCGAAATGGCGCTGCTCGATTGCGGCGTGCGCCTGGCGCCCGGCTCGGGCGTGGCGGCGGCGATCGAGCATTTCCGCCGCACGGCCGACGTGCCGGTCGCCAGAGCGGCGTGAGGGGTACCATGAGCCACACCATCAACCATCTGAAGAAGCTGAGGCTGCAGCGCAGCGAGCTCGCGGTGCCGGGCTCCAGCCCGGAGATGATCGACAAGGCGGCCAACAGCGCCGCCGACTTCGTCTTCCTCGACATCGAGGATGCGGTGGCGCCGCCCGACAAGGAACGCGCCCGCAAGAACATCATCCAGGCGCTGAACGACATCGACTGGCGCGCCAAGGGCAAGACCGTCTCGGTGCGCATCAATGGGCTCGACACGCATTACATGTACCGCGACGTCGTCGACGTCATGGAGCAGGCCGGCGACCGGCTGGACACGATCCTGGTGCCGAAGGTCGGCGTGCCGGCCGACCTCTATATGGTCGAGGCCATGGTCAATCAGATCGAGATGGCCAAGGGCTTCAAGACCCGTGTCGGCCTCGAGGCATTGATCGAGACGGCGCTTGGCATGGCCAATGTCGAGGCGATCGCCGCCACGCCGGGCCGGCTGGAAGCCATGCATTTCGGCGTCGCCGACTATGCCGCGTCCAACAAGGCGCGCACGGTCAACATCGGCGGGCTCAACCCCGATTATCCCGGCGACCAATGGCATTTCGCTTTGTCGCGCATGACGGTCGCATGCCGTGCCTATGGCCTGCGCGCCATTGACGGGCCGTTCGGCGATTTCTCCGACCCGGAAGGCTACAACGCGGCCGCCAGGCGCGCCGCGGCCCTTGGCATCGAAGGCAAATGGGCGATCCACCCTTCGCAGATCGCCCTGGCCAACGATGTGTTCTCGCCGCCGGAGAAAGAAGTCACACGGGCCAGGCGTATCCTCGAAGTGCTGAAGGAAGCCGAGGCGCTCGGCAAGGGCGCGGCGGCGCTCGACGGCAAGATGATCGACGCGGCTTCGGAGCGCATGGCGCGCAACGTGCTGGTGGTGAGCGAGGCGATCGAGCGCGCCGGCCAGGCGCATAGCGCGGCGCGCTAAAAAATTACCGGGAGGACATGATGGACATCCACGAATACCAGGCCAAGGAACTGCTTGCCCGCCACGGCGTGCATGTGCCGCGCGGCGGCCTCGCCTACAGCCCCGAACAGGCGACCTACCGTGCCCGGGAGATCGGCGGCGCCAAATGGGTGCTGAAGGCGCAGGTTCACTCCGGCGCGCGCGGCAAGGCCGGCGGGATAAAACTCTGTTCGAACGACGAGGAGATCTCCAACGCGGCAGAAGCCATGCTCGGGCGCAAGCTGGTGACCCAGCAGACCGGCCCGCGCGGCAAGCTGATTTCGCGCCTTTATCTCGAGGAAGCGGTCGACATCGCGCAGGAACTCTATCTCGGCTTCGTCCTCGACCGCAAGGAAGAGCGCGTCATGATCGTGGCGTCGGCCGCCGGCGGCATGGAGATCGAGGACATCTCCGAAAAGAAGCCGGACTCCATCATCCGCGCCACCGTCGATCCGGGCGTCGGCATGCAAGGCTTCCAGGCGCGCGAGATCGCCTTTGGACTAGGCCTCGAAAGCAACCTGATCGGCAAGGCGACCGAAACCATCCTCGGCTGCTACCAGGTGTTCCGCGACTACGACGCCTCGATGCTGGAGATCAACCCGCTGGTGGTGACGCGCGACGGCAGCCTGGTCGCGCTCGACGCAAAAATGTCGTTCGACGAGAACGCGCTGTTTCGCCGGCCGGAGATTTCCGAGCTGCGCGACAAGAGCCAGGAAGATCCGCGCGAGACTTTCGCCAGCGACCGCGGCCTCTCCTATGTCGGGCTCGAGGGCAATATCGGCTGCATCATCAACGGTGCTGGCCTCGCCATGGCGACGATGGACATGATCAAGATCGCCGGTGGCGAGCCGGCCAATTTCCTCGACATCGGCGGCGGCGCCTCGCCGGAGCGTGTGGCAAAGTCCTTCCGCGCCGTGCTCGGCGACAAGAATGTAGAGACCATCCTGGTCAACATCTTCGCCGGCATCAACCGCTGCGACTGGGTGGCCGAAGGCGTCATCAAGGCGATCCGCGAGGTCGGGGTCGACGTGCCGCTAGTGGTGCGCCTTTCCGGCACCAAGGTCGAGGAAGGCCGCAAGATCCTGGCCGATTCCGGCGAGAAGGTCATCGTCGCCGACACGCTGGCCGAAGCCGCCGAAAAGGCCGTCGCCGCCTGGCGCGAAGCCGCCAAGAACAAAAAAGCAGCCTGAGGGAGGTCGAGAAATGGCAATCCTGCTCAACCGCAGCACGCGCGTCATCGTGCAAGGTTTCACCGGCAAGATCGGCAGCTTCCATGCCGATGACATGAAGCGCTATGGAACCAAGCTGGTCGGCGGCGTCACCCCCGGCAAGGGCGGTCAGACGCATCTCGGCCTGCCCGTTTTCAACACTGTCAAGGGCGCCGTGCGCGAGACCCGCGCCGAGGCCAGCATCGTCTTCGTGCCGCCGCCCTTCGCCGCCGATTCGATCATGGAAGCGGCCGACGCCGGCATCAAGCTTTGCGTCTGCATCACCGACGGCATCCCCTCGCAGGACATGATGCAGGTCAAGCGCTACATGCGCCGCTACCGCTTCGAGGATCGCATGCGCCTGGTCGGCCCGAACTGCGCCGGCGTCATCACGCCCGGACAGGCGCTGATGGGCATCATGCCGGGCAGCATCTATCTGCCGGGACGCGTCGGCATTGTCGGCCGTTCCGGCACGCTGGGCTACGAGGCCGCCTCGCAGATGAAGACGCTGGGCATCGGCGTGTCGACCAGCGTCGGCATCGGCGGCGATCCGATCAACGGCTCGTCCTTCAAGGACATCCTGCAGCTCTTCGAGCGCGACGACGACACCGACGCCGTGGTGATGATCGGCGAGATCGGCGGCCCGCAGGAAGCCGAAGCCGCGATCTGGGCGCGCGACAATATGAGGAAGCCGCTGATCGCCTATATCGCCGGCCTCTCCGCCCCGAAGGGCCGCCGCATGGGCCATGCCGGCGCGATCATCTCCGCCTTCGGCGAGTCGGCGCAGGAAAAGGTCGAGATCCTGAAGGAAGCCGGCGTCGTCATCGTGCCGACCCCCGCCTCCTTCGGCGAAGTTGTGGCCGATACGCTGGCGCGGACGAAGAAGGCGGCGTGACGGCCGACCAGGCGAGAATCGCGACAGGATGTGAAGCCTGTTTCGGGCCGGCCTCCTCGACGGTCGTCGGCCCGTGCGCTCGGCGCTGCCCTATGAAGGGCAATCCCAGGAAACGTGCGCTGCGGCCGTCCGGGATTGCCTGAAAACAACTGCTTAGCAGCGCGGCGGCAAATCGGCTTACGATCGGGAAAGCGGCTTTGGAACAGAGCAAACCCATCAAATTTCGTGAGGACGAGCGCAGCCTGCTGTTGCGCCTGCTGCTTCGGGTCGCAAGCGCGCGTGAGCCCGAGATCGCCGCAGTCCTGAACGGACGCAGGTCACTCGTCTCGCTGGCTCCCGAGCAGCGCATCCCGGCGCTCCAGGCGAGCGGCGTGTGGTTCCAGTTGCTGACCATTGTCGACGAGTTGCTTGCCATGCGGGCGCGGCGCGAGCTCGAGCAAGGCACGGGTGCCGACGAAGTGCCTGGCTCCTTCGCCAGCGTGATTGCCGAGATGGCGGCGAGCGGCCACTCGGCGGACGATGTCCAGGCGATGCTCGACGAACTTTGCGTCGGCCCGACCATGACCGCGCATCCGACGGAGGCCAAACGCGTCACGGTGCTGGAGATCCACCGCCGCATTTATCGCAAGCTGACCGAGCTCGATCAGCCGCGCTGGGCGCCGCGCGAACGCGATCTCCTGGTCGCCGACTTGGAAAGCGAGATCGAGCTTTTGTGGATGACCGGCGAGTTGCGGCTGGAGCGGCCGACGGTCGAGCGCGAGATCGCCTGGGGACTGCATTTCTTCCGCGAAGTCATCTTCGAGGCAACGCCGCAGCTCTATGGCAAGCTTCAGAGCGCCTGCGAGCGCCACTATCCGGGCGAGCCGATCCGAATTCCTTCCTTCATGCGCTATGCCTCCTGGATCGGTGGCGACCGCGACGGTAATCCGAACGTGACGGCCGAAGTCACCGCCTACGCCATGGCCGAATACCGCAACACCGCCATAGGCTGGTATCTGGCGCAGGTGCAGCGGCTGGTGACGGTGCTCAGCGCCAGTTCGAACGTCATCGAGCTGCCGGCCGGCTTCAGGCCGGTGCTGCAGACAGCGCTGGATAAGAGTGGAGAGGCGCAAGAGATAGCCGCCCGCAACCCTGACGAACCGCTGCGCCAGTTCGCTTCGGCCCTGCTGGCCCGGCTGGTCGCCACGCGTGACGGCGGCAAGGCGGCCTACCCCTCGGCGGAGGCGTTTCGCGCCGATCTCAACGCCCTCTCATCAGTCCTCGAAGCGATCGGCGGCCGCGCGGTCGCCAGGCGTTTCATCCAGCCGCTCGTTTGGCAGGTCGGCAGCTTTGGCTTCCGCACCGTCTCGCTCGACATCCGGCAGAACTCCACAGTCGTCAACCGGGTGCTGGCCGAGCTGTTTGCGCTGATAGACGCCGCCGATCCGATCGCCGCCGGCACGCCGCAATGGTCGGCGCGCATCCGCGCGGCGCTCAGCCAGGGCGAGCGGCTGGAGATCGACGAAGCACGGCTCTCGCAAGAAGCTGCCGAGCTGCTTTCGACATTCTCGGTTATCGCCAAGCAGATCTCGGGCTCCGATGCCGATGCGGTCGGCTCTTTCGTGCTCAGCATGACACGCTCGGCCGACGATCTGCTCGCGGTCTATCTGCTGGCTCAATGTTGCGGGCTCTCTACCGCGCCCGGCGGCGACGGCTCGATCAGGTTGCGGATCGTGCCCTTGTTCGAGACCATCGCCGACCTGCAGGCTGCACCGGGCGTCCTGAACGCATTGCTCGACGTTTCCCTTGTGCGGCGCACGGTGCGGGATTTCGGCGCGCGCCAGGAAATCATGCTTGGCTATTCGGACTCCAACAAGGATGGCGGATTCCTCGCTTCCAATTGGGAACTGGCAAAGGCGCAGAAGCGCCTCGCCGCGATCGGGCGCAAGCACAAGGTCAGGATCGGATTCTTTCACGGCCGCGGCGGCTCGGTCAGCCGGGGCGGCGCGCCGACCGGCCGCGCGATCGCGGCGCAGCCGCAAGGAACGGTCGGCGGAACCATGCGGGTGACCGAACAGGGCGAGGTCGTTTCGTCGAAATTTGCCAATCGCGGCACCGGCCTCAACCAGCTTGAGGTTCTCGCCGCCGCCGTGCTAGCGCACGGGATCCGATCGCCCGGCGATGCCAGGCAAAAGGAATCGCCGGAGTTCGACGAAGCGCTGGAAGCGCTCGCCGGCATGTCGCAGGCGTCCTATGCCGGATTGATGGCCGAGCCGGGCTTCCTGGATTATTTCAATCAGGCGAGCCCGGTTGCCGAACTGGCGCTCTTGAAAATGGGCTCACGGCCGGATCGCCGTTTCGGCGCCAGCGGCATTGCCGACCTGCGCGCCATTCCATGGGTGTTCGCCTGGAGCCAGAACCGACATCTCTTGACCGGCTGGTACGGCATCGGCAGCGCGCTGAGCGCGTTCGTCACGGTGCGCGGCGAGGCCGGGCGCGAGCTTCTGACCCGCATGTTCGAGCACTCGCGCTTTTTCCGCCTGATCGTCGACGAGGCCGAAAAGACGCTCTACCAGTCCGACATGGAGATTGCACGGCTCTATGCCGACCTGGTGTCCGACAGCGATGCGGCGGCAAGAATCCACGCCCGCATCGCCGCCGAATACGAGCTGACGCGACGCCTGATCGGCGACCTTACGGGAGGCGACCTTTCCGCGCGCTTTCCGATGTTCAAAAGGCGTTTCGACAATCTGCGCCGGCAGATGCACGACATCCACCGGCTGCAGGTCAATCTGCTGCGCGAAGTTCGGGCAGGCACAGGCGCAGATCAAAGGCGGGCGACCGACGCCCTGCTCGTCTCGATCAACTGCATCTCGGCCGGTCTGGGGTGGACGGGGTAGGCTCGGTTTGCCCGTTGCCGGAATTGCCTCGCGTCAAGCATCAGCGGCGGTGCGGTCTCATGGCCCGCCGCCGCTTCGCTTTGGTCTACCGCCGGCAGCGACGAGAACGATCGCTCGCCGATGCCAAATTCGACAGGCTTTTGGGGAGAATGGTGCGGTCGAGAAGACTCGAACTTCCACGGGTTGCCCCACAGCGACCTCAACGCTGCGCGTCTACCAATTCCGCCACGACCGCACGTGGTAGGAGCCGGAACCGTCCGGCCCGGGGCCTGTAGCAAATCGTTTCCGGCGAAACAAGTGCGCCGAGCGGAATATTCGCGAATGCGTATCGCCCACAAGTGCGCAGAGGTTTGGGAGGACGACGTGCATCAGGCAAAGCGGCTGGCACAAGCCTCCGCGGCTCGGCTTCACACTGGCGGAACTGGACGTTTTGGCCGATTGCCGCCATATGAGAGGAGCATCGAGAAAGTTCCATGACAGAACGCAGCCAGATCGCCACGTCGTTCCTTCCTTTGCCTGGTTCGGCGCCGGTGGAATGGGTGATCGAACCCGGCCTCACGTCTTATCCGGATGCGCTCGCCTTCATGGAGGCGCGCGCCGAGGCGATCCGCAGCGGGGCCGCCGGCGAGATGGTCTGGCTGGTCGAGCATCCGCCGCTCTACACCGCCGGAACCAGCGCGCGAATCGATGACCTGATCGATCCCAACCGGTTTCCAGTTTTTGCCGCCGGGCGCGGCGGCGAATATACCTATCACGGTCCCGGCCAGCGCGTGGCCTATGTGATGCTCGACCTGAAACGCCGGCGCGAGGATGTGCGCGCCTTCGTCGCGGCGCTCGAGCAATGGATCATCGCCACGCTCGCCGCCTTCAACGTGCGCGGCGAGCGGCGCGAGAACCGCGTCGGCGTCTGGGTGGTACGGCCGGACCGGCCCGCCCTGCCGGACGGCACGCCCGCCGCGGACAAGATCGCGGCCATCGGCATCCGGCTGCGGCGCTGGGTGAGCTTTCACGGCATCGCCATCAATGTCGAGCCGGATCTCGGCCATTTCAGCGGCATCGTGCCCTGCGGCGTCTCGGACCATGGCGTGACCAGCCTTGTCGATCTCGGGCTGCCCGTCACCATGGCCGATCTCGACCTCGCGCTGAAAGCTGCGTTCGAGGATGTGTTCGGACCTGCCGCCGTTCCGGTCGCTGAGCCCGCTCGCAAGGCTAGCTAAGCCGCTCCGCCACGCGCAGCCGGCAAGCGTGGCCAAAAGCATGGCGGCCAGCCGATGTCCTTCGCCATTGGCGAAGCCGCTGGCGGCGATCAGCACCGGCACCAGGAAGGCGGAGAAGCCGGCGCCCATAATCGCCACGAAGGCGACCTCGAAGCGGCTGTCATAGGGCCTGCCGCCGATGGCGATGCCGCCCAGCAGCGGAATGAAGATCATCCGCGCGCGGCGATGCCCCGTCAGGCGGAAGGCGGCCATATGGCCAAGCTCGTGCAGGGCGACCACCGAGATGAGGATCGCCGCCAGCGCCAGGCCGCCAAGATTGAGCCCGAAGAACGGCCACAGGATCAGGGCCGAAAGCGCGGCGAAGCCGACCTGGCTCAGCGGATGCTCGAACCAGCCGCCCCTGCGATAAGTGCCCGTCGCCGCCCAGACGTCGAGCTTGCGCAATTCGCGACGCATGGCGAAGAAACGGAAGATCAGGAACGCGACACCGCGATAGCGGTCGGTCTGGGTGAGCGTCACTCGCACGGCCTCGCCTTCCGGCACAAGCTCGGCGGTCTCGCGATAGTTCGCCCAGAACGAGGGATCGAGCGCCGTGTCCTCGATGACGGTCATCGAGAAGTAGCTTCCCTCCCTCACATCCTCGAGCCGCGCCTTGCGGTCGATCGGCCGGCCGTCCCGTCCTTCCCAGGAGAGCCGGATCAGCGCCGTCCCTTCGCTATCCAGGGGTTCGGCGGCAAGGATTTCGCCCGACCAGCCGGCGTCGCTGCCGAACGGCCACAGCGCCTGCCAAAGGCAATTGCGGTCGGCCTTGATCACGCGGCTGACCGTCACCGTGCGCAGTCCGAGCGGCACGGTCATCAAAAGAAAGATCAGTCCGAGATTGCCGGCCACGAGCGTGACCGTGACGATGACCGACACTTGCCTTGGCTCCCCGTCTTGAAGGAACAGCCTAGCGGCAGCGCGGCCAAGAAAGACTTAACAACGGGCGGGCATCTGCCCGTCCCGTACAGGCGGCGAAACCGCCTGATCACATGGCGCCGATCCAGATCGCCATGGAAACGAGAAAGGTGCTCATGCAAACCAGTGAAACGACGTCCTGAACAAGATCGCTCATAACTCTCTCCTGTTGTTGCTGTGTTCGTAATTTGTTCTAATTTTGTTCGAATGTCAACGACCGTCGGAGGCGTGCCAGATTGATTTCGGGCGATCCGTTTGGGCAGGGTTAAGGAAAGGTTGAGGGCCTTGCTCCGCGGGCACACCGCAGCCGTTTGCGATTAGCCAACACGCCGATGGCTTCGTCATTCTAGGGCGGAGCAAGGAGCGAAGCGACGCGCGCAGACCCTAGAATCCATTCCGTGAGATTGATGCTTCGCTACGGTGCGGAACAAGGCTTCTAAAAGCCCCTCTGCCCCCTCTGCGGCGTCGCATTCTTCGGCAGAGGTAACGGAATGGATCCTAGGGTCTTCGCTCCGCTTCGCGGAGCTTCGCCCTAGGATGACGACATTGGCCTATAGCGGCACGACCTTGCCTTCAGCCAACGTCACGCGCCGGTCCATGCGTCCGGCGAGCTCATGGTTGTGGGTGGCGATCAGCGCCGCGAGGCCCGACTGCCTGACCAGCGCCTCCAGCGCATCGAACACATAGGAGGCGGTGACCGGATCGAGATTGCCGGTCGGCTCGTCGGCCAGGAGCACCAGCGGCGCGTTGGCAACGGCGCGGGCAATGGCGACGCGCTGCTGCTCGCCGCCGGAAAGCTCGGCCGGCCGGTGCTGCGCGCGCTTGCCGATCTGCATATAGTCGAGGAGCTGCGCCGCCCGCTCGGATGCTTCCTTGCGGCCGAGCCCCTTGATCAGCTGCGGCATCATGATGTTCTCGAGCGCGGAGAACTCCGGCAGCAAATGATGGAATTGATAGACGAAGCCGACGTCGTTGCGGCGGATCGCGGTGCGCTCCTCGTCCGACAGCCGTCCGCACGCACGGCCGGCGAGGATCACATCGCCCGCATCGGGCCGCTCCAATAGCCCCGCCGTGTGCAAAAGGGTGGACTTGCCGGTGCCCGACGGCGCCACCAGCGCCACCATCTCGCCGCGCCTGAGCGAAAAGTCGGCGCCGTTCAGAATGGTGAGCTTGCGCGGCCCTTGGACGTAGTGCCGCTCGACGCCCTTCAACTCGATAATGGCCTCGGCCATCATTCGTACCTCAAGGCTTCGACGGGATCGAGCCGGGCGGCCCGCCAGGCCGGGAACACCGTCGCGAGGAACGACAGGCCAAGCGCCATGATGACGACATAGGTCGTCTCGCGCGGATCCATCTTCGCCGGCAACTGGCTGAGGAAATAGAGCTCGGGATTGAACAGGATCCTGCCGGTCATCCAGGAGAAGAACTGGCGGATCGATTCGATGTTGAGGCAGATGACGACGCCGAGCAGCACGCCGGCGATCGTGCCGGTGACGCCGATCGCCGCGCCCGTCATCAGAAAGATGCGCAGGATCGCGCCGCGCGAGGCGCCCATCGTGCGCAGGATGGCGATGTCGTGGCCCTTGTCCTTCACCAGCATGATGAGGCCGGAAATGATGTTGAGCGCCGCCACCAGCACGATCAGAGTGAGAATCATGAACATGACGTTGCGCTCGACCTGCAGCGCCGAGAAGAAGGTCTCGTTGCGCTGTCGCCAGTCGACGAGGTCGACCGGCCGCTGCGCCGCCTGCTCGACCAGCGGCTTCAGCGCGTCGACATTGTCGGGATTGTCGACATAAATCTCGATGGTCTGGGCTCGCCCGTCCATGTTGAAATAGAGCTGCGCTTCCGAGAACGGCATATAGACGATCGAGCTGTCATATTCCGACATGCCGACCTCGAAGATCGCCGCCACCTTGTAGCCCTTCATGCGCGGCGTGGTGCCGAGCGGCGTCACGTCGCCGTCCGGCGAGATCAGCGTGATCGTGTCGCCGAGCACCAGCCCGAGGCTTTCGGCCATGCGCTTGCCGATCGCCACGCCGTCGCCGGTGTCGAAACCGTCGAGCGTGCCCTGCTTGATGTTGCTGGCGACGATCGAAATCTTGCCGAGGTCCTCGCCGCGGATGCCGCGCACCAAGGCGCCCGTGCCGCCGCCGACATTGCCTTGCGCCAGGACCTGGCCGTCGATCAGCGGGATGGCGTATTTGACGCCCGAAACACCGTTGATGCGGCTCGCCACCTGGGCGTAATCCTCCAGCGGCGAATCGAGCGGCTGCACGATGAGATGGCCGTTGACGCCGAGGATGCGGGTCAGCAACTCGGCGCGGAAACCGTTCATCACGGCCATGACGACGATCAACGTCGCGACTCCGAGCATGATGCCGAGAAAGGAGATCGAGGCGATGACCGAGATCACCGTCTCCTTGCGGCGCGATCGCAGATAGCGCCACGCCACCATGCGCTCGAAGCCGGAGAAAGCGCCCGCCGCTGACCTGGCCGCTGCCGCCGCCTCGTTCATGCGGCGATACCCAGGCGTTTCTTGGCTTCGGCGATCGGCAGCGTCTCGCGCTCGCCCGACCTGCGGTTCTTGATCTCGACCTCGCCGGCGGCCACGCCGCGCGGGCCGACGATCACCTGCCACGGCAGGCCGATCAGATCGGCGGTGGCGAATTTGCCGCCGGGACGCTGGTCGGTGTCGTCATAAAGCACGTCCTTGCCCGCCGAAGTCAGAGCCGCATAGAGCTCGGCGCAGACGCGGTCGCATTCGCCATCGCCGACCTTCATGTTGATCAGGCCGATATCGAAGGGCGCCACCGCTTCCGGCCAGATGATGCCGTTCTCGTCATGGCTGGCCTCGATGATCGCCGCGACCAGGCGCGACGGACCGATGCCATAGGAGCCGCCCGAGGCGTAATGGTCCTTGCCGTCGGGGCCGGTCACCTTGGCGTTCATCGGCTTGGAGTATTTCTCGCCGAAGTGGAAGATATGGCCGACCTCGATGCCGCGCGCCGAGACCTGCTCGCTTGGCGGAACGTTCGCCCAGGCCGCCTCGTCATGCATCTCGTCGGTGGCGGCATAAGGCGTCGTCCACTTCTTCACGATATCGCCGATCTCGGCGTCGTTGGAGAAGTTGGTGCCGGCGCCCGGCACGTCGAGCGTCAGATAAGCGCGGTCGCAGAACACCTGGCTCTCACCGGTCTCGGCCAGGATGATGAACTCATGGCTGAGATCGCCGCCGATCGGACCGGTGTCGGCGCGCATCGGAATGGCCTGCAGGCCCATACGTGTAAACGTCCTGAGGTAAGAGACGAACATGCGGTTGTAGGCGGCCTTGGCGCCCTCGAAATCGAGGTCGAAGGAATAGGCGTCCTTCATCAGGAACTCTCTGCTGCGCATGACGCCGAAGCGAGGGCGCACCTCGTCGCGGAACTTCCATTGGATGTGGTAGAGGTTGAGCGGCAGGTCCTTGTAGGACTTCACATAGGCGCGAAAAATCTCGGTGACCATCTCTTCGTTCGTCGGCCCGTAGAGCATGTCGCGGTCCTGGCGGTCCTTGATGCGCAGCATCTCCTTGCCGTAGTCGTTGTAACGGCCGCTTTCGCGCCAAAGATCCGCCGACTGGATGGTCGGCATCAAGATTTCCAGCGCGCCGGCGCGGTTCTGTTCCTCGCGGATGATCTGGCAGACTTTGTCCAGCACGCGCTTGCCGAGCGGTAGCCACGAAAAGCTGCCCTGCCCCTGCTGGCGGATCATGCCTGCGCGCAGCATCAGCCGATGCGAGACGATCTCGGCCTCGCGGGGATTTTCTTTGAGAATGGGCAGGAAATAGCGCGACAAACGCATGGACTGGTCCGTGAGTGAAAATGGCGGCGCGGGGAATCGGCGCAACCGAGGCTGCTTGCCCGGGCTTCATAGCCATTTCATGGCCGAATGGAAACCCGAGTGCCCCAAAGTATCGGGCCTTCTGCACCTTACCAAAAAGGCGATTTTGGCTGCAAAGTGCCGCAAATGGCTATTTGATCGATTCACAAGCAAGCCCTGCCGCACTATTGTGCAGTGCAGCACGATATTGCCTGTTTCGAGGCAAAATTCTTCGTGACATTTTCACCTGCCTTGGTCTAGTGTGCGCCGATAACCGAGAGGGCGGAGAAAAATCTGCTCTCCTACGCGGTCAAAGTCTTGGGAGGATGCGATCTAGGCGCGGTAACTCGCTGCCGCCGGACACCGGAAACGGATCGGACGCGTTTAAATTGCAAGGCCTTGTGCCTTGCATTTTTTTTGTGCAATCATCTGCTTAGCGCGATCATCTGCCAAACAGCGTCAGCCACGGTTAGCCGTCGAATTCGGAAGCCGGCTTCCGAATTCAACCTTGGCGCGCGTATGCTGCTTAATACTTGCGGAGACTGTATCTTCAGCGTCAGTGATGGGCATTCGGACTAAAGTCCGGCATGATCCGCATGATATCGTCGAAGCTGAATCCCAGGCCCATCGTCAGGCCGTAGAGAATGCCCATCACGACCACCGTCACGATCGTCGCGCGGGCGAAGGCGCGCAGCATGTGCGGGCCGCGCGGTGCGCTGGAAACGGTGCCAAGCGTGACATCCTGGTCGTCGTCCTGGGTGCGCAGGCTGAACGGCAGAACGACGAACAGCACCAGCCACCAGGTGACGAAGAACAGCGCGGCGAACAGGATCCAGTTCATGCCTGCTCCAGTTCGACCAGCGTGCCGAAGAAATCCTTGGGATGCAGGAACAGCACCGGCTTGCCATGCGCGCCGATCTTCGGATTGCCGTCGCCAAGCACACGCGCGCCGCTTTGCTTCAAATGATCGCGGGCGGCTAGGATATCGTCGACCTCATAGCAGACGTGATGCATGCCGCCCGAAGGGTTCTTCTCGAGGAACGCGGCGATGGGCGATGCCTCGCCCAGCGGTTCCAGCAACTCGATCTTGGTGTTGCCGACATCGACGAACGCCACGCTCACACCATGCTCCGGCAGCGCCTGCGGCTCGCTCAGCCGCGCGCCCAGCGTATCCCGATAGGCTGCCATTGCCGCGGCCAGATCCGGCACAGCAAGCGCGACATGGTTCAGACGTCCAAGCATAAAGCGCTCCGCTTTTAGGGGAGTAAGGGAGTAGGGCAGTAAGGGAGTAGGGAAAAATCTCGGCGTATACAAATCTATCGCCCTTTCCCTACTGCCCTACTGCCCTACTGCCTTACTGCCTTACTCCCCTACTCCCCTACTCCCTTGTTCGTCACCGCGTGACGAACACCGTCACCAGCGGCTTCTTGCCCCAAGCTTCGTTGGCGGCGCCGCGCACTGCGCGGCGCACCGCCTCCTGGACCAGGTCGAGGTCTTTTCGGCGCTGACGCGGAATGGAGTCCACCGCGCCGATTGCCGCATCGAGCATCAGATCCTCCAGCGTCTCGCCGCGGGCGTCCGCTTCGGCGACGCCGATCGCCACCAGGTCGGGGTCGCCGGCAAGCTCATATTTGTCGTCGAGCACGACATTGACCGCGACATGCCCGGCGAATGAAAGCTTGCGGCGGTCGCGTATGCCCATCGCCTGGTCGGTGCCGATCAGCGAGCCATCCTTGTAGAGCCGCCCGAACGGCACCTGGTCGATGATCGTCGCCGGCCCTGGCCAGAGCCTCAGCATGTCGCCGTCGCGCACCTGCGCCACCTGGCCGATGCCCGACATCGACATCAGCGAGCCCTGCGCCACCAGATGCGCCGCCTCGCCATGCACGGGAACGCCGATCTGCGGCCGCACCCATTCATACATCTTGCGCAATTCGCTGCGGCGCGGGTGGCCGGAGACATGCACCAACGCGTCGCCGTCCTCGATGATCTTCATGCCGAGATCGATCAGCCGGTTCTTGATCTCGAGAATTCCCTTTTCGTTGCCGGGAATGGTGCGCGAGGAAAACACCACCGTGTCGCCGGCCGTCAGCGCCACCGACTTCATCTCGTCGCGTGAAAGCTTTGCCAGCGCCGCCAGCGGCTCGCCCTGGCTGCCGGTGCAGATGATCACCAGGTTCTCGCGCGGGATATAGCCATAGTCCTCCTCGGCGATGAACTCCGGCAGCCCGTCCATGTAGCCGAGCTCGCCCGCCACATCGATAACACGCTTCAGCGATCGGCCGAGCACAAGGCATTGCCGGCCGGCATCGCGTGCCGCCTTGGCGATCGAGACGATACGCCCGACATTGGAGGAGAAGGTCGTGACCGCGACGCGCCCCTTCGCGCTCTCAATGACACCCTTGAGGCCTTCGCCGACAGCGACTTCCGACGGCGACTCCCCTTCCCTCAGCGCGTTGGTGGAATCGCAGATCAGCGCCAGCACGCCCTTGTAGCCATAGGCGCGGAAGCGTGCCTCGTCGGTCTTCGGGCCGATCGTCGGCGCCGGGTCTATCTTCCAGTCGCCGGTGTGGATGACGATCCCGGCGGGCGTGGTGATCGCCAGCGACATCGGCTCGGGAATCGAATGCGCCACGGGAATGGCCTCGATCTCGAAAGGTCCGATGGTGAATTTCTCACCGCCCCGGTAGATCGACGCCGGTATCTTCTGCGCGCCCTGCTCGCCCTGTCGCTTGGCCTCGAGCAGGCCGGCGGTGAACGGCGTCATCCAGACCGGGACTTTAAGCTTCGGCCAGATATCGAGCAGCGCCCCGTAATGATCCTCATGCGCATGGGTGATGACGATGCCGCGCAGGCCGTCGATATTCTCCTCGATGAAGCGCGTATCGGGCAGGATGAGATCAACGCCGGGATGTGCCGAGTCCGGAAAGGTGACGCCGACATCGACGATGATCCATTCGCGCGCATCGGCGGGCCCATAGCCGTAAAGGGCGAAGTTCATGCCGATCTCGCCGACGCCGCCCAGCGGCGCGAAGACGAGCTCGGCGTTTTCCTTATTCGCCATCAATTCTTTCCTTCCTGGCCGCTTTGGCCAAGCCGTTGGCGCAAACCCGGGAAAAGCGTGTCACGGCTTTCCGTACGGAATTGCACAAAAACAAAATTATACCCGGGCCGAGGCGACCGCGCCGAAATGCACGTCGCCGGCCGCGATCGTCAAAACCGATCCCTCATCGTCGCGGATCACGAAACGGCAGTCCTCGTCAATGGTTTCGAAGACGCCGCGCACCACATTGCCGTCAATTCTGACAGCAACCTCACCGCCGAGCCCTGCCGCGCGGGCAAGCCAGCGCTTTCTGATGGCATCGAGCCCGCGCCCGTCATCCCACAGCCTGGCATTCTCGCTCCAGGCATCCGAAAGCGCCAGGAACAGCATTTCGGCATCGCATGTGGCGCCCAGCGCCCGCAGCGACGTCGCCGGATAAGGCAAATCTTCGGGGTAAGCCACGACATTGACGCCGATACCGATGGCGACGGCAAAGCGGCCGCCCTCGAGCATCGCCGATTCCAACAGGATGCCAGCAAGCTTGGCGCCCGACGCCAGCACGTCGTTCGGCCATTTCAATTCGAAGCGGTTGCGGCCCTGGCTCGCGCCGTCGACGGCGACGGCGATCCGGCCCTTCGGCACGACGGCGTCGAGAGCGTCGGCCAGCGCAAGCCCCGCGACGAAGCCGAGCGTCGCGGCAAGCCGGAGCTCGCCACCCGGAACCAGAAGCAGCGTCGCCGCGAGATTGCCTTCGGGCGTTGCCCAGACACGGCCGCGGCGGCCGCGGCCGCTTTCCTGCTTCTTCGAAACGACCCAGAGCTTGCCGGGATCGCCGGCGCGCGCGTGTTCCAGCGCCAGCGCATTGGTCGAGCCGACGCTGTCATGCGCCTCGAGCCGGAACCCCTCCGACGCCGCGGTTGGAGCCAGCCGAAACGCCATCCCGTCAGAAGAAGGTCTTGGCGGCGGCTTCGGCATAGCTGCCGATCGGCCCGCCGATCAGCACGTAGAACAGCACGAAGGCGCCGCTGACGCCGAGCACGAGGCGCAGCTCGCTGGCCATCGGCACGAAGCCGCCGACCGGCTCGTCGAACCACATGATCTTGATGATGCGCAGGTAATAATAGGCGCCCACCACCGAGGCCAGCACGCCGATGATCGCCAGCGCGTAGAGATGCGCGTTGATGGCGGCGAGGAACACGTACCACTTCCCCCAGAAGCCGGCGAGCGGCGGAATGCCGGCCAGCGAGAACATCAGGACGGTGAGGATGGTGGCCATGATCGGATTGGTCGAGGCGAGACCGGAAAGATCGCTGATCTGCTCGACATTGCCTTCCTTGCGCCGCATGGCCAGGATGAAGGCAAAGGTGCCGAGCGTCATCACCAGATAGATCAGCATGTAGATGGCGACGCCGCGCACGCCGGCCTGGCTGTTGGCGGCAAGGCCGACCAGCGCATAGCCCATATGGCCGATCGAGGAATATGCCATCAGGCGCTTGATGTTGGTCTGGCCGATGGCCGCGAAGGCGCCAAGCGCCATCGAAGCGATCGAGATGAAGACGACGATCTGCTGCCAGTCCGAGGCGATCGGCTTGAAGGCGCCCATGGTGACGCGCACGATCAGCGCCATCGCCGCCATTTTCGGGGCGGCTGCCAGGAAGGCGGTGATCGGCGTCGGCGCGCCCTCATAGACGTCCGGCGTCCACATATGGAACGGCACGGCCGAGATCTTGAAGGCGAGGCCTGCCAGCACGAACACCAGGCCGAAGACCAGGCCGAGCTGGCGCTCGCCGCCGCCAAGAGCCGTCGCGATTTCCTGGAAACCGGTATTGCCGGTGTAGCCGTAAACGAGGCTGATGCCGTAGAGCAGCATGCCCGACGACAGGGCGCCAAGGACGAAGTATTTCAGGCCGGCTTCGGTCGAGCGCAGATTGTCGCGGTTGATCGCCGCCAGCACATAGATCGCCAGCGACTGCAGCTCGAGCCCGAGATAAAGCCCGATCATGCCGTTGGCCGAAATCATCAGCATCATGCCGAGCGTGCAGAGCAACACCAGAACCGGGAATTCGAACTTGTCGAAATGCTCCTGGCGCGCAAAGCGCATCGACATGACGAGCGTCACCGCCGATCCGATCAGCGCCAGCATCTTCATGAAGGCGCTGAAGGAATCCTGCACGAAGGCGCCGCCATAAGCAGCGCCTTGCGTGCCGGAGAAGCCAAGCCAGAGGCCGGTCACCACCAGCACGAGGACGGCCAGGCCGGTCACGGTCATGGTGCTGTTGGAGCGCGAATAGGCCCCGATCATCAGGAGCGCCAGCGCACCGACGGCGAGGATCAGCTCCGGCGTCGAGAGCGAAAGGCTGGAGAGAAGGTCCGGCGTCATGGTCTATTCCCCAGTCAGTTCGCCGCCGCGGTCTGCGCGGAATTGATGGATGCGGTGACGTTGGTTACGAGCGTCTTGACCGACTGGGCCGTCGCGTCGAACACCGGCGCCGGGTAGACGCCGAAGAAGATGACCAGCACCACCAGCGGGTAGACGATCGCCTTCTCGCGCGGCGAAAGGTCGAGCAGGTTCTTCAGGCTATCCTTGGTCAGCGCGCCGAAGATCACCCGGCGATAGAGCCACAGCGCGTAGGCCGCCGACAGGATGACGCCGGTGGCGGCGAAGAACGCCACCCAGGTGTTGACCTTGAACACGCCGAGCATGGTCAGGAACTCGCCGATGAAGCCGCTGGTGCCGGGAAGGCCGACATTGGCCATGGTGAAGATCATGAACACGGTGGCGTATTTCGGCATGTTGTTGACGAGACCGCCATAGGCGTCGATTTCGCGCGTATGCATACGGTCGTAGATGACGCCGACGCACAGGAACAGCGCGCCCGAGACGAGGCCGTGGCTGAGCATCTGGAAGATCGCGCCCTGCACGCCTTCCTGGTTCATCGCGAAGATGCCCATGGTGACGAAGCCCATATGGGCGACCGACGAATAGGCGATCAGCTTCTTCATGTCCTCCTGCATCAGCGCCACCAGCGAGGTGTAGATGATGGCGACGACCGAGAGCGTGAACACCAGCGGCGCGAACATCGCCGACGCCTCCGGGAACATCGGCAGCGAGAAGCGCAGGAAGCCGTACCCGCCCATCTTCAGCAGGATGCCGGCCAGGATCACCGAACCGGCGGTCGGCGCCTCGACGTGGGCGTCCGGCAGCCAGGTATGCACCGGCCACATCGGCATCTTCACCGCGAAGGAGGCGAAGAAGGCGAGCCACAGCCAGGTCTGCATGTTGGCCGGGAAATTATGCGTCAGAAGCGTCGGAATGTCGGTGGTGCCCGACTGGAAGAACATCGCCATGATGGCGAGCAGCATCAGCACCGAGCCGGCGAGCGTGTAGAGGAAGAACTTGAACGAGGCATAGACGCGCCGCTTGCCGCCCCAGACGCCGATGATGATGAACATCGGAATCAGGCCAGCCTCGAAGAAGACGTAGAACAGCACGATGTCGAGCGCGCAGAACACGCCGATCATCAGCGTCTCGAGGATCAGGAAGGCGATCATATAGGCCTTGACCCGCTTCTCGATCGCATCCCAGGAGGCCAGTATGCAAAGCGGCATCAGGAAGGTGGTCAGGATGACGAACAGCATCGAGATGCCGTCGACGCCCATGTGGTAGGAAATGCCCGAATCCAGCCAGGCGTGCTTCTCGACGAACTGGAAGCCGGCCTGCGAATTGTCGAAGCCCGTCCAGATGAACAGCGAGATCACGAAGGTGAACGCCGTCGTGATGAATGCGATGGCGCGGATGTTGCGGCGCGCGTTTTCGCTGTCGTCGCTGATGAACAGGATGAGCAGAACACCAACCAGCGGCAGGAAGGTGACCAGCGAGAGGATTGGCCAGTCGGTCATCAGAGCATCATCCAGGTGACGAGAGCGGCCACGCCGATCAGCATGGCGAAGGCATAGTGATAGAGATAGCCGGTCTGCAGCTTGACGACCCTGTTGGTGACGTCGACGACGCGCGCCGAGATGCCGTCGGGGCCGAGGCCGTCGATGACGGCGCCGTCTCCGGTCTTCCACAGGAACCTGCCGAGGCGCTTCGCCGGCCGCACGAACAGGAAGTCGTAGAGCTCGTCGAAATACCACTTGTTGAGCAGGAATGCATAAAGCAGGCGATGATTGGCGGCGACGCTTCGGGGAAGTTCCGGCGAGCGGATATAGAATTTCCAGGCCACCGCGAGGCCGATCAGCATGGCGACGAACGGGGCGAGCTCTACCCAGAGCGGCAATTCGTGGATCTCATGCAGGATGTGGTTTTCCGGCAGCGTGAACAGCGAAGCCTTCCAGAATTCGGCGTAACCCTCGCCGATGAAGGCGCCGTGGAAGATGATACCGGCAAACAGCGCGCCGGCGGCCAGCACATAGAGCGGCACCAGCATCACCGGCGGCGATTCGTGGACATGGTGCATGACCTCGTGGCTGGCGCGCGGCTCGCCGTGGAAGGTCATGAAGATCAGCCGCCAGGAATAGAAGCTGGTGAAGCAGGCGGCGACCACCAGCAGGATAAAGGCGAAGCCGGCGACCGCATTGTGGCTGGCGAAGGAGGTCGCGATGATGGCGTCCTTGGAGAAGAAGCCGGCAGTGCCGATCACCGTTGCCGGAATGCCGACGCCGGTCAGCGCCAGCGTGCCGACGATCATCATCCAGTAGGTCGCCGGGATGAGCCTGCGCAGGCCGCCCATCTTGCGCATGTCCTGCTCGTCGGACACGGCATGGATGACCGAGCCGGAGCCGAGGAACAGCAGCGCCTTGAAGAAGGCGTGCGTGAAAAGGTGGAAGATCGCCGCGCCATAAGCGCCGACGCCTAGCGCCACGAACATGTAGCCGAGCTGCGAGCAGGTCGAATAGGCGATGACGCGCTTGATGTCGTTCTGGACGAGGCCGACGGTCGCCGCGAAGAAGGCGGTGAATGCGCCGATGAAAGTGACGACGGTCAGCGCCGAATGCGAAAGCTCGAACAGCGGCGAAAGCCTCGCCAGCATGAACACGCCGGCGGTCACCATGGTCGCCGCGTGGATGAGCGCGGAGACCGGCGTCGGGCCTTCCATCGCGTCCGGCAGCCAAGTGTGCAGCGGCACCTGCGCCGACTTGCCCATGGCGCCCATGAAGAGCAGCAGGCAGACCACCGTCAGCGCCGTCTGCTTGTCGAGCGCTTGGCCGAGGAAGGTGAGCACGGCAGCACCCGCCGGCGCGCCTTCGGCCGGCAGGAAGGATGCGGCATTGGCGAACACGGTGCTCAGATTGACCGAACCGAACAGCACGAACACGCCGAAGATGCCGAGCGCGAAGCCGAAGTCGCCGACGCGGTTGACGACGAAAGCCTTGATGGCGGCGGCATTGGCCGACGGCTTCTTGTACCAGAAGCCGATCAGCAGATACGAGGCGAGACCGACGCCCTCCCAGCCGAAGAACATCTGGATGAGGTTGTCGGCCGTCACCAGCATCAGCATCGCGAAGGTGAACAGCGACAGATAGGCGAAGAAACGCGGCCGGTTCGGATCGTAGTGCATGTAGCCGATCGAGTAGATATGGACCAGCGCCGACACGGTGTTGACGACGACCAGCATAACCACCGTCAGCGTGTCGATCCTGAGCGCCCAGGAGGCGTCGATGCCGCCCGACTGGATCCAGCGCAGCACCGGCACGGTGAACACCTCGCCATGGCCGAAGCCGACGGTGAAGAAGGCAACCCACGACAGCACCGCCGCGATCACCAGGAAGCCGGAGGTGATGTATTCGGAAGCCTTGGCGCCGAGCGAATTGCCGAACAGGCCGACGATCAGGAAGCCGAGCAGCGGAAGGAAGACGATAGCCTGATACATGATGGTTCCCGTCAACCCTTCATCGCGCTCACGTCTTCGACCGCGATCGAGCCGCGGTTGCGGAAGAAGACGACAAGAATGGCAAGTCCGATCGCGGCTTCAGCGGCTGCGACCGTCAGCACGAACAGGGCAAAGACCTGTCCGACAAGGTCATGCAGCGCCGCCGAGAAAGCGACGAAGTTGATGTTGACCGCAAGCAGGATGAGCTCGATCGACATCAGGATGACGATGATGTTGCGGCGGTTCAGGAAGATGCCGAACACGCCGAGCGTGAACAGGATCGCCGATACCGTCAGGTAATGTGCAATGCCGACGACCATCTCAGATGCCCTCGCCCGATTTGACCTTGCGGATTTCCATGCCCGTCGCCGGCGTGCGGGCGACCTGCGCGGCGATCGACTGCCGCTTGACGCCTTCCTTATGGCGCAGCGTCAAGACGATGGCGCCGATCATGGCGACCAGCAGCACCAGGCCGGAAATCTGGAAATAATAGAGGTAGTCCGTGTAGAGAATGTCGCCGAGCGCCGCCGTGTTGGAGCGCGTGGCGAGATCCGGCGTCGCCTTGGCGACCGTCGAGGCGAGCTGCGGCGCAAATGTGTAGCCGCCGAGCACGACGATCAGCTCCGCCGCCAGGATCAGCCCGACCAGCGCGCCGATCGGCGCGTATTGCAGCGCGCCCTCTTTCATCTCGGCGAAGTCGACGTCGAGCATCATGACGACGAACAGGAACAGCACCATAACCGCGCCGACATAGACGACCAGCAGGATCATCGCCAGGAACTCGGCGCCGGTCAGCATGAACAGACCCGCGGCGTTGAAGAAGGTGAGGATCAGGAAGAGCACCGAATGCACGGGGTTGCGCGACGAAATGACCATGAAGGCCGACGCCACGGCGATAAAGGCGAAGAGGTAGAAAAAGGCCGCCTCTAGTCCACTCAGCATGGGTTCCCCCGGGTTCCAAATTCCGACTCCGACCCGCCTCCGGTTCGAAACCGCGTGTTCCTTAGACGGACGACGTTGCGACGTCCACTTTCTTGTTCTTTCTCCCCGTTTACAGGGAGAAGGTGGCCCGAAGGGCCGGATGAGGGGTACGCCAAGTTTCCAGAAGCTGGCGCGGCCCCTCATCTGCCTGCCGGCGTCTTCTCCCCGTAAACGGGGAGAAGCACGCTAATCACCTATACGGCGCATCCAGCGCGATGTTGCGCGCCAGCTCCCGCTCCCAGCGATCGCCGTTCGCGAGCAGCTTTTCCTTGTTGTAGTAGAGCTCCTCGCGCGTCTCGGTCGCGAATTCGAAATTGGGCCCTTCGACGATGGCGTCGACCGGGCAGGCTTCCTGGCAGAAGCCGCAATAGATGCACTTCACCATGTCGATGTCGTAGCGCACGGTGCGGCGCGTGCCGTCATTGCGGCGCGGGCCGGCCTCGATGGTGATGGCCTGCGCCGGGCAGATCGCCTCGCAGAGCTTGCAGGCGATGCAGCGTTCCTCGCCGTTCGGATAGCGGCGCAGCGCATGCTCGCCGCGGAAACGCGGGCTGATCGGCCCCTTCTCATGCGGATAGTTGATCGTTTCCTTCGGTGCGAAGAATTGGCGCATCGACAGGAAGAAGGCGCTGACGAAATCCTTCAGCAGCAGCGATTTTGCGGCCTGGGCCAGAGCGGACATCACGCAAACCCCGTGATCTTGAGGAAGGCCGCGGTGGCGACGACCATGAACAGCGAAATCGGCAGGAACACCTTCCAGCCCAGCCGCATCAGCTGATCGTAGCGGTAGCGCGGCACAAAAGCCTTCACCATGGAGAACATGAAGAACATCAGGCAGATCTTCAGCACGAACCAGATCACCCCAGGTATCCAGGTGAAGGGCGCGAAGTTGAACGGCGGCAGCCAGCCGCCGAGGAACAGGATGGTCGCCAGCGCGCACATCAGGACGACGGCGACATACTCGCCGAGGAAGAAGAGCAGGAACGGCGTCGACGAATATTCGACCATGTGGCCGGCGACGAGTTCCGATTCCGCTTCCACCAGGTCGAAGGGCGGACGGTTCGTCTCGGCAAGCGCGGAAATGAAGAACACCACGAACATCGGCAACAGCGACAGCCAGTGCCAGTCGAGGAAGGTGTTGGGCAGGCCAAGCCGCGTGCCGAGACCGTCCTGCTGCGACATGACGATGTCGGAGAGGTTGAGCGAGCCGACGGTGAGCAGCACGGTGACGATGACGAAGCCGATCGAGACTTCGTAGGACACCATCTGCGCGGCCGAGCGCAACGCGCCGAGGAACGGATATTTCGAGTTGGACGCCCAGCCGCCCATGATCACGCCATAGACCTCGAGCGAGGAGATGGCGAAGACATAAAGGATGCCGACATTGATGTTGGCGATCGCCCAGCCCTCATTGACCGGAATGACAGCCCAGGCCGAGATCGCCAGCACCGCCGACACCAGCGGCGCCAGAAGGAACACGCCCTTGTTGGCGCCCGACGGGATCACCGGCTCCTTGAAGACGAATTTCAAAAGGTCGGCGAAGGCCTGCAGCGTTCCCCACGGACCGACGACGTTCGGCCCGCGCCGCAATTGCACCGCCGCCCAGATCTTGCGGTCGGCATAAAGCAGATAGGCGACGCCGATCAGAAGCACGACGATCAGCACGACCGACTTCAACAGGATCAGCAGCGTCGGCAGCACATAGAAGGAGAAGAAGGTGTCCATGCTTATTCCGCCGCCTGCTTGAAGCCGCTCTTGGCCAGCGCCGAGCATTCGGCCATCACGGCCGACGCCCGCGCGATCGGGTTGGTGAGATAAAAATCCCTCACCGGCGAGGTGAACGTGCCCTTGTTAAGCCGGCCGCCGAGCTTCGCCACCTTGGCGATGTCGTCGCCGCTGCCCGCCTGCACCTGATCGATGCGGGCGAGATGCGGGAATTCGCCATAGAGCTTGGCACGCAGCTGCGCCAGCGAATCGAAGGGCAGCTTCTTGCCGAGCACGTCGGAGAGCGCCCGCAGGATCGCCCAGTCCTCGCGCGCCTCGCCAGGGGCGAAGCCGGCGCGGTTGGTCTGCTGCACGCGGCCTTCCGTGTTGACATAGGTGCCCGACTTCTCGGTATAGGCCGCGGCCGGCAGGATGACATTGGCGCGGTGCGCGCCGGCATCGCCATGCGTGCCGATATAGACGACGAAGGCGCCGCCGGTCTTGGCCATGTCGATCTCGTCGGCGCCGAGCAGGAAGAGCACATCGGTCTCGCCCAACATGCCGGCGACGTTCTTGCCGCCCTCGCCCGGCACGAAGCCGACATCGAGGCCGCCGACTCTTGCCGCTGCGTTGTGCAGCACCGCAAAGCCGTTCCACTCGGCTGTGACCGCGTTGACGGCAGCCGCGAGCCTGGCTGCCTGGCCGAGCACCGCTGCGCCGTCGGTGCGCGCCAGCGCGCCCTGGCCCACGATGATCAGCGGATGCGTGGCCTTGCTCAGCACCTCGAAGAACTTGCCGTTGCCGTCGGCAAGGTCCTTGAGCGATTCCGGGCCGGCGCCGATCAGCTCATAGTCGTAGCGTGTATCGCCGATCTCGCCGATGACGCCGACCGGCAGATTGCCGACGCGCCAGCGCTTGCGGATGCGGGCGTTGAGCACCGAGGCCTCGAAGCGCGGATTGGCGCCGATGATCAGCACCGCATCGGCCTGCTCGATGCCTTCGATGGTCGGGTTGAAGATATAGCTGGCGCGGCCGAGCGACGGGTCGAGCGCTGCTCCATCCTGGCGGCAGTCGATGTTCTTCGAGCCGAGCGCGGCCATCAGCAGCTTGAGCGCGTAGATTTCCTCGACCGCGGCGAGATCGCCGGCGATGGCGCCGATCCGCTCGGGTGCGGTCTTTGCAACCTCGTCCTTGATCGCGGCGAAGGCTTCCGCCCAGCTTGCCGAAACGAGCCTGCCGTTCTTGCGCACGTAAGGGCGGTCTAGGCGCTGCGTGCGCAGGCCGTCCCAGATGAAACGGGTCTTGTCGGATATCCACTCCTCGTTCACCGCCTCGTTGACGCGCGGCAGGATGCGCATCACTTCACGGCCTCTGGAGTCGACGCGGATCGCCGAGCCGACCGCGTCCATGACGTCGATCGATTCCGTCTTGGTCAGTTCCCACGGCCGCGCCTGGAAGGCGAACGGCTTGGAGGTCAGCGCGCCGACCGGGCACAAATCGATGACGTTGCCCTGCAACTCCGACGTCATCGCCTGTTCGAGATAGGTGGTGATCTCGGCATCCTCGCCGCGGCCGATCAGGCCGAGCTCGGAAATGCCGGCGACCTCGGTGGTGAAGCGGACGCAGCGCGTGCAATGGATGCAGCGGTTCATCACCGTCTTGACCAGCGGGCCGATATACTTGTCCTCGACCGCGCGCTTGTTCTCATGATAGCGCGAGGAATCGACGCCGAAGGCCATTGCCTGATCCTGCAGATCGCATTCGCCGCCCTGGTCGCAGATCGGGCAATCGAGCGGATGGTTGATCAGCAGGAACTCCATCACGCCTTCGCGGGCCTTCTTGACCATCGGCGTGTTGGTGAAGATTTCCGGCGGCTCGCCATTCGGGCCCGGGCGCAGGTCGCGCACGCCCATGGCGCAGGAGGCCTGCGGCTTGGGCGGACCGCCCTTCACCTCGATCAGGCACATGCGGCAATTGCCAGCGATCGACAGCCGCTCGTGGAAGCAGAAGCGCGGCACTTCCGCGCCGGCGTCCTCGGCCGCCTGCAGCAGCGTGTAATGGTCGGGTACCGTGATCTCTTTCCCGTCGACCTTTAGCTTTGCCATTCGCCTCAAACCTCTGCGGATGTCCCGCAATCTATCCTTCCGGGCGCGACTGAAGCCGCGCCCGGCATTTCAATTCACTTCTTCGCGGCGAGCGCCGCGGCCTGGGCAGTCCAGTTGTCGCGGCCGATACGGCCGGCGAGCGACAGGTAATCTTCCACCCAGGCGATCTCTTCCGAGGTCCAGGCGGCGATCTGGCCATAGGTCCAGATGCCGAGACCGTTGAGCACCTTCTCCAGCTTCGGTCCGACACCCGAAATCGCCTTCAGGTCCGACGGCTTCGCCGGCTTGTCGACGGCCTTAGGCTGCCTGAAATCCTCAGGCATCAGCCCCGTTGCGGCCGGTTGGGCGACAATATCGGCCCCGGTCGCGTCGAGCGCCTTCTCGGTCGCGTTCGCCGCTATGTCGGTCACATCCTGGGCGAAGGTCTGAGCCCTGGCGATCAACGTCTCGGTCGCCTTGCGCGCCTTGGAGGCGTTGGCGGCCGCTTCATGCTGCGCCTCGAGATCGTCGAGGAAAGGCTGGAACATGCGCTGCGAAGCCTCCAGCGCGCCGGTGAACGCGCCCATCCACATGCCGACGGCGTGGTTGGCCAGACCGATGCTGAGCGCCGACATCGCGGCGGCGCCCGCGACTGGATGCGCCAGAAGGTTGACGGCGCTGGCCATCTCCTTCGGCATCATCTTGGTCAGGTCCTGGTTCATCTTCTCGAGTTGGTCCAAATCAGGCACGAACGGATAGGGTATCGAATACGGCGCCATAGAGATCTCCTGGTCGTTTCTTCGTATGCCCGCCCCAGTTTTTCAGTCTTCGGGCCAAGCCCGTATTTCGTAGTCTTATTCCGCCGCCACCATCACCGGCTCGACCCGGTGCGCGTTGCGCGAAAACTCGTCGATGCGGCGTTCCACCTCGCCGCGGAAATGCCGCATCAGGCCCTGGATCGGCCAGGCAGCCGCGTCGCCCAGCGCGCAAATTGTGTGGCCCTCGACCTGCTTGGTGACGTCGAGCAGCATGTCGATCTCGCGCTTCTGCGCCTCGCCGCGCACCAGCCGCTCCATCACCCGCCACATCCAGCCGGTGCCTTCGCGGCACGGCGTGCACTGGCCGCAGCTCTCATGCTTGTAGAAGTAGGACAGCCTGGCGATCGCCTTCACGATATCCGTCGACTTGTCCATGACGATGACGGCCGCCGTGCCAAGGCCGGATTTCAGGTCGCGCAGCGCGTCGAAATCCATCGGCGCATCGATGATCTGCTCGGCCGGCACCAGCGGCACCGAAGCGCCGCCCGGAATGACCGCGAGCAGATTGTCCCAGCCGCCGCGGATGCCGCCGCAATGCGTCTCGATCAGCTCGCGGAACGGGATCGACATCGCTTCTTCGAAAGTGCACGGATTGTTGACGTGGCCGGACACGCAGAACAGCTTGGTGCCGGCATTGTTCGGGCGGCCGAAGGACGAGAACCAGGCGGCGCCCCGGCGCAGAATGGTCGGCGCCACCGCGATCGATTCGACGTTGTTGACGGTGGTCGGGCAGCCATAGAGGCCGACATTGGCCGGGAATGGCGGCTTCAGCCGCGGCTGGCCCTTCTTGCCTTCCAAGCTTTCGAGCAGCGCCGTCTCCTCGCCGCAGATATAGGCGCCGGCGCCATGATGCATGTAGATGTCGAAGTCGTAGCCGGACGTGTTGTTCTTGCCGATCAGCTTGGCCGCGTAAGCCTCGTCGATGGCGCGCTGCAGCGCCTCACGCTCGCGGATGAACTCGCCGCGCACATAGATGTAGGCGGCGATCGCGCCCATGGCGAAGCCAGCGACCAGCGCGCCTTCGACCAGCGTGTGCGGATCGTTGCGCAGGATATCGCGGTCCTTGCAGGTGCCGGGCTCGGATTCGTCGGCGTTGATGACCAGATAGCTCGGCCGTCCGTCGCTCTGCTTGGGCATGAACGACCACTTCAACCCGGTCGGGAAGCCGGCGCCGCCGCGCCCGCGCAGACCCGACGCCTTCATTTCGTTGATGATCCAGTCGCGGCCCTTGGCGACGAGGCCTGGCGTGTCATCCCAGATGCCGCGCGACTGCGCGCCGGCCAGCGACTTGTCGAACAGGCCGTAGATGTTGGTGAAGATGCGGTCTTTGTCCTGAAGCATTTGTCGTCCCTCAGACCGGCTTCTTGCCGAAGACGCGGATGTATTCGGCGACGCCGCCCTTGGCGAGCGCCTTGGCCTGCTTCACCCAGTCGTCGCGCTCGATGCGGCCGCGGAAATTGAGATAGCCGTCGACCCATTCGCGCTCGGCTTTCTTCCAGGCGGCGACCTGCGCGAAGGTGTAGATGCCCAGCGAATGCAGGGTGCCTTCGATCTTCGGGCCGACGCCTGAGATCAGCTTGAGATCGTCGACCGTTGCCGGGCGCTCGATGCCGTTCGGCCGGTTCTTGTCGTCGAGCGAAGGTTTCGTCGTCTTGGCGACAGGCTGCTTGGTTTCCGGCGCCTTGAAAGCCGTGACCGGCTCGGCCTTGGTCTTCGGCCCGCTGCGCGGCTTTGAAACCGCCTCGACTTCCGGAGAAGCCTGATTGGCGTTGGCGGCCGAATGGCGCGGCGCCCTGACGCTGGCGCCATTCTCGGTGGCCGGGGCGACCTTGACCGGCGACGGCGTGTTGAGCGCCGGGCTGGTTTCAGCCGCATGGGTCTTCGGCTTGCTGGATTTTGACGGTCCAATCGGGCCAGAGGCGGCCGTAGCCGGCGCCGAAGCTGCCGGCGCAGCGGGTGCCGGGGCTGCGGCGGGAGTTGCAGGCGGCGCCGACGCGAGAGCTTCCTTGGCGGCTTTCGCCGCCGCCCTGGCTTCCTTGTCGCGCGTCGACTTCAGGATCCCCTTTTCGCTGGTCAGCGTCGTCAGCCCGGTAGCCGGCTCGGACCCGTGGCGGCCGTTCTGCGGACCAGGCTTCACCTCGGCGCCCTTGCCGGCGTCGTAGAGATCGATGATCTCGGCCAGCCGCTCGGGCGTCAGGTCCTCGAAAGTGTCCTTGAAGATCATGACCATCGGCGCGTTGACGCAGGCGCCGAGGCATTCGACTTCCTCCCACGACAGCGTGCCCTTGTCGTTGGTGTGGAACTGGTCGTGATGGATTTTCGACCGGCACACATCCATCAGCGCTTCCGAGCCGCGCAGCATGCAGGGCGTGGTGCCGCAGACCTGGATATGGGCGCGCGTGCCGACCGGATTGAGCTGGTACTGCGTATAGAAAGTCGCGACTTCGAGGCCACGGATGCGCGGCATGCCGAGCATGTCGGAGATCGTCTCGATCGCCGCCTTGGTGACCCAGCCTTCCTGCTCCTGCGCGATCATCAGCAGCGGGATGATGGCCGACTGCTCGCGACCCTTTGGGTATTTGGCGATCCACTGCTGGGCGGCTGCCGCGTTCGCCTCGTTGAAGGCGAAGGTGGCAGGCTGGAGGCTGGCTTCTGCAAGACGGCGGACTGACATTTAGCGATCGACCTCACCAAACACGATGTCGAGGGAGCCAAGCACGGCGGTGACGTCGGCCAGCATGTGGCCGCGGCACAGGAAATCCATGGCTTGCAGATGCGCGAAACCGGGCGCGCGCAGCTTGCAGCGATAGGGCTTGTTGGTGCCGTCGGAGACCAGGTAGACGCCAAATTCGCCCTTCGGTGCCTCGACGGCCGCATAGACCTCGCCGGCCGGCACGCGGTAGCCCTCGGTATAGAGCTTGAAGTGATGGATCAGCGCTTCCATCGAGCGCTTCATCGCGGCGCGCTTCGGCGGCACGACCTTGCCGTCGAGGTTCGACACGCGGCCGGCGCTTTCCTTGCCGAGCAGCAGATCGACGCACTGGCGCATGATCTTCGCCGACTGGCGCATCTCTTCCATGCGCACAAGGTAACGGTCGTAGCAGTCGCCGTTCTTGCCGATCGGAATGTCGAAATCCATCTCGGAATAGCATTCATAGGGCTGCGATTTGCGCAGGTCCCAGGCGGCGCCCGAGCCGCGCACCATCACGCCAGAAAAGCCCCAGGCCCAGGCGTCGGCCAGGGACACCGTGCCGATATCGACATTGCGCTGCTTGAAGATGCGGTTGCCGGTCAAGAGCGCGTCGAGATCGTCGATCGACTTCAGGAACGGGTCGATCCACTTGCCGATGTCCTCGACCAGCTTCTGCGGCAGGTCCTGATGAACGCCGCCCGGCCGGAAATAGGCCGCATGCATGCGCGAACCCGAGGCGCGCTCGTAAAACACCATTAGCTTTTCGCGTTCGACGAAGCCCCAAAGCGGTGGCGTCAGCGCGCCGACATCCATGGCCTGCGTCGTCACATTCAAGATGTGCGACATGATACGGCCCATCTCGGAATAGAGCACCCGGATCAGTTGCCCACGCTTCGGCACCTCGATGCCGAGCAGGCGCTCGGCCGCGAGAGCGAAGGCATGCTCCTGGTTCATCGGCGCGCAATAATCGAGCCGGTCGAGATAAGGCACGGCCTGCAGATAAGTCTTGGCCTCGATCAGCTTCTCGGTGCCGCGATGCAGCAGACCGATATGCGGATCGACGCGGTCGACCACCTCGCCGTCCAGCTCCAGCACCAGGCGCAAAACGCCATGCGCCGCAGGATGCTGCGGGCCGAAGTTGATGTTGAAGTTGCGGACGGAGGTTTCAGCCATCGTGGCGCCTCTGGCGACGAGTCAGTAGTGAGTAGTGAGTAGTATTCATCAATCTCAATGCCTGCTTCATTCCGCCTGCTTGGCCTGCACCGTCCGAATGAGAGATCTCGTCATCTTTCCAATCTCTTCGCATCGCACCAGCAGTTCAATCTCATTGTCTTTTTCTAATAAGCCAACCCGGCATGCCAGGAGTATGTGCGTTTCCAGTTCCTTCAACGAACCCTGCGCCATGCGCAGAAATTGAACGAATGAACCTCTGTTCTCACGACCATATCCCTCAGCGATATTGGCGGCGATAGATGCCGCCGAGCGGCGCATCTGGGAGGTCATTCCATAGATCTCGTCCTTCGGAAAACCCTTGGTGACGCGATAACAATCTTCGGCAAGGACCATCGCCGATTGCCACACCATCAGGTCGCGATAAGATTCGATCCGCTTTTCCAATTCCTTCCCTACTGACTACTTACTACTCACTACTTCCTACTCACTGCTTCGCCTTCTCATCCCCGGGAAGCACGTAATCCGTTCCTTCCCACGGGCTCAAGAAGTCGAAATTTCTGAATTCCTGCTTCAATTCCACCGGCTCGTAGATCACCCGCTTGGCCTCGTCGTCGTAGCGCACCTCGACGAAACCGGTCAGCGGGAAATCCTTGCGCAGCGGATGCCCCTCGAAACCATAGTCGGTGAGAATGCGGCGCAGGTCCGGATGGCCCGAGAACAGCACGCCGTAAAGGTCGTAGGTCTCGCGCTCGAACCAGTCGGCACCCGGATAGACGCCGGTCAGCGACGGCACCAGCGTCTCCTCGTCGGCCTGGACCTTGAGCCTGATGCGGACATTCTGCTTCGGCGACAATAGGTGATAGACGACGTCGAAGCGCCTGGCGCGCGACGGGTAGTCCGCTCCGCAGACATCGATGATCGAGATGAACTGGCAGCGCGGATCGTCGCGCAGGAAGGTCGCGACCTCGATCAGGTTGCCCGGTTCAACCGAAACCGTCAGCTCACCATAGGCAAGCACGGCTTCGCCAATGCGGCCGGAGAGCTTCTCGCCGAGATAGGTGGAGAGTTCGTTCAACGCCAGGGTCATCGGCTCACCGTTCGATCGTGCCGGTGCGGCGGATCTTCTTCTGCAGAAGGAGAATGCCGTAGAGCAGCGCCTCCGCGCTCGGCGGGCAGCCGGGCACATAAATGTCGACCGGCACGACGCGGTCGCAGCCGCGCACCACCGAATAGGAATAGTGGTAGTAGCCGCCGCCATTGGCGCAGGAGCCCATCGAGATGACGTAGCGCGGCTCCGGCATCTGGTCGTAGACCTTGCGCAGCGCCGGCGCCATCTTGTTGGTCAGCGTGCCGGCGACGATCATAATGTCGGACTGGCGCGGCGACGCGCGCGGGGCGACGCCGAAACGCTCCGAGTCATAGCGCGGCATCGAGGTGTGGATCATCTCGACCGCGCAGCAGGCGAGGCCGAAGGTCATGAACATCAGCGAGCCGCTGCGCGCCCAGGTGATCAGCGCCTCGGTCGAGGTGACGAGAAAACCCTTGTCGGCCAGCTCATTGTTGATTTCGAGAAAGAAGGGATCGTCCTCCCCCACCGGCCTGCCGGTGTTGGGGTCGATGATGCCCTTGGGCTTCGGCGCGACAAGGGTGCCTGAACTGTCGTTCAATCCCATTCCAGCGCTCCTTTTTTCCATTCATAGGCAAAACCGATGGTCAGCACCGCCAGGAACACCATCATCGACCAGAAGCCGAGCATGCCGAGCTTCGAGAAGGACACCGCCCACGGGAACAGGAAGGCGACCTCGAGATCGAAGATGATGAACAGGATCGACACCAGGTAGAAGCGGATGTCGAACTTCATGCGGGCGTCGTCGAACGAGTTGAACCCGCATTCATAGGCGGAAAGCTTTTCCGGGTCGGGATTGCGGTAGGCCACAAGGAACGGAGCGATGATGAGCGCCAGACCGACGATCATCGCCACGGCGATGAACAGCACGATAGGCAGGTACGAACTTAGGAGTGCGCTCATGCGGCGACTTTCCTTCGGCGGGGGCAGTTCATTTTGATTACAGCAACGAACTCTAATGCGGAAGCGTGACAGATTAACCGCTGAACCGTTTTAAGGGGCCCATGCTGCAACGCGGCGAGGGTTAGCGCAGCGGTTTCGGTGACGCAAGTCAAACGTTGTTCAAATCGCGGCTCTGGACGCCTTATCGGAAGAAACTGGTCCGATCCGCTCCTGTTTGATTTCCTTCAGTTTTTACTCCAGTTTTCTCTCCTGACATATCTCCCGCCATTTGCCTGCTAGCATGGCCGGAATCACCGGCTAAAAATCCAACGGACGATCGGGGCAAGGACACCTGATGAAGGACAAGATTTCGCTGGCCATGGCGAGGCGCGTCGCGCTCGGGGCGCAAGGGTTCAACGACCCTAGGCCCAGTGGTGTTCCGGATCGCCGCCACCTTGCGCGGGTACTTTCGCGAACCGGCCTTCTGCAGATCGATTCCGTGAGCGCGGTGGTGCGCGCGCATTACATGCCGCTCTATTCGCGCCTCGGCCCCTACCCGCTTACGCTGCTCGACAATGCCGCGGTCACCCGCAAGCGCGCCGTTTTCGAATACTGGGCGCATGAGGCATCGTTCCTGCCCGTCGAGACCTATCCTTTGATGCGCTGGCGCATGCAGCGCGCCGAGCAGGGCGACGAGATGTATCTCGGCCTGGCGAAATGGGGCCGTGAACGCAAGGAAATGATCGACGAGATATATAGAGAGGTCGCCGATCGCGGTCCGATCGCCGCGTCCGACATCGAAGGCCACAAGGGCAATGGCGGCTGGTGGGGCTGGAGCGAGGCCAAGCACGCTTTCGAATGGCTGTTCTGGGCCGGGCGCATCACCACCGCCTACCGCCGCGGCTTCGAACGCTATTACGACCTGCCCGAGCGCGTTTTGCCGCAGGCGGTGCTCGACCTTCCCGTCCCCTCGGTCGAGGACGCGCATCGCGAATTGCTGCGCATTTCCGCCCGCGCCCATGGCATCGCCACCTATGGCGACCTGCGCGACTATTTTCGTCTCGCGCCGGGCGACACGAAGGATCGCATCGAGGAACTGGTCGAAGCCGGCGAATTGCTGCCGGTGAAGGTCGAAGGTTGGGACAAGACCGCCTATCTCCACAAGGACGCCCGTTTCCCGCGCCGGATAGAAGCGCGCGCCCTGCTCGCCCCTTTCGATCCCGTCGTCTTCGAACGCACTAGGACGGAGAAACTCTTCGATTTCCGCTACCGCATCGAGATCTACACGCCGGCCGAGAAACGCCAATATGGCTACTACGTGCTGCCCTTCCTGCTCGGCGATCGGATCGTCGCCCGCGTCGATCTGAAAGCTGACCGCCCGGCCAGCATCTTGCGCGTCCACGCCGCCTACGCCGAGGCCGGCGCCCCGCCCGAAACGGCCGCCCAGCTCTTCGACGAGTTGAAGCAGATGCAGGGCTGGCTCGGCCTGGAGGCGATCGAAGTGACGCCGGCCGGCGACCTCGGACCGGCGCTGGCCGACATCGCGGTGTCGTAGCTGCGCGTTGACAGGGAGAGTGAACAAAAATAGAACATCCCAACTGTGGTTAGGATCGGTTGCGATGGTTTTCAGGCGCTCGATATGTCTGGTCTTGGCCTACCTGACCTTAGCGTCGCCATCATATGCGACAGGTGCTTACCGAGAGGAATGGGTAGAGGTCACGCGTCCAGTCATTTTCTGTGGCGGCCACATTGCACCCGGTATGCAGCCAAAAGAAGTGACGGCGCTTCTTCTGCGGTGGTTGGAGTTTGGAACGATCGACAAGCAGATCGCAGGCGCCTGTGGCTTATTGCCGGTAGGGCAGCGCTATATAATAGTTCATGAGCCGAAGTTCGACGCCAATCGCTTCGTCTTGATGTGGGAACCGGTTTGCCAGCACGGCTGTTCGTTAAGTATGGCGCCCGTGGCCTCACCGCCTCGCAAACTTGTGGGTCCATACCTCAAACCCATAAAGCCGCCAAAAGGCTGGTACTAAGCCAGTCGTTGACTCCAGCCCCCTGAACCCTCTAAATCCTGACCCAGACGGTCTTCTCCCGGCAAAGGGAGGAGCCAAGAGGGAATGCGGTGCGGGCCAACACCCAAATCCGCGGCTGTCCCCGCAACTGTAAGCGACGAGCCTCTGCCGAAAACCACTGGGATGTTCCCGGGAAGGCGGCATTCAGGGTGACGACCCGCGAGCCAGGAGACCTGCCGTCTGAGACTTTAAGTATCCGAATGCCCGGCGGGTTTTCCGGGCAAGGAGCATGGTTTTGGATCGCAACGGCAGTTTCCCGGCAAACAGTGCGGACATTCCGTCCGAGCCCGATGCTTTGGCTGGCGTCACCGTCATCGTCTGCTCATCCTGCCCCGACGAGACCGGGTCGGATGCGCATCCGCGCGCCGGCGCGCTGCTTGCCGAAGACACGCGTCGGGCTGCTTGCGGCGAAAAGATCGACATCCGTACCGTCGAATGCCTCGGCAACTGCAAGCGCCGGCTAAGCGCCGCGCTGCTGCGCGACGGCTGCTGGAGCTACGTCTTCGGCGATCTGAACACGACCAGCGGCGCCGATCTCGTCGCCGGCGCAAAGCTCTTCGCCACCTCGACCGATGGCCTCATCCCCTGGCGCGGCCGGCCCGATTCTCTCAAGCGCGGCCTGGTTGCCCGCATCCCTCCCCTCGACATGCTGAAGGACCGACCATGAACGCATCCGTTTCCCGCGTGCCCTGCACCGTCGTCACCGGCTTTCTTGGCGCCGGCAAGACGACGCTGATCCGCAACCTGCTCGAAAACGCCAAGGGCAAGCGGCTGGCGATCATCGTCAACGAGTTCGGCGATGTCGGCATCGATGGCGAGATCCTGAAGGGCTGCGGCGTCGACACCTGCCCGGAGGAAAACATCGTCGAGCTCGCCAATGGCTGCATCTGCTGCACCGTCGCCGACGATTTCGTGCCGGCGCTCGACCAGATCCTGTCCCGCACGCCGAAGGTCGACCACATCCTGATCGAGACCTCCGGTCTCGCTCTGCCGAAGCCCTTGGTGCAAGCCTTCCAGTGGCCGACCGTGAAGAGCCGCGTCACCGTCGACGGCGTCATCGCCGTGGTCGACGGCCCGGCGCTGGCCGACGGCCGCGTCGCTTCCGACATGGACGCGCTGAAGGCGCAGCGTGCCGCGGACGATTCGCTCGACCATGACGATCCGGTCGAGGAGGTGTTCGAGGACCAGATCGCCTGCGCCGACCTGATCATCCTGTCGAAGAGCGATTTGATGGATGCGGCGGGCTCTGAGCGCGCCAACGCCGTCATCGGCGAGCATGTGGCGCGCGCCGTGAAAGTCGTGCCGACGTCGCAGGGCAAGGTCGATCCCTCGGTGCTGCTCGGCCTCGGTCTCGCCGTCGAGGACGACATCGAGAACCGCAAGACCCATCACGACGACGAGCTCGACCACGAGCACGACGATTTCGATTCCTTCGTCATCGACATCCCGTCGATCGCCAATCCCGACGAGCTGGCCAAGCGCGTCGCCCTTGCCGCAGAGCAGGAAAACGTCTTGCGCGTCAAAGGCTTCGTCGAGGTCGGCGGCAAGCCGATGCGGCTCCTGCTGCAGGCTGTCGGCCCGCGCGTCAACCACTATTACGACCGCGCCTGGACGGCTGAGGACGACCGCCGCTCGCGGCTCGTTGTCATCGGCCTCAAGGGGCTGAACCGCCCGGCGATCGAGCGTATCCTCGCCGGCTGAGGCAATCCGGACCGCGATGCACATCCTCGCCACCACATCCGCATCGCTCGACGATCTCGCCGAGCCGATCGACCTCAGGCAGACGCCTGCGGATGTGGTGGCGCTGTCCTTCACCGACAGCGACCTCGCCGGCCTGGCCGCCGCCTGGAAGGCGGATGCGGCGCGGCTGCCCTCAATGCGGCTTGCGGCGCTGCGTGACCTTCGCCACCCGATGTCGGTGGACCTGTGGATCGACAGCGTCGCCCGCCACGCCAGGGTCATCCTCGTCCGCATCCTCGGCGGCTATGACTGGTGGCACTACGGCTGTGACCAGCTCGCCGCCCTGGCGCGCGAACGCGGCATCAAGCTGGCATTGCTGCCCGGCGAAAGCCATGACGAAGACCTGCGGCTGGTCGAAGGCTCGACCCTGCCGCGCGCCGAATTGGACGCCCTGCTTGGCTATTTCCGCGAAGGCGGCCCGGCCAATATGAGCGCGCTGGTGCAAAGGCTGGCTAGGCTTGCCGGGTCGGATGCGGCCTTGGCCGAACCGGTCAGCGTGCCGAAGGCGGGATTTTATCAGCCGGGAATTGGTGTCGTCGAGAAGCCGAACCTTTTAAAGGCGGAACTCGACGCCTACAATTTTGCCGTCATCCCCATCCTCTTCTACCGCTCGATGCTGCTTGCCGCCGACGTGGCACCGATCGACGTTCTCGTGGAAGCGTTGAAGCTGCAAGGGCTCACCCCCGTGCCGATCTTCGTGTCCAGCCTCAAAGACGCGGCATCCCTGGCCTTCGTCGAAACCGCCCTCACCTCCCTGAACCCCTCCGCCATCGTCACCGCCACCGCCTTCGCCTCTGGCGCGGAACCCGGTGCCGAGACCCTCTTCGACCGCGCCGGTGTGCCCGTCTTCCAGGTCATCGTCGCCACGACGAGGCGCGAGGTCTGGCAAAAGAACCAGCGCGGCCTGGCTCCTGCCGACCTTGCCATGCATGTGGTGCTGCCCGAGCTCGACGGTCGCATCCTGGCCGGCGCCATCTCCTTCAAGGGCGAGGTCGAGACCGATCCGGCGCTGGCTTTTCGTGCTTTCGCCAACCGTCCGGAAGCGGACCGCGTGGCGCAGGTCGCCAGGCGGATCGCCGCGTTCATTCGCCTGCAGCGGACGAAGCGGGCCGAGCGCAAGCTCGCCATCCTGATCCCGGATTATCCGAGCGCGCCTGGACGGACCGGCTACGCCGTCGGGCTGGACGTGCCGTCGAGCGTGCTCGCCATGCTGCGTGACCTGAACGAACAAGGCTATGCGGTTGACGGGATTCCGCAATCGCCGCGGGAGTTGTTGGATGCGCTGGAGGTTCGTGGGCACAGGTTAAGTCTGGAAGACTACCTGCGCTCGTGCACGGAACTGTCAGGAGGCGCGCGTGATGCAGTCAGGGCTGCCTGGGGCAGCGCGGAGGACCAGATAGGTCTGCGCGAGGCCCCCCTCTCTGTCCTGCCGGACATCTCCCCCTCAAGGGGGGAGATTGGCAGCTCCGCCGCCGGCTCCCCCCTTGCTAGTCCGAAAATTGGCGAAAGCCAGGCGCAAGGAATAATCTCCCCCCTTGAGGGGGAGATGTCCGGCAGGACAGAGAGGGGGGCGACGGAACGCCTGCCTTTGAAGGCAGCCTCCCCGCCACACTTCCCCTTCCGCGCCGCGACCTTCGGCAACGTCACCGTGGCGCTGGCCCCCGACCGCGGCCGCTCGGCCGACCGCCGCGCCGACTATCACGACCCGACGCTGCCCCCGCGCCACGAGCTGATCGCCTTCGGCCTGTGGCTGCAAAAATCGCTCGGCGTGCATGCCATCATCCATGTCGGCGCGCATGGCACGCTCGAATGGCTGCCGGGCAAGACGGTGGCCCTCTCCGGAACCTGCTTCCCGGAGATCGTCACCGGATCGCTGCCCGTCATCTATCCATTCATCGTCTCCAATCCGGGCGAGGCGGCGCAGGCCAAGCGCCGCATTTCGGCCGTCACCCTCGGCCATCTGGCGCCGCCGCTGACCGGCGCCGGCCTCGATGAGGCGCAACAGAAACTCGAGCGGTTGGTCGACGAATATGCTCAGGCCGACGGCCTCGACCGCCGCCGTCGTGACCAACTTGCAAAGCTGATCGTCGAGACCGCGCAGAAGACTGGCCTCGCTTCTGAAGCGGGCGTGGCCAAGGCCGATCAACCCGACGAAGCGCTGCGCCGCATCGACGCCTGGCTCTGCGACCTCAAGGATTTCGCCGTCAAGGACGGGCTGCATGTCTATGGCCGGGCGCCGGAGGACGAGGCCGATCCGCTGCGCCGGCAAAGCGCGGACGCGGAAAAAGCAGCCCTGCTTGCCGCGCTCGACGGCCGTCACGTCAAGGCGGGTCCCGCCGGCGCCCCGGCGCGTGGCCGCTCCGACGTGCTGCCCACCGGCCGCAACCTCTTCACCTCCGATCCGCGCACAATGCCGACGCCAACCGCCTATGACCTCGGCCAGGCGGCGGCGGAGGAAGTGGTGCGCAGCTATATGCAAAGCCATGGCGACTGGCCGCGCTCGCTGGTCATCGACCTCTGGGGTTCCGCCTCGTTGCGTACCGGCGGCGAGGAGATCGCGCAAGGTCTGGCGCTGATGGGCTGCCGACCGCAATGGGATGCCGCCACCGGCCGCGTCACCGGCATCGAGGTGCTGCCGCCGGCCGCGCTCGGCCGCCCGCGCGTCGACGTCACCTGGCGCATCTCCGGCCTGTTCCGCGACATGTTCCCGACCCAGATCGCGTTGATCGACGCCGCTGCCAACGCGGTCGCCAGCCGCGACGAGGACGATACCGAGAACCCGCTCGCCGCAGCGACGCGCGCTCAGGGGAAGATCAGCCCGCGCATTTTCGGCACCTCACCGGGAACTTATGGCGCCGGCGTCGAGGACTTGCTGTCGCGCGGCGAATGGGGCGCGCGCGAAGAGATCGGCCGTGCCTATCTCGACGCCACCTCGCACGCCTATGGCGGCGCCGAAGGCGAAGCGATATCGGCGCCCGGCGCTTTCGAGGGCCGGGTCGCCGAAGCCGATCTCCTCGTCCACACCGGCGACGATCCCGGCCGCGACATCCTCGAAGGCTCGGCCGACGTCGCCTTCATCGGCGGCTTTTCGGCCGCCCTTGCCACGCTCGGCCGCAATGCCGACGTGATCGTGCTCGACACGACCGACCCGAAAAAGCCGAAGCCGCGTTCGGTCGGCGAAGCGGTATCGCGCGTGGTCCGCGCCCGCGCCGTCAACCCGCGCTTCATTGCCGGCCAGATGCGCCACGGCCCGCGCGGCGCCTCCGAATTCGCCGAAACGGTCGACCGTCTGGTCGGCTTTGCCGAAACCACGCATGCCATTTCGGGAGCGCTGATCGAGGCCGTTCACGACGCCTATGTTGGCGACCCGGACGTCCGTGCCTTCCTGCTGCGCGAGAATCCGGCGGCTGCCAAGGTCATCGCCGAACGGTTCCTCGCCGCCCGTCGGCGCGGCCTGTGGCACCCGCTGCGCAACTCCATCGACGACGACCTCGCAGCCTTGATTGCCGAGGCCCAGGCAGGTGGAGTGGCGGCATGAACGCGTTTTCGCGCCGTGGCGCTTGCCCTGCTCTAAGCGCGCCGATGCAGACCGGCGACGGGCTGCTGGTGCGGCTCAACCCAGTCGCTGGAGGAATTTCGCCGAAGTCGCTGATCGGGCTCGGCGAATCCGCCTTGCGCCACGGCAACGGCATCATGGAAGTGACTGCGCGCGGCAGCCTGCAGATCCGCGGGCTGACGGCGGAAAGCGCCCGGTTGCTGGCGGACGAAGTGGATGCGCTCGGCATCGCGGTGCAGATCGGCGTGCCGGTCGAGACGGGGCCGCTGGCGGGAATCGATCCGGAAGAGATCGCCGATCCGCGCCCGTTGGCGGAGCGAATCAGCGCGGCGATCGAGGAAGCCGGGCTGACGGCAAGGCTGGGGCCGAAGGTGTCGGTGGTTGTCGACGGCGGCGGACAGCTGACGATGGATGCCGTGACGGCCGATGTGCGGCTGAAGGCGATGCAGGCTGCGGCGAGCATCTGGTGGAGCGTGTCGATTGCCGGCGACGGGCGGAGTGCGAAGCCGCTCGCGACGGTCGATGCGGATGCTGGGCGTGACATTACAGTTGCTGCACTCCGGATGGTCGCGGAAAAGGGCCGGGAGGCGCATACCCGCGATTTGTCGGAGCGGCAGTTGGCCTCTCTCGCCAGCTGGCATTCCTTCGCGCCCCCCTCTGTCCTGCCGGACATCTCCCCCTCTAGGGGGGAGATTGGCAGTTTCCGCGCCGGCTCTCCACTTTCAGCGTTGGAGATTGGCGAAAGCCGCGGTGACAAGGCAATCTCCCCCCTTGAGGGGGAGATGTCCGGCAGGACAGAGAGGGGGGCGCAGGAACGCCAGCCCGCGAGAAGTCCCATTGGCCTATTCAATCTAGGCAACAACACCGCCCTAGGCATCGCCCTGCCCTACGGCAGCATGCCGGCGCAAAACCTCATCGATCTCGCCGCCCAAGCTGCAAACCTCGGCGCCTCCGAAATCCGCCTTGCCCCAGGCCGAGCCCTGCTCTTCCTCGGTCTCTCCGCCCCCTCCACGCTCCAATCCTCCGCCGCCGCGCTCGGCTTTGTCACCGACCCCGCCGATCCGCGCACCCGCATCGTCGCCTGTCCCGGCACGCCGGCTTGCGCGTCCGGCCGCATCGCCACCCGCGCCATCGCCGAAACCATCGCAAAGGAAAGCGCGGACCTCCTTGACACCTCGCTGACCCTGCACGTTTCCGGCTGCGCCAAGGGCTGCGCGCATCCCGGCACCGCTGCGCTCACCCTGGTCGGCGACGAAAACGGAGCCGGACTTGTCGTGGACGGGACGGCAAAGGCCCTTCCTGCCGCGTACAGGCCGGGCTATGACGCCGCGCTCGGGGTCGCCGGCATCCTTGCCGCGATCCGCGACGGAAGACATCAGGGCGAAACCGCCGCCGCCTGCCTGAAAAGACTTGGCGCGGCCGGCATCGCCGAACTCTATCGACGGAACCAATAATGGCCGCCTACGACTATATCCATGACGGAACGGCGATCTACGAGCGGTCTTTCGCCATCATCCGCGCCGAGGCGGATCTGTCGCGCTTCTCGGAGGCGGAAGCCGATGTCGCGATTCGCATGATCCATGCCTGCGGCCAGGTTGAAGCCGCCAGCCATTTCGTCTTCTCGAATAATTTCGTTGCCGCCGCCCGGACCGCGCTCGCCGCCGGCGCGCCGATCTTCTGCGATGCCGAGATGGTGGCGCACGGCGTCACCCGCGCCCGTCTGCCGGCCGGCAACGAGGTGATATGCACGCTGCGCGACCCGCGCACGCACGACATCGCCAGGCAAATCGGCAACACCCGCTCGGCCGCGGCGATCGACCTCTGGGGCGAGCGCATGGCCGGCTCTGTCGTCGCCATCGGCAACGCGCCGACCGCGCTCTTCTATCTGCTTGAGAAGCTGCGCGACGGCGCGCCGAAGCCGGCCGCGATCATCGGCATGCCGGTCGGCTTCGTAGGCGCTGCCGAATCCAAGGATGCGCTGGCCGAAAATTCCTACGGCGTGCCCTATGCCATCGTGCACGGCAGGCTGGGCGGCAGCGCCATGACGGCCGCCGCGCTCAATTCGTTGGCGAGGCCCGGCCTGTGAACGCGATCATGAAAGGCCGTCTTGTCGGCGTCGGCACCGGCCCTGGCGACCCCGAGCTTCTGACACTGAAGGCAGCGCGCGCGTTGGCAGAGGCCGACGTCGTCGCCTATTTCGCCAAGCGCGGCAACAACAGCAATGCGCGTGCCATCGTCGAGGCGCGCTTCCGGCCGGACATGATCGAGCTGCCGCTGCTCTATCCGGTGACGACGGAGATCGACAAGGATCACGACGACTACCGCGCGCAGATCGCCGATTTCTACGAGCAATCGGCCGAACAGGTGGCCGAGCATCTCGGCGCCGGCAGGATGGTGGCGGTGCTGTCGGAGGGCGATCCGCTCTTCTACGGCTCCTACATGCATCTGCATGTGCGGCTTGCGCACCGCTTCCCGACCGAGGTCATTCCTGGCATCACCGCCATGTCGGGCTGCTGGTCGAGCACGGGTCTGCCGATCGTGCAGGGCGACGACGTGCTGAGTGTGCTGCCCGGCACGATGAGCGAGTTCGAGCTGACCCGCCGCCTCGCCGACACAGATGCCGCCGTCATCATGAAGGTCGGCCGCAACCTGCCAAAAATCCGCCGCGCGTTGGAAGCGACCGGCAAGCTGGCGAAGGCCGTCTATGTCGAGCGCGGCACCATGCCGGGCAGCGTCTCGATGCGGCTGGCCGAAAAATCGGACGACAAGGCGCCCTATTTCGCCATCGTGCTGGTTGCCGGCTGGTCGGCTCGCCCGGGTGCCAAGGCATGAGCGGCCGCCTTACCGTCATCGGTCTCGGACCCGGCAATGCCGACCAGGTCACGCCGCAGGCTGCCAATGCCGTGGCCGAGGCTTCCTTCTTCTATGGCTACAAGCCCTATCTCGACCGGCTGGAGCTGCGGCCGGACCAGACCCGCATCGCCTCCGACAACCGCGAGGAACTCGCCCGCTCCAACGAAGCGCTGGCCAAGGCCGCAGAAGGCCACAATGTCGCCGTCGTTTCCGGCGGCGATCCCGGCGTTTTCGCCATGGCCGCGGCCGTTTGCGAGGCGATCGAAGCCGGCCCTGAAGAATGGCGTGCCATCGACATCTCGGTTGTCCCGGGCGTGACTGCAATGCTCGCCGTCGCCGCCCGCATCGGCGCACCGCTCGGCCATGATTTCTGCGCCATCTCGCTCTCCGACAATTTGAAGCCGTGGGAGCTGATCGAATTGCGCCTGCTGGCAGCGGCCGGCGCCGGCTTCGTCATCGCGCTCTACAATCCCATCAGCAAGGCTCGCCCCTGGCAGCTTGGCCGCGCCTTCGAATGCCTGAAGGCGATCCTGCCCGGCACCACGCCGGTGATCTTCGGCCGCGCTGCCGGCCGGCCCGACGAGCGTATCGAAGTCTCTCTGCTGGCGGATGCCGATGCGGCAAAAGCCGACATGGCGACCTGCATCATCATCGGCTCGCCCGAAACCCGGATCATCAAGCGCGGCGAAAAACCCGCGCTAGTCTACACGCCGCGCTCGGCAACAGGGTCGAAAAGATGATCGACTTTTGCCGCCAGCGCATCGACGGTTTTGGCCGAAGGAACGTCCGGCAAAGGCGGTCGGCGGATCATGATCACTTCGATGCCGAGCGCCCGCGCAGCGGCGATCTTGCCATAGGTCGCCTCGCCGCCGCTGTTCTTGGAAACGACGGCATCAATGCCGTATTTTTCGAGCAACGCCCTTTCGTCCGCTTCCGGAAACGGTCCACGCGCCAGGAGGTAAAGCGCATCGGGCACGCCAAGCTTCGGCTCGACCGGGTCGACGCTGCGGATCAGGTAGCGGTGCTGCGGAGCGACTTCGAAGGCGCCGGCCTCCTGACGGCCGATCGCCAGGAAAACGCGGCGCGGCGCCTCGCCAAGCGCCTTCGCCGCCTCAGTGACGCTGTCGACCAGCGTCCAGCGATCACCGGCCACGGGCTCCCATCCAGGACGCCGCAGCGCAAGGACCGGCACGCCAGCCTGCGCAGCCGCTTCTGCGGCGTTGGCCGAGATACGCGCGGCGTATGGATGCGTGGCGTCGATCAGCAGATCGACGTGTTCTTCCCGAAGATAGGCAGCCAGCCCATCTGCGCCGCCAAAGCCGCCGGCACGCACCGGCACGCCTTGCGCGACCGGGCTTTCAGTGCGGCCGGCCAGCGACAGCGTGACCGAAAAATCGTCGCGACGGGCGAGCTTCCCGGCCAATTGCCGGGCTTCCGTCGTTCCGCCGAGGATCAGGATATGGTGGGTCATCATGCCTGCTAAGGGTCCGCGCGCCGCCAAGCCAGCCTCAAAATGGCTCACCATCGTCGGCATCGGCGAGGACGGTGTAGCGGGTCTCGGCGACGAGGCCAAGCAGCGGATTGCGCAGGCGGACGTCGTGTTCGGCGGAAAGCGGCATCTTGCGCTCGTCTCTTCCCTCGCCAACGGCGAAACCCGCTCATGGCCGACACCCTTCGACGCGGAAATGCGCGACGTGCTGGCGCTCGCGGGCAAGGACGTCTGCGTGCTCGCGTCCGGCGACCCGTTCTTTCACGGCGTCGGCGTCACGCTCGCGCGCAAGGTAGAACCGGAACAGATGCTCGTCCTGCCGGCGCCCTCATCTCTGTCGCTCGCGGCATCGCGCCTCGGCTGGGCCTTGCAGGACGTCGAGACCATCTCGCTGCACGGCCATTCGATCGACCTGATCCGGCCCCTGCTCCATCCCGGCGCGCGCATCCTGGCGCTCACCTCCGACGCCGAAGCGCCGGCGGCTATCGCTGCACTGCTCGACGAGCTCGGTTTTGGCCCTTCGCACTTGACTGTCCTCGAAGCGCTCGGCGGCCCCGATGAGATGCGTCGCACCGTTCGAGCCGATGCCTTCAATCTCGAAAACATCAACCCGCTCAACGTGCTGGCGCTCGAAATTGAATCGACACCGGACGCGCGCATCCTGCCCTTGACCTGTGGCCTTGCCGATCATCTGTTCGAGCACGACGGCCAGATCACCAAGCGCGAGATCCGCGCTATCACGCTGTCGGCACTGGCGCCGCGGCGCGGCGAATTGCTCTGGGACATCGGCGCCGGTTCCGGCTCGATCGGCATCGAGTGGATGCTGGCTCATTCCTCGCTGCGCGCCATCGCCATCGAGGCTAACGCAGAACGCGCCGCCCGCATCGCTCGCAACGCCGCGCATTGCGGCGTGCCCGGCCTCGTCGTGATCGAGGGCGCCGCGCCTAAGGCGCTGGCAAAATTGGAGACGCCCGATGCCATCTTCATCGGCGGCGGCGGCAGCGATGCCGGGGTGCTGGAGCAGGCGATCAAGGCGCTGCGTCCCGGCGGCCGGCTAGTCGCCAATGCGGTGACGCTGGAGATGGAGGCGCTGCTGCTCGACCAGCACAACAGGCGTGGCGGCGACCTGACCCGCATCGCCCTGTCGCGCGCGGCGCCTGTCGGATCGATGCAATCATGGCGTCCGGCCATGCCGGTCACGCAGTGGAGCTGGGTCAAGCCATGATGGTCGCGGGCATCGGCAGCCGCAAAGGCGTGACGGCGGGCGACGTTCGCGCCGCGGTCGAGACCGCGCTCGAAGCGCACGGGCTGGCGATGACGGCGCTTTCCGCGCTGGCGACAGGCGAAATCAAGCGCGACGAGCCGGCGATCTTCCTTGCCGGCCGAGACCTCGACCTCCCCGTGCTCGTCATCTCCGACGCCGCGCTGCGATCCGTCTCGTCCGGCACGGTCAGTCGCTCCGAAGCGTCGCAGGCCCAGGCCGGCACGCCTTCTGTCTCGGAAGCCTCGGCTCTGGCCGCGGCCGGAAAAGGTGCGAGACTGCTTGGACCGCGTATCGTGCTCGGTCCGGTGACCTGCGCCATCGCTCTTGGCGGAGGCGCCGCATGACCGTCCATTTCATCGGCGCCGGCCCGGGCGCCGCCGATCTCATCACGCTGCGCGGCGCCCGGCTCCTGGCCAGTTGCCCGGTCTGCCTCTATGCCGGCTCGATCGTCGCGCCGGAACTGCTCGAGAATTGCGCGCCAGGCACCAAATTGATCGACACCGCGCCGATGTCGCTTGACGAGATCGAGGCCGAATATGTCGCCGCGCACAAGGCCGGCCACGACGTCTCGCGCCTGCATTCCGGCGACCTTTCGGTGTGGAGCGCGGTGGCCGAACAGATCAGGCGGCTGGAAAAGCACGGCATCCCCTACTCGCTGACCCCAGGCGTGCCCTCTTTCGCGGCGGCGGCGGCAGCACTTCGCCGCGAGCTCACCATTCCCGAGCTCGCGCAAAGCCTGGTGCTGACCCGCATCTCCGGCCGCGCCTCGAAAATGCCGCCGGGCGAGACGCTGGCCGGCTTCGGCCGCACCGGCGCCACGCTAGCCATCCATCTCGCCATCCATGCCATCGACCGCATCGTGGCGGATCTAACCCCGCTTTACGGCGCCGAATGTCCGGTCGCGGTCGTCTTCCGCGCCTCCTGGCCGGACGAGCGCATCCTGACCGGCACGCTGGGAACCATCGAAGCGCAACTGGCGGAGAGCCCGATGGAACGCACCGCGATCATCTTCGTCGGCAGCGCTCTCGCCGCGCAGGATTTCGGCGAAAGCTCATTGTACGACGCCCACTACCAGCGGCGTTTTCGCGGACGGGACGGATTGTGAACGGCGGCGCCAATATGAACGGACGGGCTAATGTGGAGCAGGCGCTGGCGCGGCTGAACTTCAAGCCGCGCGAGCTTGAGCCAGGCCATGTCTGGCTGGCAGGCGCCGGCCCCGGCGACCCCGGCTGCCTGACGCTGGAGGTGCTGGCGGCACTTGGGCAATGCGATGCGCTGGTCTATGACGCGCTGGTCTCGCCCGATGTCGTGGCGGTCGCTCAAGGCGCCGAGCTCTTCTACGCCGGAAAACGCGGCGGCCAGCCCTCGATGAAGCAGGACGACATCAACGCGCTTCTCGTGCGGCTGGCGCGCGAAGGCCGCCGAGTCGTGCGCCTGAAGGGCGGCGACCCCTATATTTTCGGCCGCGGCGGCGAAGAAGCTCTGGCGCTCGCCGGCGAAGAAATTCCGTTCCGGGTGCTCTCCGGCCTGACCTCCGGCCTCAGCGCGCTGGCTGCCACCGGCATTCCCACCACCATGCGCGGCATCAACAAGGCGGTCATTCTCGCCACCGGCCACGCCGCCGGCACCGATGACGACATCGACTGGACCGCGATCGCCCGCACCGGACAGCCGGTCGTCGTCTATATGGGCATGGCCAATTTGCCGGTGATCGCGGCAAAGCTGCTCGAGGGCGGCCTCGCGCCATCGACCCCGGCCGCCGTGATCGTGGCGGCAACCACGCCGCAGGAGCGCATCGTCGTCGCCACGCTCGCCAACATCGCTGACGAGGCCGCGGCCGCCGGGCTCGCTTCGCCGGCGCTGATCGTTGTCGGCGGCATCGTCGCCATGCGCGCGGCACTGACGGGCGGCGCATGACGGCGCGCGCAATCATCGTCGGCGCGCCGCGCTCCGGCTCGGGCAAGACCAGCGTCACCATCGGCCTGTTGCGTGCGCTTGCGCGGCGCGGGCTGAAAGTGCGCGGCGCGAAGTCCGGACCAGACTATATCGACCCGGGCTTCCACGCCGCCGCGACCGGCCTGTCAGGCGTCAACCTCGACAGCTGGGCGATGTCGCCTTCTCTGCTCAATGCGCTAGCGGCCGAAGCCGCGGACGACGCCGAATACATTATCCTTGAAAGCGCGATGGGCCTGTTCGACGGCATCCCCGCGCCGGAAGGCCGCTCCGGCTCGGCCGCCGATCTCGCCCGGCTCTACGGCCTGCCAGTGCTTCTGGTGCTCGATGTTTCCGGACAGTCGACCACGGCCGCCGCCGTCGCCAAGGGTTTTGCCACCTACGATCCGGATGTCCGCATGGCCGGCGTCGTGCTCAATCGGCTCGGCAGCGAACGCCACCGGCGGCTGTCCGGCGACGCCATCGAAGCGATCGGCCTGCCCGTGGTCGGCGCCATCCTGCGCGATCCGACGCTCAACCTGCCGGAGCGGCATCTCGGCCTCGTCCAGGCCGGCGAGTACGAAAACCTGATGGCGCATCTCGACCGCCTGGCCGACATGGTCGAAAAGTCGCTCGATATCGACGCTATCCTAGCGCTGGCCACCCCGCTGGATCCGGCGACCGGCGACTTCGGCGATGCCTTGCAGCCGCCCGGACAGCGCATCGCGCTGGCGGAAGACGCCGCCTTCACCTTCCTCTATCCGCATGTCGCCACGCATTGGCGCAAGGCAGGCGCCGAGATCGTGCCTTTCTCGCCGCTTGCCGACGAGGCGCCCTCGCCGGACTGCGATGTCTGCTGGCTGCCCGGCGGCTATCCCGAGCTGCATGCCGGCAAGCTCGCGGCCGCGATCAACTTCCAGGCAGGAATGGCGCGCTTTGCGGCGGCAAAGCCGGTTCACGGCGAGTGCGGCGGCTTCATGGTGCTGGGCGAAGTGCTGGAAGACGCGGACGGCGAGAGCCACAAGATGCTTAGCCTGCTTGGCCATTCGACCAGCTTCGCCAAACGCAAGATGAATCTCGGCTATCGCGAGGCGCGGCTGCGCGCCGCCTGTCCGTTGGGGCCGGAGGGCACGCGGATCCGCGGTCACGAATTCCACTACGCGCAGATGCTTGCTGCCGGCAATGACGAGCCCTTGGCCGATCTCGCCGACGGCCAGGGCAATCCGCTCGGCGCCTCCGGCTACCGGCGCGGCCATGTCAGCGGCACCTTCTTCCATGCCATTGCGAGGAGCGCATGAGCGGCCCTTCCGCGCCCCGGCAAGTGCTTGACGATATCGGCCTCAGCCTCGTCTTTTTCACCCGCCTGCGGTTGCCCTCGAGCGATTTCGGCGGCCGCAGCCTGGCGGATGCGATCTGGGCCGCGCCCTTCGCCGGCCTCGCGGTGGCGATCATCGGCGCGCTCGTCTACGCGATCGCCTATAGTTTGGGTCTTGCCAGCGGCCCGGCCGCGGCGCTCACCCTCGCCGCGACGATGCTCGTCACCGGCTGCCTGCACGAGGACGGGCTTTCCGATATCGCCGACGGCTTTTGGGGCGGCAGGACGCGCGACAGGAAACTGGAAATCATGCGCGACAGCCGCATCGGCGCGTATGGCGCTGCAGCGCTTGGGCTGTCGCTGCTCATCCGCTGGAGCGCTCTTTCCGAACTCGCCGGTCCAGGCCACGTATTCCTGGCGCTGCTTGCCGCGCATGCCGGCTCGCGCGGCCTGTTCGGCGCCTTTATGCATCTTCTGCCGCCGGCCCGCAGCGACGGCCTGTCGGCGGGCGCCGGCACCGTCACCGCCGAAACCGCAGTCATCGGCGCCGCGCTCGGCGCGGTGGCGCTGCTGGCGCTCGGCCTTGGCGGCGCGATAGCGGCGCTCATTCTGCTCGGCCTGGTCTTCATGGCGTTCCGCGCTCTTTGCCTCAGCCAGATCGGCGGGCAGACCGGCGACACGATCGGCGCGCTGCAGCAGCTCGGCGAGATCGCCGTGCTGCTCGTCGCTTCCATCTGCCTTTCCTGATTCACTTTCGGAGACCTTGCCCCCATGAGCTTCAAATCCCTCGAAGACCTTCGCGCCGCCTGCCTCGACCTCCCGTCCGGCAGCGATGCGGCCGCCAGCGCCGTCGCGAGGCGCCAGGACACGCTGACCAAACCGCAGGGCAGTCTCGGCCGGCTGGAAGCGATCGCCGCCTGGCTCGGCCGCTGGCAGGCGCGCGACATGCCGAAGCTCGACCATGTGAAGGTTGTCGTCTTCGCCGGCAATCACGGCGTCACCGCGCAGGGCGTGTCGGCCTATCCTTCGGAAGTCACGGTGCAGATGGTGGCGAATTTCGCCGGCGGCGGCGCGGCCATCAACCAGCTTGCCCGCGTCGCCGGCGCCAAGCTGGACGTCATTCCGCTCGACCTCGACCATCCGACCGGCGATTTCACGATAGCGCCGGCGATGGACGAAAAGGCGTTCCTCGCCGCCGTCTCGGCCGGCTACGACACGGTAACCAAGGATCTCGACCTCGTCTGCTTCGGCGAGATGGGCATCGGCAACACGACGCCTGCGGCGGCGATCTCGACGGCGCTTTTCGGCGGCGGCGCGGAAAAATGGACCGGCCGCGGCACCGGCGTCGACGATGCCGGGCTGCTGCGCAAGGTCGTGGCCATCGAGGCCGGCCTCAAGCGCCATGCCGATGCGCTCTCCGACCCGCTGAAGATCGCTGCCGCCCTTGGCGGGCGCGAGCTGGCTGCAATCCTCGGCGCCACACTCGCCGCGCGCAAGAACAACGTGCCGGTGCTGCTTGACGGCTTCGTCTGCACCGCAGCCGCAGCACCTCTGGCGAGGCTGCATCCGACCGGGCTGGCCCACACCATCGCCGCCCATGTCTCGGCCGAAGCCGGCCACCGCCGCCTGCTCGAGGCGCTCGGCCTGCCGCCGCTGCTCGATCTCGGCATGCGGCTCGGCGAAGGCTCCGGCGCCTGCCTTGCCGTCAACATCGTGCGTTCGGCACTGGAATGCCACGCGAAGATGGCGAGCTTTGCCGAAGCCGGGGTTTCGGAGAAGTGACGGGATTGGTCGCCCTTACGCAATTTCTGTTTCTGCAAATCGGCTTAATATTATCTAAATTTAGCGGATTTGACGGTTGCACTGATCTGACCACGGATCACTCAAAGATCCTCTTACCAACAATTGCAAATGATTTGTGATCATCCTCACAGATCAAACTCTGACGCCATGCCAAATCATACCTCGTTATTACCCCATAATTGAGGTTTCTTCAGAAAAGGAGGAAGGCATGGCTCGTTCAATTAGAGTACTCTACCGGGGAATGAAAGGTACAATTCGTCAGAACTTCAATTGGGACCCGATCAACCTAGACTCGGTGGTGATCATAACAGCAGCGGAATTTATACCTGCCTTCGGTGGCTTTGGTGGCGGACCGAAGACGCTTGGGCGCCCAAATCTTGGCTCCGCTAATGTTTATGTGACCAATGTTGGCCCCCACGGCGTGGCCGGCGGGGAAGCAGGAGGCGTTGAATTCCTTCTTCATGTCGACTGGGACAGCCCGTTGGACATCGTTGCGACCATCACCGTTCTGGATGACATCGAGGAATTCTTCCAGGCGTAGCAGACATCTTCCGTGGCCTAGTGCGGCATTGGCACTTGCGGCTTGATCCTTCGATCGCCGGTTGGGCATCAATCGTCATGAGAGCTGTCTGACGGGCGATCGTTGCAGGTCTTGAGCTTTAACAGCTCAATCCGCCGCGAAGGCGGGCTAAAAAGGAGAAATACCATCGGAAAAAATGGTGGGTGTGCACAGGATCGAACTGTGGACCCGCTGATTAAGAGTCAGCTGCTCTACCAACTGAGCTACACACCCACACCGCCGGAAAACTCAGCGTCGGCGGCGCATATAGCCGCCGCTTTCGGCTGTGTCTAGGCCCTGCCGGATCATTTCCCGACAAATCGACACGGCATGATCGCGAAAAGTGGATTCCGGTTTTTCGGGAAAAGATCATGCCTGCCAAAAAAGCCCGCAGGTGTCACACGAATAGCTTGCCTTCAGCCACCTTGACCGCGTGGCCGCCAATGCGCGCGGAGGCCAGTTTCCCGCCATCGACATTGAGCTCGAGCCGGATGCGCGACGGCCGGCCCATTTCCAGCCCCTGCTCGATCCAGAGCTGCGAGATGCCGTCGGTCGGGGCGTCGAAATGCATGATGGCGCCGGCAAAGGCGGCCGCGGCCGAACCGGTCGCCGGGTCCTCATAGGAAGGCGTGCCGGGCACGATCATGCGGGCATGGAAGGCGCTGTCGTGATGCACCGTCTCGCGGCAATAGACATAGGGGCTGGCGAAGGCCCATTCGCTCTTGCGCGGCGCCAATTCCGACCACGCCTGGTTGTCGAGCCGGATCTTGGCCGCCTCCTCCAGGCCGGCAACGGGAATCGTCACATAAGGCACGCCGGCCGACCAGAAGGCGACGCGGTGATTCTCGAAGCCGATCTCGTGCGGGGCAAGGCCGAGCGCGGCGCCGATCGCGTCCGGGTCAGCCTTGAGCTCCAGCGGTTCCGGCAGTTTCGCCAGGTCGAACTCAGCGAATGTCGAGCCGTCATGCTTGCTCACCGCGCAACGCACCGGCCCGATATTCTCCTCCAGCACGAAAATGCCGGCGGCCTCGCCGGCGAGTTCGGCCAGCGCGATCGCCGAGCCGACCGTCGGATGCCCCGCGAAAGGCATCTCATAGTCGGGCGTGAAGATGCGTATGCGGTTGCGATGCTTCGGATTGTCGGGAGGCAGCACGAACACTGTCTCAGACAGATTGAATTCACGTGCGATCGCCTGCATGCCGGCAGTGTCGAGCCCGTCGCTGTCCAGCACCACCGCAAGCGGATTTCCAGCCAGCCTTTCGGTGGTAAACACATCGTAAAGCAAGTAATTGCGCGCCATGGAGAAAACCTTTCGCCTCGCCCCGAATTTCTGCCTCAATCCAAACATGAGGGAAATTTAATTTGAAATTCGAACCTTAAGGCCTGATTTGTGGACGGATAGGGACATCCATTTTCAGCATAGGGGTCCGGCGTGGACCAGCTTGTCAATCCGCCAAACGCGGAATCCGGTACTTCCATAGAGGCAGCGCTCGGGCTCGACCGCAAGGGCGTAAGCCGCAAGCGTCGCCGCTTCTGGTTCTACGCGCTGCTGGCGATAGCGATCATCGCCGCCGGCGTTGCCCTCTATCGATGGTATGCCGCAGCACCTCCCAGGATCGAATACACCGCCGTGCCCGCGGCGGTCGCCGACCTCACCGTCGCGGTATCGGCCACCGGCACGCTGCAGCCGCTGACCCAGGTCGACATCTCCAGCGAGCTTTCCGGCATAGTCCGCTCGGTCGCGGCCAATGAAAATCAGCGGGTCAAGAAGGGCGACGTGCTGGCGACGCTCGACACCGCCAAGCTGGAGGTCCAGATCGAGCGCGCCACCGCCTCCGCCAAGGCGGCGGCGGCCGCCGTCGAGGACGCCAAGGTGACCTTGCAGGAAAACGAGAACGCGGTTGTGCGCGCAAACGCGCTGACCAAGCGCGGCATGGCGACGGACCAGTCGCTCGAAGCGGCGACGGCGACGCGCGACCGCTCGAAGGCGGCGCTCGACAGCGCCGAAGCCAATCTCGCCATCGCTCAGGCAGATCTCAAGGCGCAGCAGACCGATCTCGCCAAGAGCACCATCTATGCGCCGATCGACGGCATCGTGCTGACGCGCTCGGTCGACCCTGGCCAGACCGTCGCGTCCTCGCTGCAGGCGCCGGTGCTCTTCGTCATCGCCGCCGACCTTCGTAACATGGAATTGCAGGCTGCGGTCGACGAGGCCGATATCGGCGAGGTCAAGCCCGGCCAGCACGCCCGCTTCACCGTCGACGCTTTCCCGGACCGACCCTTCGACGCCGAGATCCGCGACATCTCCTACGCCTCGGTCACCACCGACGGCGTTGTCACCTACAATGCCCGCCTCGAAGTCGACAATGGCGAGCTTCTCTTGCGGCCCGGTATGACGGCCACGGTCTCGGTGGTGACTCGGCAGGCCAAAAGCGTGCTTACCGTCCCGTCGACCGCTTTCCGCTATCGCCCGATGCAACAGCAGGCACGCGGCTGGAGCCTTAGCGACCTCTTCACCGGCCGCATGGGCCGCCCCAACCGGCAGCGCGAGGCAACGAAGGCGCCGACCGACGGCTCGCGCACGCTCTATGTGCTGGAGAACGGCCGGCCACGTCCGGTCAACGTCAGGATCGGCTCGACCGACGGCGAGCTGACCGAGATCACCTCCGGCCTCGACGAAGGCGCGCAAGTCATCACCGGCGCGCAGCAGCGGAGCTGACGAAATGTCGGCTCCCCTGCTCATCACCTTCGACAAGGTCTGGAAGAGCTATGGCGAGGGCGAGGCTCGCGTGCACGCGCTGGCCGGCGTCGACCTCGCCATCCGGCGCGGCGAATTCGTCGCCATCATGGGTCCCTCGGGCTCGGGCAAATCGACGGCGATGAACATCATCGGCTGCCTCGATACGCCGACGGCCGGAACCTACTGTTTCATGGGCATCGATGCGGGCCGCCTCGACCGCAACCGCCGCGCGCTTTTGCGCAACCTTTATGTCGGCTTCGTCTTCCAAGGCTACAATCTGCTGCCGCGCACGACTGCGGCGGAAAATGTCGAGCTGCCGCTGATCTATCGCGGCGTTGCCGCGCGCGAGCGCCGCGATCTCGCCATGCAGGCGCTGGCCGAGGTCGGGCTGGTCGGGCGCGAGCACCACACGCCGGCCGAGCTTTCCGGCGGCCAGCAGCAGCGCGTGGCGATCGCCCGCGCCATCGTCACCAGACCGACGCTGCTGGTCGCCGACGAGCCCACCGGCAATCTCGACACGGCGCGCACGCACGAGATCATGGAACTGCTGACAAGGCTCAACGCCGAGCTCGGGCTCTCCATCGTCATGGTCACGCACGAGGCCGACGTCGCGAACTATGCCGGCCGCACCGTCCGTTTCCTCGACGGCCATGTCGCCTCCGACACCTTAGCGGAGCAAGCGGCATGATCTGGGAGACCGTGCGCCTCTCGCTGCGCTCGATCCGCCGCAACGTATTGCGCTCGTTCCTGACGTTGCTTGGCATCGTCATCGGCGTCGCCGCCGTCATCGCCATGCTCACCATTGGTTCCGGCACGACGGAGAAGGTCAAGGCCGATATTTCCAAGCTCGGCAGCAACCTGCTCGTCGTCCGCGCCGGCCGGCCGGCAGGCCCCGGCGGACCGGGAGGGCTCGACCAGGCGGTGCGGCCGCTGGCCGAAAAGGATGTCGCCGCGCTCGTCGCGCATCTGAGCGGCGCGCGCGCGATTTCGCCGGCCTCGCAAAAGCAGGTCCGCGTCATCTTCGGCACCGAAAGCCTCACCTCGGGCGTGACCGGCACCGACAGCGCCTATCTCGACGCCCGCGACTGGAAGCTGGTGTCAGGCCGCCCGTTCAGCGATTCCGAATCGCGCGCCGGCGCCGGTGTGTGCCTGATCGGCGAAACCGTGCGCCAGCAATTCTTCGGCGCCGGCGATCCGGAGGGTGAGATCATCCGCGTCAACCGCACCTCCTGCAAGATCATCGGCCTGCTCGAGCCCAAGGGCTACACCGGCTTCGGCCAGGACCAGGACAATGTCGTGCTGATGCCGCTGCACGCCTATCAACGGCGCATCGCCGGCAACCGCGACATCGACAACATTTATATCGCCGCCGACGACCGCACCCCGACCACCGAGCTGCAGTCGCGCGTCGAGGACATTTTGCGCGACACACGCCGTATCACGCCCGACCGAGATCCCGATTTCGCCATCCGCGACATGACCCAGATCGCGGATGCGATGACCAGCGCCACCACGACCATGACCGGCATGCTCGGCGCCGTCGCCGGCGTCAGCCTGCTGGTCGGCGGCATCGGCATCATGAATATCATGCTGGTCTCGGTCACCGAACGCACGCGCGAGATCGGCATCAGGCTGGCCATCGGCGCGCATGAAAAACACATCCTCATCCAGTTCCTGGTCGAGGCGACGGTGCTGTCGCTCTTTGGCGGCATCATCGGCATCCTGATCGGGCTTTCGCTGGCCGGCCTCGCCTCGATGACGCTGACGATACCCTTCGCGCCAAGTCCCGCCGTCGTCCTGCTCGCCGTCGGCTTCTCTGCGCTGATCGGCATGGTGTTCGGCTTCTTCCCGGCGCTGCGCGGCGCAAGGCTCGACCCGATCGACGCGCTCAGGCACGAATAGTCAGAAAACAACGTTCCGCGCCTGTGCCCCCTGATCTTGTGGTGAGGCAGCGCTGAAAGAGCGGGGGGTGCTGCTAACGATCGCCGCCGAAATGCCACTCGACCAGCGGCTTCATGTGCGGCATCAGGCCGGCGGGCAGATCGCCGGCGTGGCGGATGATGACCGGCCCTTCGATCTCCGGGTCGGTCTCGGCGGCGACGAAGGCGGTGATACGCCGCGCCAACTCGTCGGCGGATTCCGCGACCCGGTAGCGGCGGAAGATGACCGTACCGCTTGCCGTCGATAGCGCGTGATAGCGCTGTCCGCGTTCAGCCGTCGAAAGGTCCAGCCCGGTCTCCTCCCTCACCTCGCGGATCATGTTGAAGTCGACATCGACCAGTCCGTCGCGGAAATCGATCGGCTCGAAGGAGCCGGCGGCGAAATAGACGCGGCCGGCATTGACCGTATGCGGCCCCATGCGGATCGCCACCAGCGCATTGTCGCCGGCGACCAGCACGGCATGCGCGTAGGCGTGCTCGGCGCCGGAATTCTCGCGCCGCTTGCGCCACAGCATGAAGGTCGAATAGTTGACTGCGTGGCAGCGGCCGACGAGGCGACCGTCGCGGTAGGCAAGCTCGGCAAGCAGCACCACAGCGCCATCGAACAATGCCGGATTGGCGGTGATCTCCTGCCGCCAGTTCTCGGCGATGGCTGCAGCATTGCTCAGCGCGAAGGGATGCGGGCCGGGATCGAGGCGGACATCGACCGCATCGACCGGAAGGATGACGTTGCGCGGCAGGTCGAAACTCAACAGCGTCACGCCATGTCCACTGTGATCGCCACCGGGCAATGGTCCGACGCTTTCGGCCTGTCCCAGCCCGCGCGCGGGAAACGTTCGACCTCCTGTCCGGGCGGAAAGATGGTGCGCCAGGGCTGGCCATTGCGGATGATGTCGGGAACGGCGGTGGCGTTCTTCGCGGCCAGCCCCTTCGACAGCAGGATATAGTCGAGCTGGCAAAGGTGCCGCTCCTCCGGGCCGCGCGTATGGTAGAAGCTCCAGCGGTCCATCTCCGGACGCCGCTCGACAACATTCTCGCAAAAGCCGCCTGCGGTGAGCACATCGATCGAGGACAGGGTTTCGTCGACAACCTCGAAACGGTAGCCGTCGATGGCGTCGCCATCGATCTTCACGCGTTGCCGGTAATCGTTCATGTCGCCGCAGATGGCCCAGCGTTTGTCGGCGGCATGGTCCTTGCCGAAACGCTCCTCGACGATGCGGCGCACCGCTTGCGCTTCCGCGATGCGCAGCGGCATCGACGCCTGGCGGCCATCCAGCCCGTTGCGCGGCGGCCCCATCGATTTGAAATGCACCAGATAGAGCGTCAACGGCACGCCGCCGACCCTCAGGTCGATCTCCAGGCAGTCGCGGCGAAAGACACGCTCATTGGCGAGATAGCCGAGCGCGGCGAGCTCCGGCGTGAACAGCCCGAACTCCTCGAAGGTGACATAGGCGTGGCTGGTCATGCGCACGAAGTCGATCGGCTGCCCTTGCGCTGTTTCATTGCGCATCATCACCGCGACATCGATGCCGCGCGTATCGTTGCCGGCGGTGGTGTATTTCTGCCGGTAGCCCTGGCCGATCATCTTGAACAGATAGCCATATTCGAAAGCCTTCAGCGCCTCGATGTTGTCGACCTCCTGCATGCAGATGATGTCGGCGCGGGTGGCTGCTATGGCGAGCGCCGTCAGCTGGCGCGTGTCGTCGGACTGGGCGATGGCACGAGCCTGCTCGAGAAACCGGTATTCGGCCTCGCTCTGGATATCGAACAGCGCCAGCGTGCGGTCTTCATTGAGCTGGTTGCGATAGCCCGAGAAATCGAACCTGCTCATCAGGTTCTCGACGTTGAAGGTGGCAAGCCGAAGCGACATGGCCGTGACCTTTGCCCGCAAGCGGGGACGAAAACAAGAGCCAGGCGCGATACTCGTTATGGTTGATGGAACCTTTCCGTTCATCTTCCGTTCAGACGGAAAGTTCCAACAATGGGCCTCTTCCCGGGGTGTGCTGGGCGTGGGGCCTTTGCTCCTTGGAGAGTGAAATGAAACCGCTTTTCTCTTCCCTTCGATCCGGGCTCCTGGCCCTCGGTTTCGTTGCCGGCGTGACGGCACCGTCGGTGGCCGGCCCAATCCTGCAACCCGATCTGTCGATCGCAACCAGCACGGCGGCAACCATCATACCCATCCGCGACAGTTGGGCCGGCGGCAACGACCGGCAGGGGATGTATGACTGGCGCTGGCGGCGCGGTGGCGACTGGCGGGGCCGGGATTTCAGATGGCGCGGCGACGACTTCCGCTCTCGTCATTTCTCCCGCAATTGGGATGGCGGCGACTGGCGCTGGCGGCATCATCGCCATCATCGGCATTTCGACAATGGTGACGCCGCCCTTCTGGGGCTTGGGCTAGGCCTGGGCCTGGGTAGCCTCGCCTACAACAACTACTACGATCCATATTATTACGACCCCTACCCGCGCTACGTTCAGCCGCGGCGCATCTACCGGACCGAGCGGCTTTCCAGGGCCCATGTCCAATGGTGCTACGACCGCTACCGGTCCTATCGGGCCTGGGACAACACGTTCCAGCCCAATTACGGCCCGCGCCGGCAGTGCATCTCGCCCTATATCTGAGCCCTTCGGCAGGAAGGATGAGACGGCGCCCTTCGCGGCGCCGTTTTATTTTGCCGAACCTGTGTCCGCCATCGGCCGATAACCCTAAATTCATCGGCGGCGGCTATTCATCCATGCCGTTGTCCCTCAATATGACGATTCGCGCGAACGGGGTGCGAGACGTGCACGCCATGGCCGAAAACGAACACAGAAACCAACACAGGCAACGCGTGCTCAAAGGCGCGGCGATCCTGACCGGCATCAACAATTCCGAGGTCAGATGCACGGTGCGCAACATGCATGCTAACGGCGCAGAGTTGAAAGTGCCGATCGATGCACGCGTGCCGGACGAATTCCTTCTCTATGTGCCGATCGACGGCATCGGCTATAGGGCGGTGGTCCGTTGGCGCCGCGAGGACCGCATCGGCGTCGAGTTCACCGGCACCGAGCCCAAGCCGCACTGGCATTACGGGTGAGCCGCGGCGACTGGCTTGCCTAGTGGTTATGCACACGGAGTTTAAAAGGTTGCGGTTTGTCGACGGATACGATTTTCACCGTTCCTTTCCGTGAAATCAGTGCAAACGCCGGGGATTGGCCGAAGCCTCCCAACCTCGTCATTCCAGGGCGGAGCAGCCGCGAAGCGGCGTCGCGAAGACCCTGGAATCCATTCCGTGACCTGAGCCGTGGAATGCATCGGAGCAGAATCTGCACCGCAGCAGCGCTCTTGCGTCACGGCGTGGATCCTCGGGTCTGCGCGCGTCGCTTCGCTCCTTGCTCCGCCCGTGGATGACGACTGGGTGGGCGCTTTGGCCAATCTCCAGGGCATGCCACCCGCCAACACAAACATGGCCAACCGGTCAAAATCCCTATGCAGAACCACTAGAGAAAAGGCCGGCGGATCGCTCCGCCGGTCTCATGAGATGCACAACAAAACGAGAATTAGTTTAGTTCTTCGCCTTGTCGACCAGCTTGTTCTTGGCGATCACCCGCGCGACCGCAGGGCGAAGCCCGAGGACGCGCAGGCAAAAAGACGTGGATCGCCTTAGTTCTTCGCCTTGTCGACCAGCTTGTTCTTGGCGATCCACGGCATCATCGCGCGCAGCTTGGCGCCGACTTCCTCGATCTGGTGGCTGTCGTTGCCACGGCGGATGCCCTTGAAGCGCGACAGGCCGGCCCGATATTCCTGCATCCATTCCGAGGTGAACTTGCCGGTCTGGATGTCCTTCAGGATGCGCTTCATCTCGGCTTTGGTGTCGGCGGTGATGATGCGCGGACCCGAGACATATTCGCCCCATTCGGCGGTGTTCGAGATCGAGTAGTTCATGTTGGCGATGCCGCCTTCATAGATCAGGTCGACGATCAGCTTCACCTCGTGCAGGCACTCGAAATAGGCCATTTCCGGCGCGTAGCCGGCTTCCACCAGCGTCTCGAAACCAGCGCGGATCAACTCGACCAGACCGCCGCACAGCACCACCTGCTCGCCGAACAGGTCGGTCTCGCATTCCTCGCGGAAATTGGTCTCGATGATGCCCGAACGGCCGCCGCCGACGCCGCAGGCGTAGGAGAGCGCGAGGTCGAGTGCGTTGCCCGAAGCGTCCTGGTTGACGGCCACCAGGCACGGCACGCCGCCGCCCTTCTGGTATTCGCCGCGCACCGTGTGGCCCGGGCCCTTCGGCGCGATCATGACGACGTCGACCGACGCCTTCGGCTCGATCAGGCCGAAATGCACGTTGAGGCCGTGCGCGAAGGCGATCGCGGCGCCGTCGCGGATATTCGGCGCGATCTCGTTTTTGTAGATGTCGGCCTGCAATTCGTCGGGCGTCGCCATCATCATCAGGTCGGCCCATTTGGCGGCGTCCGCCACGCTCATCACCTTGAGCCCGTCGGCCTCGACCTTCTTGGCGGTCGCCGAGCCGGCCTTCAGGCCGATGGCGATCTCCTTGACGCCGGAATCCTTGAGATTGAGCGCGTGCGCCCGGCCCTGGCTGCCATAGCCGATGATGGCGACCTTCTTGCCCTTGATGAGGTTCAGATCGGCGTCACGATCGTAATAGACACGCATTGTGGTCTTCCTTCCCGTTTGAAGATCAGAGGGCCTGCGGCCCGGTTTTTGCTCCGAAAAGAGCGAGAAACTGTTGCGTCGCGCGGCGGGCATCGCCGCCGATCGTCGCCCCAGTCAATTCCACCCGATCGCCGAGCAGCAGACGTATCTGCACGTCCCGGCCGACCAAGCCGAAAAAGGTCCGGAACACCGTCTCGGCGTCCTCGAAATCGAGCAGTCCTGCCTGGCGTCCGGCTTCGAGCACAGGCTTCAGGCGCTTCGCCAAGGCAAAGCGGCCGTTCTGCAGCACGACGGCGCCGAGATCGTCCTTGCCCGAGCCGGCATGGCTGACCGCGACACGGTTGAGCGCGATCGAGGTGTCGCTGGAAATCACCTTGAGCCAGTCTGATGCGAAGCGTTCGAGGCTCGCGGTGAGCGAAGCAAGATCGAGCCCTTCGCGATCGACCGGCGCCACGCGCACTTTGGACGCCTGCCACTGCACTGTAGCCGTCAGCAGCCCGTCACGGTCTCCGAACCACTTGTATAGCGTCTCCTTGGAGCAGCTTGCCCGCCGCGCCACCGCAGTCATGGTCAGGTTGTCGCCCTCCTCGACCAGCAGACGAAGCGCCGCATCCAGAACGGCCTGCTGGCGCTCGGTGAGCGTCTCGCTGTTGTCGATGTCGGCGCCTGCCTGCAGCACGTTCTGTCCTGTTTTCCGGTCGCTCGGATGCGTACCGTACGTTACGGTTCGGCTTATTGCGCATTCCGGTTTCGGATGCAAGGGGCCGCGGCGAAAAACGATCCGGCAGAACAGCGAAGGGCTCGCCCGCTAATCGCTTATCGGCGGATCACGCAGCCGTCCGAGAAGGCTAGCCAATGTCTTCAGATCCTGGGCTGAAAGCCTGTCGCCCATTTGGTCCGCGATCGAAGCGCCATAGACAGCCCAGATGCGGCGGCGCATGTCCCGACCGCTTGGCGTGATGCGCACGGTCTGGCCCCGGCCGTCATCGGAGACCGGCAGCTTTTCGACCAGGCGATTCGCTTCCAGCCGGGCCAGGAGCCTTGAAACGCCGTACTGTGCCAACAGAACGCGATCGATCAGCTCGAACGGCCGCAGCCCTCCCTCGCCCGCTTCCGCCAGCTCGTGCAGCACGTCATACCAGCCTAGCGGCGGCAGCCCGCTGGCCTTCAGCGCGTCCTCGGTCTTTTCGACCAGTTGGCGCGAGACGCGCATGAGGCGCGCCCAGGCGGTGACGGCTTCGGGCGATGGCGATTTCTTCGTCATCGGCGAAGCCTAGCGGATAGATGCATTTGCATCAAGCTTGACGATCAATGCAAATGCATCCATATAGATGCAATTGCATCGACAAGGAGTTCTCCTATGAAACAGGAAATTTGCAAGATCGCCGATATCCCGCAAACCGGCAGCCTGATCGCGCCGTTCTTCGGCCGCGAGATACATGTCTGGCGCAGCGGCGAGCGCATCCGCGCCGCGGCCAATGTCTGCCTGCATTTCGGCGGGCCGCTGGAATGCAAGGGCGGCTCACTTGTCTGCCAATGGCATGGCGCGAAGTTCGACATGGATAACGGCGAGCGTGTCGAAGGCCCGGCGCCGAAGGGCTCCCGCCTGATGTTCCTGTCGACCCGCGTCGAAGACGGCGCGCTGAACTATGTCTGGGGGGAATGAGATGACCGCCAGGCTCACCCTCGTCAGCCATCACCTCTGCCCCTACGTCCAGCGCGCCGCGATCTCGCTTGCCGAGAAAGGCGTGCCGTTCGAACGGGTCGATGTCGACCTTGCCAACAAGCCCGACTGGTTCAAGGCGGTCTCGCCGCTCGGCAAGGTGCCGCTGCTGCGCGTCCGGCATGGCGACGCGCAGGAAGTCATTTTCGAATCCGCCGTCATCCTCGAATTTCTCGAGGAGACGGAGGTCAATCCCTTGCACCCTGCCGATCCGCTGCTGCGGGCCAGGCATCGCGCCTGGATCGAATTCGGCTCGGCGATCCTCAATGCCATCGGCCGCTTCTATTCCGCTGCCGATGAAGCCGCTTTCCTCCGCGAAAGCAGAGGCTTGTCAGGGATGTTCGCGCGTGTGGAAGCAGAACTCGCGGCAAGGCAAAGCGGTCCGTGGTTCGCCGGAGATCGTTTCTCGCTGGTCGACGCCGTCTACGGACCGGTCTTCCGCTATTTCGACACGTTCGACCGCATCGGCGACTTCGGCATTCTCTGCGGCAAGCCGCTCGTCCAGGCATGGCGCGAGGCGTTGAGCGAACGGAAATCGGTGAAGGAAGCCGTCAGCCCGGACTATCCGTGGCGGCTGCACGCCTTCCTGCGGGCAAAGGGGTCTTACCTGTCCGAGATCATCCGGCTGCAGGCCATTGCAACTCCGCAAGCCCGATCCGCCTGAACGGATCAATCACGGTTCCGGCGACCATGGCCGCAAGGAATTGCGGCCCCGGCGGAACTCTCGCCAGCGCCGCCACCATACGGTCGCGGACAAAGGGCAAGGCCGCGGAGTCCGACTGGTAGAATGGCGTCAGCGACAGCGACAGCGCCTGGAACACGCGTACATGCCAGCGCCTCGCTTTCGCGTAGGTGTCGAGCGCGTCGTCGACACCTTTCGCGTGCGCCAGCGCGTGGCTGAGCGCCGCCGCGTCGAGCAGCGCCATGTTCGCGCCTTGCCCGAGCTGCGGGCTGGTCGAATGCGCGGCATCGCCGATGACGGCAAGCCGCCGGCCGGCGGGCAGTGCCATCGTGTGGTGGCCATAGCGGGCGAGCGAGAGCTGCTCGAAACTGTCGATCTGGCTGGTGAAAGCCTCGCACTCCGGCCAGACCGAAACCACGCGCAACTTCCATGCTTCGAGCCCCTCGGCCTTTACCTGTTCGGCATCGGCCGGCTTGAGGCTCCAGAAGAAAGCCGCCATGTCTTGCGCGCCAGGCTCGGGCCGGCCGATGGGCAGCACGCCGACCATTATGCTTGCCTTGTCGTAGCGCTGCAGCAGCGCGCTTCTGTCAAAGCCGTCCCGCCAGCCGAGCGACGCCCAGAATGCGCCATAGGCGAGCGGCCGTGGCATGGCGTTATCGCCGAGATATGACCGCAGTTTCGAGCGCGCGCCGCTGGCATCGACAATGAGGTCGAACGGCCCGAGCCGCCTGCCGTTGCTGCAGACCAGCGTCGCGCGCTCGCCGACTTCCAGCGTTTCGACCTCGACATCGGTTTCGATGGCGATCGCTTTGCGCAAGGCGGCGCGGTAGAGCACCCCGAACAGCGCCGCCCGATGCACGGCGAGGCCGAAGCGGCGGCCGCGCCGCGCGTCATAGCGGACTTCGAGCACCGTGCGCCCGCTGCCGGCGTCAGTGCCGTGCAGCCGCTCGATGCGGCTGCCAAGTGAAAGGATCTCATCGAGCAGGCTGAGATCGGCGAGCACTGTCAGCCCGGTCGGCTGCAGGATGAGGCCTGAGCCGACAGGTCTCGGCGCGTCGAAACGCTCGAAAATGGTGACCTTGTGTCCGGCCCGCTTGAGGTAAAGCGCTGCCGCCAGCCCGGCCGGACCAGCGCCGGCAATCGCGATCTCGTAAGACTTGCCCATCGTCCCCCAACCCGACCCTGCGGGGACAATCCCGCTTGGAACGCGCCGGATCAATCGGGCGCTTTGACGCTTGTGTCGAGAGATCAGCCCTGGGCGGTGTCGAAGGCGGCGCGCGCATCGCGCACCGCGTCATGATTGAGTTCGGCCCATTGAACGAGCTGTTGCAGAGGCAGGAACATCGAACGTCCAAGATCGGTCAGGCTGTATTCGACGCTCGGCGGCTTGGTCGGGAACACCTCGCGGTGCACGTAGCCGTCCCGCTGCAGATCATGGAGCGTCTGCGTCAGCATGCGCTGCGAGATGTCGGGAACCAGCCGGCGCAGCTCGCCAAAGCGATAGGGCTTCTCGGCCAGTGCCATCACCAGCAGCGAGCTCCATTTGCCGCTGATGCCCTGGATCACGTCGCGGACCGGACAATCGGCGAAATTGGCGCCGTTCGTCATGGCCTTGTAGACCTCGAGCTTGGCTTTCAGATTGAAGATCTTGCTGTCCATCGCGACACCCGCTGATCGAAACTAAAGCATCTCCCGAAAGTGGGAACCGGTTTCGGGATAAAGACATGCGTAAACCAAAAACATAAAGCGCATGGAGCGAATCTGAAAGATCGCGACGCGCTTTAGGCCGGCCGGGGTGGTTCCCTGGCAGTGCCTACCTCCCGAAAAACTGCCTTCTTTACAGCCTGCGGTCAATTCCTATTTTAGCGCTGGTCTCTTTTTGAGACCATCAATCAGACCCGCCATTGGCATTTTCAAGGGATACCCGATGACCGAAACCCTTCTCGTAACCGGTGCTTCCGGCCATCTTGGCCGCGCCGTCATCAATCATCTGCTTGGCGAACGGAAAGTCGCGCCAGCCAATATCATCGCCACCACACGCAACCCGGAAAATCTCGCCGATCTGGCTGCGCGGGGCGTCGCTGTGAGAGCCGCCGACTTCGACGATAAGGCTTCGCTGGAAGCAGCGTTCACGGGCGCCGACCGGGTGCTTGTCATCTCGACGGGCGAGCTCGACCTGAAAAGCGACCGGCGCCTGAAACAACATCAGACAGCGGTGGCGGCGGCCAAGGCGGCCAAGGTCTCGCACCTGCTCTACACCTCGATGCCCAATCCGGAGCCCGGCTCGCCGGTGCTGTTTGCTGGCGACCATTACGGCACCGAAGAGGCGATCAAGGCGAGCGGCATCCCCTACACCATCTTCCGCAACGGCTGGTATCAGGAGAACCTGTTCAGGTCGCTGCCGCATGCCATTTCGTCGGGCAAGTGGTACAGTTCGGCCGCCGACGGGCGCATCGCTCACGGCGCGCGCGACGATATGGCGGCCGCCATCGCCGCCGGCCTCGCATCCGACTCCAAGGAAAGCCACATCTACACGCTGACCGGCCCGCAGGCCTATACCACGAATGAAATTGCGGCGCTGGTAAGCGAAGTGACCGGCAAGCCGCTGGAGGTCATCCAACTGCCGGACGAGGCGCTGACCGAAGGGGTGAAAGCGGCGGGCGTTCCCGAGGACTTCGCCCGCATCATCGTCTCCTTCGATGCCAACACCCGCGCCGGCCGCATAGGCGAGGTGACCGATGCGGTCGAGAAGCTCTCAGGCCGCAAGCCGCGCACGCTGAAACAGTTCCTCGAAGCGAACAAGGCCGCATTGCTCGGCTGAAGTCTGGCGCTCCTGGGAGGTCGTCCCCCCGGCGCGCTTCACTTCGATTTCTTGGGGATCCGAGCCGGATCAGGCTCTCAGCGGTCGCGACAAGCGCGCCTTTCCGAGATGCGGTGTCCAGCCGCGACCGGCACGGCGCAGCCTCTCAGATCGCGACCTGCGTGCCAATCTCCACCACGCGTCCGGTGGGAATCTGGAAATACTCGGTCGCGTCCGACGCCGTCTTCGCCAGGCCGATGAACAGCCGGTCCTGCCAGATCGGCATGCCGGAATTCGGCGAGGCTTTCAGCGAACGGCGCGACAGGAAGAACGACGTCGTCATGATGTCGAACTTCCAGCCCTGCTTGCGGCAGATGGCCAAGGCGCGCGGAATGTTCGGCTGCTCCATGTAGCCGAAGGTCAGCGTCACGCGCATGAAAAGCTCGTTGACCGTCTCCAGCTTCACGCGTTCGCTGTCCGGCACGACGGGCTGCGGCGCCGTCACCACCGACAGGATGACGTTCTTTTCGTGCAGCACCTTGTAGTGCTTCAGGCTGTGCATCAGCGCCGTGGGGGCGCTCAGCGGATCGCTGGTCAGGAACACGGCGGTGCCCGAGACCAACTGCGGCTTCTTCTTCAACAGGTTTCCCGCCAGGAAATCGAGCGGGATCTCGTTGCGGCGCGTCTTGTCGAAGAGGTAGCGGCTGCCGCGCACCCAGGTCCACATGCCGAGGATGATGGCGAAGGCGACCGCGAGAGAGGCCCAGCCCCCCTCGAACACCTTGACGATGTTGGAGGCGAAGAAGCCTATGTCGATCAGGGCGAACACCGCCGTCAGGCCGATCGCCGGCCAGATATTCCACTTCCAGATGCGTGTCATGACGATGAACAGCAGCGTCGTCGTCACCAGCATGTTGCCTGTGACGGAAATGCCATAGGCCGAGGCGAGCCTGCTGGATTCGCCGAAGCCAACCACCAACAGCATCACCACCAGCGCCAGGAGCATGTTGACGCGCGGCATATAAACCTGGCCGGACTGCTTCTCCGACGTATGCAGGATTTCGAGTCGCGGCAGCATGTTGAGCTGCACCGCCTGTCTGGTCAGCGAATAGGCGCCGGAGATGACGGCCTGGCTGGCAATCACGGTCGCTGCGGTCGCAAGGACCACCATGGGGATCAGCGCCCAGCCCTCATTCATCTCGAAAAACGGGTGGCCGACCGTGCCCCCCTTGGCAAGCACATAGGCCCCCTGCCCGGCATAGTTCAAAAGCAGGCAGGGAAACACGATCGCAAGCCAGGCCAGCACGATCGGCTTGCGGCCGAAATGGCCGAGGTCGGCATAGAGCGCCTCGGCGCCGGTGACGGCCAGGAAGACGGCGCCGACCGTGACGAAGGACACGTCGGGCGAATTGATGAAGAAGGCCACGATGTAGTGCGGGCTTATGGCCCACAGGATTTCCGGGTCCGAGATGATGTGCTTCAGCCCGGAAACGCCGATGGCAAGGAACCATATGGCGGTGACCGGCCCGAACACCAGGCCCACACCGCCCGTGCCGAAACGCTGCACCGCAAACACGGCTGCGAGAATGAGCAATGTCAGCGGCACCACATAGGGCTGGAAGGCGGGGGTGACGACGTTCATGCCCTCGACCGCTGACAGCACCGAGATGGCGGGCGTGATGACGGCATCGCCGAAGAACAGCGACGCGCCGACGATGCCGATGCCGAGCACGATCGCCGAGCGTGTCGGAAAAGTACCGCGCGCCAGCGCCATCAGCGACAGCACGCCGCCCTCGCCGCGGTTGTCGGCGCGCAGCACGAACATGATGTATTTCACCGTCACCGTGATGGTGAGCGACCAGATAATCAGCGACAGCACGCCGAGAATGTCGGCGCGGTTGGCCACGTCGCCGCCCGACGAGGCGTGCAGCGCCTCGCGGAAGGCGTAGATCGGGCTCGTGCCGATATCGCCATAGACGACGCCGAGCGCCCCCAGCATCAACACCTTGGCGCTGTGCTGTTCGATCTCTGGATGGCTCGATTGGTCGACGGGTTCTGCCTCAGCACCATTGGCAAGGGCCATGGACCACACTCCGATAAAACGCGCGGTGCTCTACGCTTGCTGCAGTGCAATATCAAGTGCCCTAGCGTGAGGGCTCCCATGCCGCCGACGCACGGCTTCACTGTGCACGGGGCGCGCCTGCATCGTCATCCGACAGAAACGGCCTCGTCAGATAGCGACCTGCGTGCCGATCTCGACCACGCGTCCGGTGGGAATCTGGAAATACTCCGTCGCATCCGCAGCCGTCCGCGCGAGGCCAATGAACAGGCGATCCTGCCAGACCGGCATGCCGGAATTGGGTGAGGCCTTAAGCGAACGTCGCGACAGGAAGAAGGACGTCGTCATGATGTCAAACTTCCAGCCCTGCTTGCGGCAGATGGCCAGCGCACGCGGAATGTTCGGCTGCTCCATGTAGCCGAAGGTCAGCGTCACGCGCATGAAAAGCTCGTTGACCGTCTCCAGCTTGACGCGCTCGCTGTCGGGCACGACCGGCTGCGGCGCCGTCACCACCGACAGGATGACATTCTTTTCGTGCAGCACCTTGTAGTGCTTCAGGCTGTGCATCAAAGCCGTGGGGGCGCTCAGCGGATCGCTGGTCAGGAACACGGCGGTGCCGGAGACGAGCTGCGGCTTCTTCTTCAACAGGTTCGCCGCCAGGAAATCGAGCGGGATCTCGTTGCGGCGCGTCTTGTCGAACAGGTAGCGGGTTCCGCGGATCCAGGTCCACATGATCAGGCCCATGATGCAGGCGACGGTGATCGACACCCAGCCCCCTTCGACGATCTTGACGACGTTGGCCGAGAAGAAGCCGAGATCGATGACGCCGAACAGCAATGCCAGCGCCAGTGCGGCCGCAACCTGCCATTTCCAGAGCCAGCGCATGACGACGAACAAAAGGATCGTCGTCATCAGCATCTCGCCGGTCACCGAAATGCCATAGGCCGAGGCGAGCGCGCTCGAGCTGCCGAAACCGACGACCAGAAGCATGACGCCGAGCGCGACCAGGAGGTTGACCCTCGGCATATAGATCTGGCCGCTCTGCATCTCGGAAGTATGCTGCACCTCGATACGGGGCAGAAGGTTGAGCTGCACCGCCTGCCGTGTCAGCGAGAAGGCGCCGGAAATGACGGCCTGGCTGGCGATGACGGTGGCCGCGGTCGCCAGGCCCACCATCGGCATCAGCGCCCATTCGGGCAGCATCTGGAAGAACGGGTTGGTGGGCTTGCCGCCATGCGAAAGCACGAAGGCGCCCTGCCCGAAATAATTCAGGAGCAGGCAAGGGAAGACGATTGCGAACCAGGCCATCACGATCGGCTTGCGGCCGAAATGGCCGAGGTCGACATAGAGCGCCTCGGCGCCCGTCACTGCCAGGAACACGGCGCCCACGGTGACGAAGGCGCCTGTCGGCGTGGTGGCCAGATAGTAGATCGCGTAATATGGATTGATAGCCAGGAAGACGGACGGGTCGTCGACGATATGATAGACGCCAGCCGCTCCGATCGCCACGAACCATGTCGCCGTCACCGGTCCGAACACCGCCGCCACCTTGCCGGTGCCAAAGCGTTGCACGGCGAAAAGCACGGCCAGGATGACCAGCGTGATCGGGACCACATAGGCATCGAGCGCCGGGGTGACGACTTTCAGGCCCTCAACCGCCGAAAGCACCGAAATCGCCGGCGTGATGATCGAATCGCCGAAGAACAATGCCGCGCCGCAAAGGCCGATAACCAGGATGAAACGCGAGCCCGGGGGGTAGGCGCTGCGCGCCAGCGACATCAGCGACAGCGTGCCGCCTTCGCCCTTGTTGTCGGCTCTGAGCACGAAGGCGACATATTTTATCGTGACGATGATGGTGAGCGCCCAGACGATCAGCGACAGCACGCCGAGCACGTCATGGCGGGCGACCGAGCTCGACGAGGCATGCAGCGCCTCGCGGAAGGCGTAGATCGGGCTCGTGCCGATATCGCCGTAGACGACGCCCAGCGCGCCAAGCATGAGAACCTTGGTGCTGTGCTGCCGCTCGGTTTCGGCATGGCCCGAGCGTTCGAGGGATTCCGTCTCGCTGGCGTTGGCTAGCACCATGAACCCCATTTCATCAGATTCGCCACGCTTCGAGGTCGCCGCAACGCGCGGGACGCACCGAAACTGCCGGAGTTACGCAAGGCGCCCTACCATCCGCAGGCCTTCAAGAACCGCCCGACCGTGCCGGCCATGCCATACTCCAGCGCATCCGCTGTCAACCCATGTCCGATCGATACTTCGGCTAATGCCGGAATGCGTTTGGCCAGCGGCGGCAGGTTCTTCACGGTCAGATCGTGGCCGGCATTGACACCGAGCCCGGCCGCGAACGCCGCATCAGCGGTTTTTCCCAACCTTTCCAGTTCTTTCGCCGCCTTTGCGGAATCAGAATGGTAACCTCCATATGGCCCGGTATAGAGCTCGATGCGGTCGGCGCCGGTGTCGCGAGCCGCACTGACCGCGTCCGGATCCGCGTCGGAAAACAAAGACACGCGAAACCCGCCCTTCTTCAACCGCTTGACGATCGGAGTGAGGAACGCCGCCTGGGCGACGAAGTTCCAGCCATGGTCAGAAGTCGCCTGCGCCGGGTCGTCCGGCACCAGCGTCACTTGCTCGGGCTGGTTCTTTTCGACAAGCGCCAGGAAATCCTCGGTCGGATAGCCCTCGATGTTGAACTCCGCGCCCGGAAACTCGTCGTCGATCAGCGCCCTGATCTCCGGCAGGTCGGAATGCCTGGTGTGCCGCTCGTCAGGGCGCGGATGCACCGTCAGCCCGTGCGCGCCGGCGGCAAGCGCTATGCGGCCAAGTCCGGTCACGCTCGGCCATGGCAGGTCGCGACGATTGCGCAGCATGGCGACGGCGTTGAGATTGACCGAAAGCTTGGCGGGCATGAGCTGGGTCCAGTGGATCGGCGCGCATCTATAGCGCCTTTGACGGGAACAGATAGAGGGTTTCGCGTGTTCCAGGGGATAGATGGAGGCTAAGATAAGGATTTGCCAGTGAATTTCCTCGAAGCCGTGCCGGCGATCCGCCGCATCGAGACCAATCGCGATGCGCTTTTCGCCATCGACGTCGTCGGCGATGTCTCGCCGGCCGATGCGGAAAACCTGTTCGGCCTGCTGGAGGCCGCCTACGCGCTGCATCCCAGGATCGACGTGCTGGTCAGGTTGACCGACGAGGAAAGCGTCGACTGGGCCAATATCAAGCAAGACACGCTCAAGCAGGGCGTGGCCGACGCGATGCAACATGTCGTGCGCTGCGCGGCCATCGGCCAGCCGAGTTGGGCCCCCCTCGTCGCCGGCCTTTTCCCCAAGACGCTGCCTTTCGAATTCAGGCGCTTTGGCGTCGACGACGAGGAAGCCGCCTGGCAATGGCTTGGCGCAAGACCAACGGACTAGGGTTGTTGAGATTCAGGTCAGGCCGAGCCGGAGTCGAAGACGGGCGCGAAGCGACCAAACTGGATGGTTTCCGGGAACCGGCCTACGCCGGCCGTAGCCTTCATAGAGCGGAGACGCTTATGAGAGCTTCGGCCGGCGAAGGCCGGAGCGGAGCGTGCTTGACGTATGTGAGCACCGGAAGCGCAGGAAGCCGCCATTTGCAGGCCGGCCTCACCTGAATCCCAACAACCCTAGCGCACGACCGTCAGCCGCTCGGCGGCGCGGGTGATGGCGGTGTAGAGCCAGCGCTGCCTGGTTTCCTTGAACGCCCAGCTCTCGTCGAACAGCACCACGTCGTTCCACTGCGAGCCCTGCGCCTTGTGCACGGTCAGCGCATAGCCGTAATCGAAGTCGTCGAAGCGCTTCTTCTGCTGCCAGGGGATTTCGGCATCCGGATCCTCGAATGCCGCCTTGAGCAGCTTGATCTTGGCGACGCCGCGGTCGGGGTCGTCCTCTTCCGGCGAGACCAAAAGGTTGATGCCGGGCTTCACCGTCTCGCGCGACGACGTCATCACCTTCCACAGCGAACCGTTGAGCAGCCCCTTGGCCGGGTCGTTGCGCAGGCAGACCAGCTTGTCGCCGGCTTGCGGGAAGTCGGCGTTGAACCCCTTCAGCTCGCGCAGCCTTTGATTGTAGCGCCGGCGCGTGCGGTTGGTGCCGACCAGCACCTGATCGGCCTTGAGAACCAGCTCCTGGTTGACTGCTTCCCTGCCGATCACCTGCGCCGTGCCGTAGTCGCCATGCATGAATTCGCGGCCCTCGCGCACGTCGAGCGCCAGCCGGATGATCGGATTGTCGCGCGCCTGGCGATGGATCTCGGTCAACAGAACGTCCGGCTCATGCTCGGTGAAGAAGCCGCCGCCCGAGATCGGCGGCAGCTGCGCCGGGTCGCCGAGCACCAGGATCGGCGTGCCGAAACTTTGCAGGTCGCGACCGAGCTGCTCGTCGACCATCGAGCATTCGTCGATGACGACAAGCTTGGCGCGCGAAATCGGGCTTTGCCGGTTGAGCGAGAAGGTCGGCGACATCGAGGTCTTGCCGGTCACCTCGTCCTCAACCGATTCCTCGCCCTTCGGCCTATAGATCAGCGAATGGATGGTGCGGGCGTTGGTCGCCCCCTTCGAGCGCAGCACCTGCGCCGCCTTGCCGGTGAAGGCGGCGAACTGCACCTGGCCGTCGACATGCTCGGCGAAATAGCGCGCCAGCGTCGTCTTGCCGGTGCCGGCATAGCCGAACAGCCGGAAGATCTGCGGCCGGCCCTCCTTGAGCCAACGCCCGACCGCTTTCAAAGCCTCATCCTGCTGGGGAGAAAATTCCATCAGTGCGACAGACCGGATTCGCTGACGAAAGACAAGATTGGCCGCTGTATCGACCGTGGTCGGCTGCGGGCGCTAGCCTCGACAACTCAGGCTACCAGTCGCCAATCGGAACGTAAAGAGAACAAAACGATCTATCGGCCTGCGCCCGGATCATTCTCCAGCAGGATCGGCTTGCCGTGTGGCGTCGCATGCGCGGCGCGTTCCCAGGCGGCGGCCAGTTCATCCACCTCGCCCTTGCGGGCGACACCCTTCCTGGACAAAAGCTTCTCCAGCGCCGCCAGCCAATGCTCGTAGTAATCGTGCCCGTCGCTTGCGGCGCCCGGCTTCTTCACCTCGGCGGATAAGGCCTCCGCCCATTCGCTCCACGAAAACAGGCCGTTGCCGTGCAGCGCAACGGTCAGGGCGAAGGCTTCCGCCTGCCACGGCTCGGCAAAGACCGGCTCGTCGAAACCAGCCGGCAACGCACCTTCATGCCGGCTCAAGATAACTCTCCCAGGCATCGATCGAGACGCTGAGCGTCGGATCGGCGCCCTCGCCCCAGATCTCGGCCCCGTCGAACACCACGGTGTAGACCCATTGCGGGTTCTCGCCCTTGCCGCGCGCATTGCTGTCGGGGAAGACGAAGCTGTCGCGCACCGCCTCAATCCTGCCGTTCTTGCCGCGCGCATAACGCGGCAGGCGCGTATGGCCGGTCGGGTTGAAATTCTTTGTGCGCACCCGGTCGCCCGCTCGGAAACGCGCCGGGGTAGCGAGCGGCCGGTTGCAAGGCCCGCCCTTGCCGAGCACCGCCGGCACATCCGCCGCCTTCAGCACTCTCTTCGGCGTCGCGGCGGGATCGACTGCCTTGCCGGCGGCAAGGTCGCGCTCGGTGACGAAGCCGTGGCGTTTCAGGAGCGTTTCCAGCGCCTTGATCCAGATCTGGTAGTAGCTCGATGAGTAATAGTCGGCGGGATGCAGCGATTCCCGCGCATGCCGGCTCTCGTCGATATTCCAGGCGCCCATGCTGCCGGCGGTGAGCGTCACGCCCAGCGCCCGCCGCTCCCACGCCGCGTGGAAATAGGGCTCGTCCTTCTCGGGCGCGACCGGCCCGAAACCCATTTGACCGCCGAGATCCTGCGGTCCGTTCATGCGGGTTCCCCTTCCGGCTCTTTGGCAAGCGCGGTGCCGATCATCGCATCGCGGCTGACCAGTCCGGCGAGCTGCTCTTCGCTCCAACCCTCGGTCCCCTTGGGACGCATCGGCACCACCAGGTAGCGAAGCTCTGCCGTCGAATCCCAGACGCGGATTTTCTTCTCCGCCGGCAGTGTCAATCCGAACTCCTCCAGCACGCCGCGCGGATCGATGACCGCCCGAGAGCGGTAAGGCGGCGCCTTGTACCAGACCGGCGGCAGGCCGAGCACCGACCACGGATAGCAGGAGCAGAGCGTGCAAACGACGAGGTTGTGCGTCTCCTCGGTGTTGAACACGGCCTGCATGTGCTCGCCCTGCCGGCCGGTGTAGCCCAGCGACGCGATTGCCGCGGTCGCGTCGCGCTTGAGCCATTCGGCATAGTCAGGATCGTTCCAGGCCTTCGCCACCACCCGCGCGCCGTTGCGCGGGCCGATCTTCGTTTCATAGGTGTCGACCATGACGTCGATGGCCGCAGGGTCGATCAGGCCCTTTTGGGTCAGGATCGTCTCCAGCGCGCGCACGCGCGCCGCGAACGGATCGAGCTCGTTGTCGTGGTCATGATCATGGGACATGGTCACAGACTAGGATCGGCTGCGGCCGGCCGCAAGCGCCACGGCTTGGGCCAGTCGGAGCGATCTACTCGGCTGCCGTCTTCTGCGGCTCGGGTTCGCCGTCGAACAGCGAGGCTTGCTCGCCGCTTTCCACCACATGCAGCGCCGGCCGGCTCTTTTTCGACGACAAGCCGAGCAGCCAGCCCGAGAAATTCTCGAAATAGACGTAGATCACCGGCGTGACGAACAGAGTCAGCGCCTGCGAGGCGAGCAGGCCGCCGACCACGGCAACGCCGAGCGGCTGGCGCAATTCGGCGCTGGCGCCGGTGCCGAGCGCGATCGGGAACGTGCCCATCAACGCCGCAAGCGTCGTCATCATGATCGGCCGGAAGCGCATCAGGCAGGCTTTGTGGATGGAGTCCCTCGCCGACATGCCCTGCCGCCTGAGCTCCAGCGCGACGTCGACCATCATGATGCCGTTCTTCTTGACGATGCCGATCAGCATCAGAATGCCGATCACCGCGATCACCGACAGATCCATGCCGGCGAAGCGCAGCGCCACCACGGCGCCCAGCACCGCCGACGGCAGGCCGGTGAGGATGGTGAGCGGGTGGATGAAGCTCTCATAGAGCATGCCAAGCACGATATAGATCGTCAGGATCGCGCCGCCGATCAGCAGCCCCTGATTGGCAAGCGAATCCTGGAAGGTCTTGGCCGTGCCGGCAAAGCTCGTCGAGATCTCCTTCGGCATGCCGATCTGTTCTTTGAGCTGGTCGATGCGGGTCACCGTGTCGCCGAGCGATACGCCTTGCGGCAGGTTATAGGAGATCGTCACCGCCGGAAGCTGACCGAGCTGATTGATCGTCAGCGCGCCGGCCGTGCGGTCGACATGGGCGAAGGCGCCGAGAGGCACCAGGCTGCCGCTCGCCGTCCGCATCTGGATGGCGAGCATCCGCTCGGGCGACCATTCGATCTTGGGATCAAGCTCGGTGATGACCTCATAGCTGTCGGCCGAACCGAAGATCGTCGAAACCTGGTCGGTGCCGAAGCCGCCATAGAGGGCGGAACGCAGCGTGTCGGTGTCGATGCCGAGTTGGGCGGCCTTGTCGCGGTCGATTACCAGCGAGGCCTGCAATGCGTTGTTCTGCAGGTCGCTGGTGACGTCGGTGAATTTCGTATGGTCCGCGGCCATCGCGTCGTTCAGCTTCTGCGCCCAGATGTCGGTCTGGCCGGTGTCGAGCCCCTGCACCACGAGCTGATAGGCGCTGGCCGACGACCGCGAGCCGAGCCGCAGGTTCTGCACGGGCTGCATATAGGTCTCGATGCCCGCCACGCCGGCCAGCTGACGTCTGAGATCCGAAAGCACCTTCTCGATGTTGGGCCGCTGATCCTTGCCCTTGAGCTGGACGAAGAGCTGGCCCTGGTTGAGCGCGTTGTTGCCGCTGCCCGCCGACCAGGCCACATGGTCGACATAGGGCGACTTCGAAAACACGCTGGCCACCTGCCCTTGCAGCTTCGCCATGGCGTCGAACGAGATGTCCTGGCGCGCGATCGTGGTCACTGATATCTGGCCGATATCCTCCTGCGGAAAGAAGCCCTTCGGCGAGACCTGGATCACCCACACCGACGCAGCGGCGGTCGCGATGAAGACGAGGAACACCAGGAAAGTGTTTCGCAGGCAGAAGCTCAGGATCCGGTCATAGCCGCGCGTGATGAGGTCCGGCTTATGACCGGGGGCGTGCTTTTCGCGATCGGCCTTGGTCACCGACAACAGGCGCGAGCAGAGCATCGGCGTCAGCGTTAGCGACACGAACATCGAGGCCAGGATGGCGACGGTCACCACGACGGCGAATTCGTTGAAGATGCGGCCGATGACGCCGCCCATCAGAAGCACGGGAATGAACACCGCCACAAGCGAGATCGAGATCGAGATGATGGTGAAGCCGATTTCGCGCGCTCCCTTCAACGAGGCGTCGAAGGCGGACAGCCCGTCCTCTTCCATATGGCGGAAGATGTTTTCCAGCATGACGATGGCGTCGTCGACGACAAGGCCGACGGCCAAAGTCAGTCCCATCAGTGAGATATTGTCGATCGAGAAGCCGAACAGGAACATCGCGCCAAGCGTGGCGATCAGCGAGATCGGCACCGCCACCGCCGGGATGATCGTCGCCGTCACCCGGCGCAGGAATACGAAGATCACCAGCACCACAAGCACAATGGTCAAGAGCAGCGTGAACTGGACGTCGTCGACGGCCTGGCGGATCGATGTCGAGCGGTCATTGAGCAGCTTGATCTGGGCGGCGCCCGGCATCTGGTCCTGGAAGGACGGCAGCATCGCCTTGACCTTGTCGACGACGTCGACGGTGTTGGCGTCGGGCTGGCGCTGCACGGCCATGATGATCGCGCGCGTGCCGTCATACCAGCTCGCCGTCGTCGTGGTCTGCACGGAATCGACGACGCGCGTCACGTCGCCCAGCCGCACCGGACGGCCGTTCTTGGTGGCGATGATGAGGTTGGAGAAGCCTGCGGCGTCGGTAAGCTGCGTGTTGGCGGTAATCGTCAGCTGCTGCTTGTTGTTCTGCAGCACGCCGAGCGGGGTGTTGCTGTTGGCCGAGGTGATGGCGGCCTGCAGCTGATCGATGGAGATGCCGCGCGCGGCCAGCGCGGTCGGATCGATCTGGATGCGCACGGCGTATTTCTGCTGGCCGAAGATCGAGACCTGGGCCACGCCGTCGATGGTCGACAGCGACGGTGACATGACGTTTTCCGCGAAGGCGTCGAGGTCGGTCAGCGGGACCGTGTCGCTGACCAGCGACATCAGGAGGATCGGCGCGTCGGCCGGATTGACCTTGCGATAGCTTGGCGGCGAGGTCATTTCCGGCGGCAGCGATCTTTGCGTTCGCGCGATCGCCGCCTGCACGTCCGCGGCGGCGGCATCGATGTCGCGGTTGAGCACGAACTGGATGGCGATCGAGGTCTGGCCGAGCGAATTGGTGGTCGAGATCGAATCGATGCCAGCGATCGTCGCGAACTGCTTGATCAGCGGCGTCGCCACCGATGTCGCCATCGTCTCCGGCGAGGCGCCGGGCAGGCTGGCCGAAACGTTGACCACCGGAAATTCGGCGCTGGGCAGCGCCGCCACCGGCAGGAACTTGTAGGCAAAAATACCGCCCAGAATAAGGGCGAACGACATCAGAAGCGTAGCGACAGGCTTGCGGATGCAGAATTCGGAGATCATTGGCTCGCCCCGCCGGCCTTGTCGGCTTCCGCGACTTTGGGCGATGCCTGATCCCCGGATCCGGCCGCCGCTTTGCCTTCATGCACCGCCGCGCCGTGTTTCAACCGTGTCTGGCCTTCGACGACGACCTTCTCGCCGCTCTTGAGCCCGTCGCTGATGGCGCTGTTTTGGCCTTCCGTCAGCGCCACCTGCACCGGCCGCATCTCGACGGTGTTGTCCGGCTTGACGACATAGACGAACGGCCCCTTCTGGCTGGGCTGCACCGCGACCGTCGGAACCGAGGTCATCTGCGGCATCATGCCGGCCTCGAGCACCACGTTCACATATTGCCCAGGCCACAGCGAAAGATCCGGATTCGGTATGCTCGCCCGCGTGGCGATGGTGCCGGAGGCCGTATCGACGCTGGAATCGACGAAATCGAGTGTGCCCTTGCCGATCGGCGTGGGATCGCCGGTCTTGGTCAGCGTCACGTCGCCTTGCTGTGGGTCGGAGAGCGCCTTGTGCAACAGGGCAAGGTTGCTCTCGGGCAGCGTGAAGTTCACCTGCAGCGGATCCATCTGCGTGATGGTGACCAGCGGCGTCGAGCTGCTCGAGTTGCCGTTGCTGGTGGTGACGAGATCGCCGACCGACACGTTGACCGCGCCGAGCCGGCCCGAGATCGGCGCCGTAATCGTTGCATAGCTCAATTGCACGGTGTCGGCATCAATGGTCGCCTTGTCGGCGTCGATGGTGGCGGCCGCGGCCTTCTGGGCCGCCAGCGCCTGATCGTAGGTCTGCTGCGTGCCGGCCTGCTTGGCGACGAGGTCCTTCGCACGCTGCAGATCGGCCTGGGCGCTCACCAGCATCGCCTGGTCCTTGGCGAGCTGCGCCTGATCCTTGGCGAGCTGCGCCTTCAGTGCGCGGTCATCGAGCGAAATGAGCAGATCACCGGCCTTGACCATCTGCCCGTCCTTGACCGCGATCGACACGATCTGGCTGGAAACACGGGCATTGATATTGACCACCTCCGGTGACGAGACGAAGCCGATGGCATAGCGGCGTATCGGAAAATCGGCGGTCGTCGCGGTGGCGGAGACGATCGAGGCCGAACGCGGGCCACTGCTTTTCGCATTGTCGCTTTTCGCATTGTCCGGGGCCCCAGCCGCTTTATCGCCGCTCGCCGTCTTGTCCGTGGCGGCCACGCTGGCCTGCTTGCCCGAAATCAGCTGCTCCACCTCGGCCAACGTCGTGGGCGAAAGATAGAGCCCGGCGCCCGCCAGACAGGCGACCGCAACAACTGCAAAGGCGATTTTTCCGCGCATCGACAAATAAGCCTTCTACCCGACACGCCGATCCCGGTGGTCCATTCTAGCTCGCTTCACGACCTCGTGCCGCGATTTTCGTGGAGTAGATAGGACAAGGCTTTGGCCGAAAAGGGCCAAAACGGGGCATTACGAAGATTTAATGTGCACTGCACAATAGCTAGGCAGCCGGCAAACGAACCCAACGAACGCCTCTGCGACTAGTCCGAAAACTGTCAGATGTGTTGAGATCCAGGTCAGGCCGGGTCGAAAAGGATGGTTTTCGAGAACCGGAGCGGAGCGTACTTTTCCTACGTGAGCACCGGAAGCGCAAGCCAGCGTTTGAAGGCCGGCCTCACCTGAATATCGGCATATCTAACGGAGCATCGGCCATAGCGTCGCCGCCAATAGCACGCCCATGGCGATGTTGAACCATTTCAGCCGCACCGGATCCGACAGGAAGCCGCGCAGCGCCGTGCCGAAGCCGGCCCATACCGAAACGCTGGGCAGGTTGACGATGGTGAAGGCGATCGAGATGAGCGCCACCGAGACGAACGGGTGATCGGCATTGGTGTAGACGGCCATCGCGGTGATCGCCATCACCCATGCCTTGGGGTTGACCCACTGGAATGCGGCGGCGTCGATGAAGCGCATCGGCCGCCCCTGCGCCCCCTTTCCGTCGCTTATCGAGCGCGACATGGCGATCTTCCAGGCGAGGTAGAGCAGGTAGGCGGCGCCGGCGATCTTCAGCGCCGTATGCAGCGCCGGCACCGCCGTCAGCACCGCGCCGAGCCCGAAGCCGACGGCCAGCAACAGGACCAGGAAGCCGATGCTGATGCCCAGCATATGCGGAACCGTCCTGGCGATGCCGAAATTGACGCCGGAAGCCAGCAGCATGAGGTTGTTCGGCCCCGGCGTGATCGAAGTCACGAAGGCATAGACCAACAGGGCAAGGAATGTGTCGAGCGACATGTTATCCTCCCGGATATGTCAGCCTTACTGTCCTTTTAGCAATGCGCAAAAGCCAGAAATAGGCGACCGCCGGGCCAAGCTTGAAACAGGACGATCGTCCTGTTCACATCCCCTGCGGACCGCGATTCATCGCGGCGACGCCGGTGCGGCAGATCTCGACCAGGCCGAGCGGCTTCATGATGGCGATGAACTGGTCGAGCTTGGACCCCTTGCCGGTGATCTCGAAGATGAAATGCTCGGTGTTGGCGTCGATGACCGAGGCGCGGAAAGCATCCGCGAGCCTCAGCGCCTCGACCCGGGCGTCGCCGGTGCCGGCGACCTTGACCAGCGCCAGCTCCCGCTCCAGCGGCCGCTCCTGCCCAAGCTCATGCGAGCGCACGGTCAGGTCCACCACCCGGTGCACCGGCACGATGCGCTCGAGCTGATGCTTGATCTGCTCCATCACATGCGGCGTGCCGCGCGTCACGATGGTGATGCGCGACAGATGTTTCTCATGCTCGGTCTCGGAAACGGTAAGGCTTTCGATGTTGTAGCCACGACCGGAAAACAGGCCGATGACGCGGGCAAGCACGCCCGGCTCGTTGTCGACCAGCACTGAAAGCGTGTGCGTTTCCGGCTTTTCGGTTTCCTTGGCGATGAAATAGGCGGAGCCGGTCGGTTGAAGGTGCTGTGCGTTCATAAGGTGAATCTCGATTTCAAACTTTTGAGCTAATTCTCTGTGTGCGCACGGCTTTCTCGCGACAGCCCCGCCTTGATGGCTGGTGTTATGGATGGAGCATGATGTTGCCCGAAAACCGCTTCTCACTTTTCGGCATCATGCTCTAAACCAGTTCCCTGCCCTTGGCGTCGATGGCGTTGGCCACCGCCTCGTCGGTCGCCTCGTCGGGCAGCAGCATCTCGTTATGCGCCTTGCCCGACGGGATCATCGGGAAGCAGTTGGCCAAGGTCGCCACGCGGCAGTCGAACAGCACCGGCTTCTTCACCGTGATCATCTCGCGGATCGCGTCGTCGAGCTCGTCCGGCTTGTCGCAGCGAATGCCGTGGCCGCCATAGGCTTCCGCCAGCTTGACGAAGTCGGGCATCGCTTCGGTGTAGGAATGCGACAGCCGGTTGCCGTGCAGCAGCTGCTGCCATTGGCGCACCATGCCCATATACTGGTTGTTGAGGATGAAGATCTTGATCGGCGCTTCATACTGCACCGCCGAGCTCATCTCCTGCATGGTCATCTGCACCGAAGCGTCGCCGGCAATGTCGATGACCAGCGCATCGGGATGCGCGATCTGCACGCCGAGCGCCGCCGGCAGGCCGTAGCCCATCGTGCCCAGGCCGCCCGACGTCATCCAGCGATTCGGCTTGTCGAAATGATAGTGCTGCGCCGCCCACATCTGGTGCTGGCCGACCTCGGTGGTGATGTAGGTGTCCTTATCTTTGGTCAGTTCGTAGAGCCGCTGGATCGCGTATTGCGGCATGATGACGTCGTTGTTCATCTTGTAGGCGAGCGAATCCCGCGCCCGCCATTTCGCGATCTGCTCCCACCACGGATAAAGCGCCTTCTTGTCGACCTTGGCGGTCGCTCGCCATAGCCGCACCAGATCCTCCAGCACGCGGCCGACATCGCCGAGGATCCCGACATCGGCATGGACGTTCTTGTTGATCGAGGATGGATCGATGTCGATGTGGATCTTCTTCGAGTTCGGCGAGAACGCACTCAGCCGGCCGGTGATGCGGTCGTCGAAGCGCGCGCCGATGCAGACCATCACGTCGCAATCATGCATGGCCATATTGGCTTCGTAGGTGCCGTGCATGCCGAGCATCCCGACCCAGTTCTTGCCGGAGGCCGGATAGGCGCCCAGCCCCATCAGCGTCGAGGTGATCGGGAAACCGGTGAGGTCGACCAGCTCGCGCAGCAGATGGCTGGCTTCGGGGCCAGAATTGATGACGCCGCCGCCCGAATAGATGATCGGTCTCTTCGCGCCCGCCATCAGCTCGACCGCGGCCTTCACCTTCTCCAGATCGCCCTGGACCTTCGGCTGGTAGCTGGTGCGCGGCGCCGTCTGCGGCGGCACGTAGATGCCCTTGGCGAACTGCACGTCCTTCGGGATATCGACCACGACCGGGCCGGGACGCCCCGTCGTCGCGACATGGAAGGCCTCATGGATAGTGGCGGCGAGCTGGTTGACGTCCTTCACCAGCCAGTTGTGCTTGGTGCAGGGCCGCGTGATGCCCACCGTGTCGCATTCCTGGAAGGCGTCGGAGCCGATCAGCGAGGTCGGCACCTGGCCGGTGAGGCAGACCAGCGGGATCGAATCCATCAGCGCGTCCTGCAGCGGCGTCACCGCATTGGTGGCGCCCGGACCGGACGTCACCAAAAGCACGCCGGCCTTGCCGGTCGAGCGGGCATAGCCTTCGGCCGCGTGGCCGGCGCCCTGCTCGTGCCGCACCAGAATGTGCTCGACCTCGTCCTGCTGGAAAATCTCGTCATAAATTGGAAGCACGGCGCCGCCCGGATAGCCGAAGACATGCTTGACGCCGTTGTCCTTCAGCGCCTGCACCACCATTTCGGCGCCCGTCATTTCGCGCCGCTCGTTCTGTCCGTTGCTCATCGGTCTGGTCCCGTAATGTTCGCCGCCTGGCGATTTGCTGGTCGTTTAGTCGTGTTCAAGGCAATAAAAAAGGCCCCCGAGGGAGCCTGTGTGATGCGCATGGGAGGTTTTCGCCCGGCGGTTACACCGCCTTGCCCACGCGCCAGCCTACGAGAATGAGAGCCGTTTTCATGGGCGCGGACAATAAGGGCCAAAACGCGGGCTCGTCAATGGGGTCCAGCGCGAATTCACTCGTCTGTGAGAGACGGCGCCTGCGCGCTACCACCGCACAGCTACCATAGTACAGTTGAGCGTCGCTCTCCGACGCACCACTATATGCTGGCAAAAGACGTGCGAGGAGGACGCATGGCTGGCGAGCACATACGCGAGATCGAGCAGGTCTGTCCGGCGTGCGATCGTCTCGCGACGATGTCACAGTTCAATCCTGGCTGCGCTGCATCGATACCCATCGACTCGACCCGGCACGGCCGATCGAAGCCCATATCGTCCTAACAGATTGATTTCATTGCAATCGCTCATGAGCATCGCGGTTGGCAGGCTGCTTACTGCTCATGTCGGACTCTAGCAAAGTGGAGGAGAACAAATGCTCGAGAGAACACCCACCACCAAGGCGCAAGCGCTGCTCGACAAGTTCGGCAAGGCGCTGGAAGCCGGCGACATCGACAGCGCCGTCAACTGCTTCCAGGCCGATTGCTACTGGCGCGACCTCGTCACCTTCACTTGGAACCTGAAGACGATGGAGGGCCAGGACCAGATCCGCGACATGCTGCAGGCGACGCTGGCCAGCACCAAGCCGACCGGATGGGCGGTGGCCAAGGGCGAGGAAGCGAGCGAGGACAGCGGCGTCACCACTGCCTGGATCACCTTCGAGACGAGCGTGGCGCGCGGCTTTGGCCTCGTGCGGTTCAAGGGCGACCTGATCTGGACCCTGCTCACCACCATGGCGGAGCTGAAAGGCCATGAGGAGAAGGCCGGCTTCACGCGTCCTCTCGGCGCCAAGCACGGCCACGGCAAGGGCCGCAAGACGTGGCGTGAGGAGCGCGACGACGAGATCGCCGAGCTCGGCCACACCCAGCAACCCTATGTCGTGATCATCGGCGGCGGCCAGGGCGGTATCGCGCTCGGCGCCCGGCTGAAACAGCTCGGCGTGCCCACCATCATCGTCGAGAAGAACGAGCGTCCGGGCGACTCCTGGCGCAAGCGCTACAAGTCGCTCTGCCTGCACGACCCGGTCTGGTACGATCACCTGCCCTATATCGACTTCCCGAAGAACTGGCCGGTCTTCGCGCCCAAGGACAAGATCGGCGACTGGCTGGAAATGTACACCAAGGTGATGGAGCTGAACTATTGGTCTTCCACCACCGCCAAATCCGCCAAATACGACGAGAAGGCCAAGGAATGGACGATCGTCGTCGAGCGCGGCGGCAAGGAGATCGTGCTCAAGCCGAAGCAACTGGTGCTGGCGACCGGCATGTCGGGCAAGGCGAACTGGCCGAAATACAAAGGCCAGGACATCTTCAACGGCGAGCAACAGCACTCCTCGACCCATCCCGGACCGGACAAATACCGCGGCAAGAAGGTGGTGGTCATCGGCTCCAACAACTCGGCCCACGACATCTGCGCGGCGCTGTGGGAAGGCGGCGCCGACGTGACCATGGTGCAGCGCTCGTCGACCCACATCGTCAAGTCGGACACGCTGATGGATATCGGGCTTGGCGCGCTCTACTCCGAGCAGGCGGTGGAGAGCGGCATGACGACGGGCAAGGCCGACATGATCTTCGCTTCGTTGCCCTACCGCATCCTGCACGAGTTCCAGATCCCACTTTACCGGCAGATGAAGGAACGCGACGCGAAATTCTACGACGACCTGGAAAGGGCCGGCTTCATGCTCGACTGGGGCGACGACGGCTCGGGCCTGTTCATGAAATATCTGCGCCGCGGCTCCGGCTACTATATCGATGTCGGCGCCTGCGACCTCGTCATCGACGGCTCGATCAAACTGAAGAGCGGACCGGGCGCCGCTGTGCAGGAACTCACCGAAACCGGCGTCAAATTCGTCGATGGCACCGAATTGCCGGCCGACCTCGTCATCTATGCCACCGGCTACGGCTCGATGAACGGCTGGGCCGCCGACCTCATCTCGCAAGAGGTGGCGGACAAGGTCGGCAAGGTCTGGGGCCTCGGCTCCGCCACCACCAAGGATCCGGGTCCCTGGGAGGGCGAGCAGCGCAACATGTGGAAGCCGACGCAGCAGGAAGCGCTCTGGTTCCACGGCGGCAACCTGCACCAGTCGCGCCACTATTCGCAGTATCTGTCGCTGCAGCTCAAAGCCAGGCAGGTCGGCCTGCCGACGCCCGTCTATGGGCTGCAGGAGGTGTACCACAAGGCATAGTTGCTGTTGTGCAAAAGACCCGCGCGGCGTCTCCGTCACGCGGGTCTTCAGTTTAGGCCCTGAGCATCACACCTCTTGCCTTGGCCCAGCGCTCGATGATCTTGCGCTCCTCCGGCAAGGCCAGGCGGTTGCCGAAACCGCGCACCTGGACCGCGCGGTTCTGCGGATCGACCTCAATCGTCAGGAGTCGCTCGATCTTGCCTAGGGCCGTACGCCGCAGCACCCAGATCGAGGCGTTTCCAGCGATGCATTTGGCCGCGTATGTCGACACGCAGTGATGCATCGCGCGGCTCTCGGCGACCAGATCCTCAGCCGTCTTCAACTGCCGAACGAAGAAGCGCTCGCCGCGCACCTTCGCCTCCTTGGCCGAGGGTTGCCATTCCCAGTCCTCGAGGCGCGACCCGTCCCAGGCACCGCGCTCGGCCTGCGTTCCAGCGCCTCGTTGGGGACGTCCAGCGGCGCGCCGGCGCATGGCCTCGATGCGCTCGATCGCGGCGATGTCGCGATGCCAGTCCAACATCTGGCGGCGCAGCGATGGGAGCGTGCGCCCCTTCAGGCTGTAGGCCGTATCACGCTGATGCATGGCGCCGATGTAATCGCACAGATCGTCGATCTCCTCCTTCGAAGCGGGATGTCCGCAGAAGAAGCGCACCACCTCGCGCCAGAAGGCCAGTTCGCGGCGCGGCGTGCGCGCGATCTTCGTTCGCGCAAGCCGGGCCGCCAACCCCTTGTCATCCGTGTAGGACCGGGCGATCGCCAGCCAGAATGCCTCGGCGAAGCCGACGTCGCCGGACGCGTTGAGGAAGCAATGCACCTCCTTGCGCGACAGCCATGCGTTGGCGCCGGCCTTGTAGAGCGAATCGCCACGCGCGACCGTCACATACCAGCTCTTGCGGAGCGCAATCTCGTCGGCGTCCAGGCCCGTGCTGTCCAGCCAGACACTCTCTAGCGCGGCGGAAACCGGATAACGCGCATAGAGATAGCGTGCCGCAGCCAGCCGCAGGCGCGCACGGTCGCGCGTCTTCAGCTTCGGACACCACAGCGCGCCGTCGCGGATCGCCACGCCGGCAAAGCCCGAGCGTGCATCGTCCAGTGCCCGCTCGAAATCCGGAACGGGACGCGTGGCGGCGAAAACCTGCCGCAGCCTTGCATCATAAGCTTCGATACGTTCGCGCTCGGCGTCTTGCCTGCGCTGGAGCATGGACCTTGCCATGACCGTTCTTCCCTGTTGGAACCCTGTCAGCCGCGCGCATTTCCAGCGTCGGCACGGATCGTGACGATCTGGATTGCGGGATCATTGACAGGTCTCCTCTCGGGAATGACGGGTTATAGATGGCGGGCTCTCTAGGCTCGACACAAACATGACGCAAGCGCCATTCTCTTAATGTTTACAACAGCCTGCTTAAGTGTTGCAAAGGCGCATCTGAGTTCTTCGGACGGCCGTCAGCGTTCGCGGAAAGCGCTCGCTCGCCGTCGTTGTGCTCCGCGCGTATCAACCGCGCAGAGAATATAACTGCCCGCCGCAGGTCGCGGACGGCGCTCGCATCATCAGGAAGTTTGATATCCGCGGTAGCGGCTCAACTGGTCCGTCCGCCGCGAAGGCGCGAAATGCCTGAACAATATCTCATCGTCGCCTCCATCAAAAAGCGTTGTCGGTACCGGCACGGCCCGTTGAAAACGAACTGGCCACATGCAGGGCGCGGCTAATACCTCCGTTTGCCCACGACAGCAAGGAGCCCGCTAAGCTCGGCATCGTCGGGTTCCAATGAGGCCTGGCCATTCCGCCCCTTGGGCCTGGAAGCAATTGGATCCGGCGCGCGAGCACTTGCGGCCGGCAGGAGGCCGCGGCAGCCGTCCGGCAGGTATGCAACCAGCGCGCTTTCGCCATCGAAGCAAAAACACATGGCTGCCTCCTTCCCGGTTATGTTCGGCTAGGCCGCGTTTTCAGCCGCGAACTTCTTCACCACCCGCTCGAGCAACGGCACGTAGTCGCGAAAGGCCCGCGTCTTCATGTCGGCGATTTTGCCGCCTTCGTCCCAGATGCGCACGCGCACCGCTTCGTCGTGGAAGGGATTGCTGCGGAACTCAGCCACCTCCTCCGCGTTCATCGGCCCGCCCTGCAGCGACAGCGTATGCACCGAAGCTGGCGACAGCTTGCCGAAATAGGTCGGATCGGTGGCGCAGAGATAGCGCTTGGCCGAGACATGCAGCCTGACGCATTCGACGATGACCGGCGGGAAGAAGGGCGCCAGCACCTCACCGCCCGCCTCGTCATGGTGCTTGTCCTCGACGTCGTCGGGCGAATAGGTGCCGAACTCGCTGGTGTAGTGGCCGATGTCGTGCAGCAGCGCCGCCGCTACAAGCTCCTCCGGCGCGCCGTCCTGCTCGGCCAGCCACGCGCCCTGCAGCATATGCTCCGACATGGTGACCGGCTCGCCGAGATAGGATTCGGCGCCGCGGCGCTCGAAAATATCGGCGATGAATTCGACGATGTTGCCTGCGTTCAATTCGTTGGGCTTCATTCTGCCGCCTCCTTGCAACCATGCTCGATCGCCGCAAGCGTCGACAGCAGGCCGTCCTTGTCGGCGTAGCAGCCCTGCAGCCAGCGCTTGCCGCTGCCGGAAAACGCCTTGCGCGCATGCATGACGCGGGTGTTGTCGACGATGAAGGATTGTCCCGCCTCGAGCTTGAACGTCACCTCGAAAGCAGGATCCTCGATCAGCTCGGCAAACCGGCGGTAGGCCGCATAGTATTTCTCCATCGCGGCGAAGGGCACGTCGACCGCCGGCGCCAGCGAGCGGTTGTTGAAGCGGATGCAGATGAGCTCCCCATCGGGCCCGAGCTCGATCATCGGCCGCTTGGACTGGAGCCGCACGCCCGACGAGCCGGCATATTCGAAACGCGCCGGATAGGAAGAGAGCAGCCGGAAGCCGTCCGGGTTTTCCGACTGAAGTGCGGCAGCCACCGCGAACCCGTCGATGACGCTGGACTCGCCGCCTTCGACCGTGTTCTCGATGCAGGCGAGGATCTGCAGCGTCGGCACCGGATCGCGATAGGGATTGTCGGTATGCGCCTGCAGGCCGAGATTGGTGTAGGCCAGATTGTTCGGATTGACCTCGGCCCGCACCTCGAACCAGCGCCCGTAATTGGTCTCCCTGATATAGCCGAACAGGTCCGCCACCTTGCACAGCGCGCCGGATTCGGCAGGCAGGCCATCCATCACGGCAAAGCCGAAGCTGCGGACCGCGGCCAGCCAATGCCGCAGCACATCGCTGTCGCGGCTGGCCTCCGCATAGGTCGCGCGCGGCACGGAATTCTGCATCGTGGCTTTCGTCCAGCGCTCTATGTCGCCTCCCGTCCAGCCGGGTTCGCGCGCCTGCTGGCGATCATAGGCATGACTGCGCAGCCAGCCGGCGGGAAAGCCGACGGTCTTGCCTTCAGGAGCGAATGTGACTTCGAGCAACTCGCCCTTGATCGTAGCCGCGCCGATCCGCGTCTCGGCCGGAATGTCGAGGATGGTGATCAGCCGCTGGCCGTTGCCGGCGCTGCGCGTCTTGTCGTCCAGCGCGTTGTCGCGCAGCCATATGGCATGGAAGCGGCTGCGCGCTCCGTCCTTCCAGCCAAGCTCGATGGTTCGTCCCTCGTCGCCCAGCGTCACTGTCATCAACATGCCCAATAGCTCCCATCCTATATCCGCGGCTGCGGGTGCGGATTGCATGGTGGCTTCATCAAAGGCATAATTCAAATTATCGTTTTTCGGGTGATGGCGCTAAATTTCTGATGGCTGGAAGAACTTTCGATGCGATACCTCCGCTCGACTGGCTGCGCAGTTTCGAGGCGGCCGCCCGCCTGTCGAACTTCACCGCCGCGGCCGCCGAGCTCGGACTCACGCAAGCCGCCGTCAGCCAGCACATCCGTTTTCTGGAGGAGCGGCTCAAAACGCGATTGTTCGCGCGTCTGGCGCGCGGCGTGGCTCTGTCGCCGGAAGGTGCGGCCTATCTCCCGCACATCCAGTCGGCATTCGCGACGATCGGCAACAGCACGAACGAGCTGTTCGAGCCGCGTGCGGTGCAGATCGTCAGCATCCGCGTCCCCATCTCTTTCGCGATGCTGGTGCTGGTCCCGGCTCTTCCGGACCTGGCAAAGGTGCTGCCGCAGATCCGGCTCGATCTGGTGACCATCCATCGGCCGGCCGACTACGACCAGCCGGGCTCGGCGCTCGACATACGTTTCGGCAACGGATCCTTTCCCGGGCGCGAGGCCGACCGGCTGACCGTCGAGCGGCTTGTCCCGGTCGCGGCTCCGCCGCTCGCCCAAGGTGGCGAGTGGACGTCGTTGCCGCTTCTCCTGGTGGCGGGCGCGCGCGAGATGTGGGCGGAATGGTTCGCCGCCGCGGGGCTTGCCGGCCATCCCCGGCGCTCGCACCGCTTCGACAGTTTCGTCGCCGCCATGGAAGCCGCGAAGGCCGGCGCCGGGGCGCTGCTTGGCTCGCGGCCGCTGATCGACGCGGCCCTCAAGGACAAGGTTCTCGTCAGGCTTTCGGATTTCGAGCTTTCGAGCCCGTCGGGCCATTTCCTGACGAGACCCTCATCGTCGCGGCTCTCCGGCGCCGAGCAGGATTTCCGCCGCTGGCTTCTGTCGCGCATCGCCAGGATTTCAGGATAGCGTGTCGGCCGCTGCTCCGATCCGTTTCCAGTAGATGAGGGTGCCGGTGAGCCCGCCGTGTGGCTTGAGCGCGAAATCGGGGATCTCACCGGCCAAGGTGAAACCAAGTTTCTCATAAAGCCCGGCCGCGCCCTCTTCGCTGGCCGTGTCCAGCACCAGCAGCGTACGGCCTTTCTCGACGGCCAGTTTCTCCGCTGCCCGCATCAGGGCGGTCGCGATGCCTTTGCCGCGATAGTCGCGGCCGGTCATCAGCTTGGCGATCTCGGCGCGGTGCGGTTGGTTGGGCGGGAAGTCGAGCAACAGCGTGACGGTGCCGGCAAGCACCTCGCCCTGCCATAGGCCCAGCACCGCCCTTTCGCCGCGCGCCGCCGCGGCAAGCGACTTGCGCCAGAATTCCCGCGCGGCCTCCGCCGACAATGGATGCATGAAGCTCACCGATCCGCCGGCGGCGACCGTCTCGATCAGCAGATCGGTGAGCATAGCGATGGTCGCTGCATCGTCGCGCAACGCCCGGATTTCAAGGGAGTTCATGCTGGCGCTCTCCAGGTGATGATATGTCGTTGACGAGGTCATTCGAAATGGCTGATGCGTTTGCGTCGTCGCGCCCGCCTGATTTCGGCGATGCGGTCGGCGTCGTCCTCGCTGAGATGACGGCCGCGCTCCAAAATCTCGAGCGTATATTCCTCGTAGGTCAGACCGAGCCGTTCGGCTCTCTCCAGCCGCATCAGCATGACGGCGTGGCTTGGCGCCTTCCAAGCCTTATCGTGGGCGGCGCGCCAGGCGAGGAAAATGTAGGCATCGCCCTTGCCCCAGGGCGGGCCGTCATAGTCGTCGAGCGGCGGCCCGCCATTGTGCGAGCGTTTTGGCCGGCGAGACATCGGAGTCAGTCCCTGACCAGCGCCACGAGATACTCCGCCGCATCCGGTCCGGGAGCATGAAATACGCAATCCGAGGGCGCGCCCAGCGCCAGGCAGTCGCCAGGCTCGAGCCGGTGCACCACATCGCCCTCGGTGAAATCCAGCCTTCCGTCGATCAGCCATATCTGCTGTTTGATGAAGGCATAGGACGCCGCCGGCAGACTGACCCTGGCACCTGCCGGAAGGCTGACCCTGACCAGTTCCAGCGGCATCTGCGATGCCGGCGATAGATGCCGCCTGATGTACCCGGTTGCCGGATCTTGCCAGATCGGCTGCTCGTCCCGGCGCGAAATACCGCCGCCTTGCATTTCGGCCCGCGCGATTAGCGTCGACAGCGTCATGCCGAAGGCCGCCGCGATGCGCACCAGAAGCGCCGCGGTCGGACTGGTCGTACCGCGTTCGATGGCGCTCAGCATCGCCTTCGAAACGTCCGAGCGCTCGGCCAATTCGGCAAGCGACCAGCCCCTCAGCGTTCTTTCGGAGCGTATCCGCCTGCCGATCGTGGCGGTAATACCATTCGATATATCATCCATTCGTCCAATATATCGGATTTTCTCGGCCTGGAAAGAGGCTAGTCGATCGAATTGTCGCGCTAGGCTTAACGCCGCCTACACCATCCGACCTCACCTGACTTTAACCCCGATTGGGTAGGGTCGAGGCTCCATGGAATGGGATCAGGTCAGCCATGTTTGTCGAACGCGAAGCCTCCGTTGGCGAACCGACTTCGCAGGAGCGCCGCAACATCCAGCAGAACGACAAGCGGATTCTGGGCAATGTCGTGCAATGCGACGGCGCGCGTGCAACCATCAGTGCCCATGCCGAAGACACCGAAGGCGCGATCAGCGGCCTTTGGACCGTCGGTAAGATGATCTCCATCAATCTCGGTTCGACACGAACGGTCGGCCTTGTCTATGCCATCGGCAAATCGGATCGCGCCTGGAACCACGAAGGGCAGAATCCGATCGAAGTCAGCGTCGAACTGGTCGGCGAGGTTCGCGACGGCGTCGAGCCCGGCGCCAAGCCGGTGTTCGACCGTGGCATCACCACCTACCCGCATATCGGCGCCATTGCTCACCGCATCCGAACCCGCGACCTGCAGGCGGTCTACGATCTGGCCGGGCGCCATTCAGTGACGATCGGTACCCTGTCGCAGGATGAATCGATCGATGCCAACATCGCCATCGACGACACGCTGGCGCGTCATTTCGCCATCGTCGGCACCACCGGTGTCGGCAAGTCGACAGCTGTCTCGCTGCTGTTGCGCAAGACGATCGAAGCGCGTCCGGATCTGCGCGTGCTCATCCTCGACCCGCATAACGAGTTCGCCGCCTCGCTGCCGGAATATTGCGTGAAGGTCGATTCCAAGACGCTCGACCTGCCGTTCTGGATGTTCAGGCTGGAGGAGTTCGCCGAAGTGCTGTTTCGCGGCCGCGAGACGGTGCCCGAGGAAGTGGATGTCCTGCGCGACCTGATCCCCGCCGCCAAGAACCTTTATCGCAACCCGAATTCCGGCACCTATGTCAGGCGCGGCAGCGACGCGCTGACGGCGGACACGCCAGTGCCCTACCGTGTCGCTGATCTCATCAAGCAGATCGACGAGCGCATGGGCATGCTCGAAAGCAAGAACGACCGCCCGACCTTGAAGTCGCTGAAAACGCGCATCGAATCGGCGGCAGCCGATCCGCGCTACCGCTTCATGTTCAATTCGCGGCTGATCGAGGACACCATCCACGAAACGATCGGCAACATTTTCCGCGTCCCCAACCATGGACGCCCGGTCACCTGCTTCGAGATGGCGGGCATGCCTTCGGAAGTCGTCAATTCGGTCTGCTCGGTGCTGGCACGCCTGGCCTTCGACCTGGCGCTGTGGAGCGAGGGCCGGCTGAAGCTGCTGCTGCTTTGCGAGGAAGCCCATCGCTACATGCCGGCCGATCCGCGTCTCGGCTTCGCGCCGACAAGGCACGCGCTGTCGCGCATCGCCAAGGAAGGCCGCAAATATGGCTGCTATCTCGGCGTCGTCACCCAGCGTCCGGGCGAGCTCGACCCGACCATCCTGTCGCAGTGCTCGACCTTCTTCGCCATGCGGCTTGCCAACGAGCAGGATCAGGCCATCATCCGCTCGGCGATCGCCGATTCCTCGGCCTCGACCTTGGCGTTCCTCTCCTCGATGGGGCAGCGCGAAGCCATCGCCTTCGGCGAAGGCGTGGCGACCACCATGCGGCTGAAGTTCGAGAAGCTGCCGCAGGAGTTCATCCCGGGCACCGCCAAGGGCGAGAAGATCGAGTCTTCCGTGGATGGCAACGACGTCGATCTCGCCATGATCGTCGAGCGGCTGCGCAACGTGCCGAAACCGCAGCAGGCCATGGCCTTCGCTGAGGCTGTGGATTCCTCCCGCCAGGCCGGCGACCCGGACTACAAGAAGCCGGCCACCGCCGCGCGCGTGCAGCCGGACGACGACTTCGACACTCGCTACGGCCTGAAGCCCTCGACCTTCGGCATGCGCCAGCTCAACGATTGAGCCTGCGATCAGCTTCGCAAGCACAGCCAAATTCCGAACAGGAATTCATCAGGCCGGATCGAATGACGTGGCTTTCGAGAAGCCGGAGCGGAGCGGACATGTAGTCCGTGAGCACCGGAAGTCGAGAAAGGCGCGTCAGTTGACCGGCCTCATGAATTCATGTCGGAATTTTAGGCGCAGACGCGGTTGCGGCCCTGCTTCTTCGCCTCATAGAGCTGGCGGTCGGCGCGGCGGTAGAAGTCCTCCGCGCTCTCCTTGTGGTCCCAGACGGCAAGGCCGACGCTGGTGGTGACCTTCAGCCGCACATTGCCCGACATGATCGACATGTTGGCGACCGCCTTGCGGATGCGCTCGGCGAACCTGGCCAGCAATTCGACATCCATGTTGGGGGTGACGACGGCAAACTCCTCGCCGCCCAGCCGCGCCACCACGTCGTGATATCGCGTCATGCCCCGCAGGCAGGTGGCGACGGCCCTCAGCACCTCGTCGCCGACGTCATGGCCATGCGTATCGTTGACCTGCTTGAAATGGTCGAGATCGAGGATCATCAGCCCGACCGGCCTGTCGATGCGGCGAAACTCGTGGAGATATTCGCGCAGCGCATCATCGAAATAGCGGCGGTTCTGCATTCCGGTGAGACTGTCGGTGAGCGCCGCCTGCTCGAGCGTCTGCGAGCGGGCACTGAGCGAAACCGTCATGGCCCTGAGCTTGCCTTCTTCCCGCACCTGGCCGCGGATCAGCGGGTAGATGAAGAAGGTGCCGAAGAACAGCGCGGTTGCCAGCAGCGCCCCGGTGACGAACAGAAGTTTGTTGAGATAGACGATTCTGTCGACGCGCGATGCGGCATCGAGGTCGGCGGCGATGTCCTGCAACTGGCCATAGGCATGGAAGGTCACCAGGCCCGCGGCCAGGATCACAAAAATAAAGACGAAAAATGCGGATTCCGCCTTATGGAAACGCATCAACTCCCCGCGGCACTGTAGCCCCAAAGGTTATGGCATGGCCGACCTTACGGACCGTTAATCCGAACAACCTTGGCGAGAATTGGAGCCGGCGATTTTAAGGCGCTGATTGAAAAAGCTTTTAGTCAGTCCTGAACAGCCGGTTCGTCGCCCGGCCGCAGCCTGCGCCACTCCGCGCCCAGCTGATGCCTGAACCATGTCGACTGGCGCTTGGCATATTGCCGGGTCGCGATCTTGGCGCGCTCAATGGCTTCGGGAAAATCCGATTGTCCGGCCATCGCCGCCTGCAGCTCCCGCACGCCGATCGCTTTCATAGCCGGCAGGTCCGGGTCGAGGCCGAGCGCGGTGAGTCGACGCACTTCGTCGAGAGCGCCCTTGTCGAGCATCTGGTCGAAACGCGCCTCGATGCGCCGGACCAGTTGCTCGCGGTCCGGCTCGATGACCAGGAAGCGCGCGCTGTCGCGATCGATTAGCGGCCGGCCGCGCACCGCCTGCCATTCGAGGATCGAGCGCCCGGAGGCGTCGAGCACTTCGAGCGCCCGCACGATACGCTGGCCGTCGGTCGGCCTGAGTTGCATGGCCATAGCCGAATCCTCGTGCATCAGCAGGCGATGCAGCCTTTCGGCCCCTTGCTCCTTGAGCTCGTAGCGCCAGCGCTCGCGGACGGACGCCGGAATGTCCGGCATATCCGAGATGCCTTCGGCCAGCGCACGGAAATAGAGCCCGGTGCCGCCGGCGAAAACGACCGGACGGCCAGACAGCACGCCGTCGTCGATCAGCCTTGTCACGTCGCGCAGCCAGGCGCCGGTGGAATAGGCGGTGGCGGGATGGACATGGCCGTAAAGGAAATGCGGAACGCGTGCCATTTCGGCGGCGCTTGGCCGCGCCGTCAGGACATCGAGCACCGAATAGCCCTGCATGGAATCGGTGTTGACGATGACCCCGCCATTGCGTTCGGCGAGATCGAGCGCCAGCGCCGACTTGCCGCTGGCTGTCGGCCCGGCTATCAGGATCGCGTTCTTGATGCGGCCTTCGCCCGCCTGCCTGCCGGAATCTTCGATGCCGCTGATCGCCACTTTAGTGTCCCGTCCAGAAGCCCGCGCCGTGCCGGCCTCGCTTGCGAATATGGCCTTGCGGGCCGCCGGCGCAAGCGCCGTTCATTGGCTGGCTGAGGACGTCGCCTGCGATCTCGTTTTGCCGCAGACGCCGGATATCGGCGAAATGACCGCCAATCTGCGCGCGGCGCTGGCTTCCGAGCCGGTCGACGTCATCGTCCAACCGGCCGAAGGCAGGCGCAAGAAGATCCTGCTCGCCGATATGGATTCGACCATGATCGACCAGGAATGCATCGACGAGCTTGCCGACGAGATCGGCGTCAAGGACCATGTGGCGGCGATCACCGCGCGCTCGATGAATGGCGAGATCGCCTTCGAGCCCGCCTTGCGCGAGCGCGTCGCCTTGCTGAAAGGTCTCGACACAGCCGTGGTCGACCGCATCATCGCCAACCGGCTGACGCTCGCCGCCGGCGGCCGCGCGCTGGTGCAAACGATGCGCGCCCATGGCGCCTGGACGGCGCTGGTCTCCGGCGGCTTCGACGTCTTCACCAGCCGCATCGCCGATATGCTGGGCTTTCAGGAAAACCGCGCCAACCGCCTGATCGAGAAAGACGGCACGTTCACCGGCATGGTGGCCGAGCCGATCCTCGGCCGCGCCGCCAAGGCCGAAGCGCTGCTCGATATCGCGAAGAGGCTCGGACTGACCACCGAGGACGCAATTGCGGTTGGGGACGGCGCCAACGACCTCGATATGATCCGTTTTGCCGGCACTGGCATCGCGCTTCACGCCAAGCCGGTTGTGGCCGAGCAGGCCCGCATCCGCATCGATCACGGCGATCTGACCGCGCTGCTCTATCTCCAGGGCTATCGCCGGGATGAGTTTTCAGAATGAAGCCGATCCGCACCGAGCGCCTGATCCTGCGCAACTGGGAAGAGCGCGACCGCGCGCTTTTCCACCGCATCAACTCCGACGAGCGCGTGATGGAATTCTTCCCGTTCCGCCGCGACCGTGCGACCGCCGACGCCATGATGGACGAATTCCGCGGCTGGATCGAGGAGGATGGCTACGGCTTCGCCGCCGCCGAGATAGCGGCCACCGGCGAATGCATCGGCTTCGTCGGTCTCCTGGATACGGATGATGTGCCATCGCTACCGGACGGCACGATCGAGATCGGCTGGCGGCTGGCGCCGGAATTCTGGGGCAAGGGCTATGTCACCGAAGCGGCTGAAGCCTGGCTCGCCTATGGCTTCGAAACGCTCGGCGTCGACGAAATCGTATCGTTCGCGGTCGCCGACAATCATCGTTCGGTCGCAGTCATGAAGCGACTCGGCATGCAAGCCGATGCGGGCGCCGATTTCGATCATCCGAGCGTTCCCGACAGCCATCCGCATCTCAAGCGGCATGTCCTCTACAGGCTGTCGCGCCGCGACTGGCAGGCACGAAAAAGGGCGGCTCGCTAGCCGCCCTATTCATTGAAACATCAATCGGTTATCGGACGTTCCGGACTCAATCCATCCGGATCGTCACGAAGCGCAGTTCGCCGGTCTTGGACGCCAGCATCAAGAGCGCGTTCTTGCGGCCCTGCTCCTTCAGCGCGCCGATCCGGTCCATCACGTCCTTCGGCGTGCCGACCGATTCCTGCGCGATCTCGGTGATCACCTCGCCGGGCTGGATGCCGCGCTCGGCCGCCGCCGAATTCTTGGCGACGTCGGTGATGACCACGCCGGACACATCGGCCGCGATGCCGAACTTCTGCCGTGTCTGGTCGTTGAGCTCGCCGACCGTCATGCCGAGCACCGAGGCCGTCGACACCGGAGGCGTCGCCTTGTCGCCCTTGTCCTGGTCGGTGTTGCCGTTCTCGCCGCTGGCCAGCTTCTCGCCGTCCTCCAGCCGTCCGAGCGTCACCTTGACGGTCTGCTCGACGCCCTTGCGCACGATGACGACGTCGACCGCCTTGCCGACCGGGCTTTCGGCGACGACACGCGGCAGGTCGCGCATTTCATGGATATCCTTGCCGTCGAACTTGATGATGACGTCGCCGGCCTGCACCGAACCGTTGTCGACCGGCCCGCCCTTGATGACGCCGGCCACCAGCGCGCCCTTTGCGGTCGCCATGCCAAGGCTTTCGGCGATGTCCGCCGTCACCGGCTGGATGCGCACGCCAAGCCAGCCGCGCCGCGTCTCGCCATACTGGCGAAGTTGGTCGACGACGCCGGCGGCAAGCTGCGAGGGGATGGAAAAACCGATGCCGATCGAGCCACCCGACGGCGAGATGATCGCCGTGTTGATGCCGATGACCTCGCCCTCGGCATTGAACAGCGGGCCGCCGGAATTGCCGCGGTTGATGGCGGCGTCGGTCTGGATGAAGTCGTCATAGGGGCCGGAATTGATGTCGCGGTTGCGCGCCGAGACGATGCCGACCGTCACCGTGCCGCCCAGGCCGAACGGATTGCCGATCGCCATCACCCAGTCGCCGACGCGCATCTTAGTGGAATCGCCGAATTTCACCGCCGTCAGCTTGTGACCCTTGGGGTCGACCTTCAGCACCGCGACATCGGTCTTGGTGTCGGTGCCGACGAGCGTCGCCTTCAGCGTGATGCCGTCGGAGAAATTGACTTCGATATCGTCGGCATCGGCGATGACGTGGTTGTTGGTCACCACGATACCCTGTTCGGCGTCGACGACGAAGCCGGAGCCGAGGGACTGCACTTTCTGCCCGGCGCCGCCCTTGTCGCCGCCACGGTTCTTGAAGAAATCGTCGAAGAAGTCCTGGAACGGGGAGCCCTCGGGCAGCTGCGGCATCGGCACCGCGCCCGGCCCTTCCGTGCCTTTCACCGTCTGCGAGGTCGAGATGTTGACCACCGCGCCAAGCAGGCGCTCGGCGAGATCGGCGACCGAGGGCGGCCCGTCGGAGGCGATCGTCGGTGTGACGAAGGACGGGACGGCAACAATGCCGACCGCGAATGCGGTGGCGCCGGCGAAGACCATGCGCCGCGCCGCGCGCAACAGGGTGTCGGATATCATCGTGGCCTCCCGGTGTGTCTGAAAAGGACAGGCGTTTTCCGCAAATACGCCCTGTCCGGTTCATGTTGGCAAGAAATACGGCACGTTTGCGGCTATGCCCGTCTTCTCAGGATAAATCGTCCGTCGCCGCGGCACCAATGAATTTCATCAGCCGCGAGCCAGCCACACAATGGCGACGCCAACCGCGATTGCCGCCAATCCTCCGAACCGCAGCGCGTTCTCGGGCATCGACTGCATTTCGCTCGCCAGTTTCCGGGCAAGGCCCGGAAACCCGCCATAGACCAGGCCCTCTATCACCAGGACCAGCCCGATCGCCGCGACAAAGTCCTGCACCGCCGCTACTGGGCGGTGCTGGGTTGCGCGGCCGGTGCGGCAGACGTCGCGGGCGCGGCCGGCTGTCCGGGCTGAGGCTTGCTGCCCGGATCGCGGAAGTAGCGGAAGAACTCGGATTCGGGCGAGAGCACCATAGTCGTTCCGGTGCTGTCCAGCGCCGTGCCGTAGGCATTCATCGAGCGATAGAAATCGAAGAAGGCCGGATCGCGCTTATAGGCGTCCGCAAAGGTCGCGCTGCGCTGCGCCTCGCCCTCACCGCGCAGGATTTCCGATTCCTTCTGCGCCTCGGCGACGATCTCGACGACCTCGCGGTCGGCCCGCGCCCTGATGCGCTGTGCGGCCTCGTTGCCGCGCGCCCTCAGACGCTCGGCTTCCGCCAGGCGCTCGGCCTTCATGCGGTCATAGGTCTGCTGCGAGACCTCCGCCGTCAGGTCGGTCCGGCGGATGCGCACATCCTCGATGTCGAGGCCGAGCGAGGTCGCATCGGGGCGAAGCTGATCGCGCACCTCGCGCATCATGACGCCGCGTTCCTCCGAAAGCGCGGCCTCGAAGTCGCGCAGGCCGTAGACACGGCGCAGCGCCGCATCGAGACGTGTCCGCAGCCGTGCCTCGGCCAGTTCAACCTGACCGGACACCGCCGCGCGGAACGTGCGCGGATCCGAGATGCGATAGGCGATGAAGGCGTCGACCTCGTAGAACTTGCCGCCCGAGACCTGGACGCGGATGTTGTCGAGGTCGAAGCGCATCACCCGCTTCTCGACCATCTGCACGCTGTCGGCATCGAAGAAGGCGAACGGCGCCTTGAAGTAGATGCCGGGCTCGTTCTTGACGTCGATGATCTCGCCGAACCTGAGCACGATCGCCTGCTGGCCGGCATTGACGACGAACACCGCGGAGTAGAGCAGGAACAGAAGGACAGCCGCGATGACGGCGATGATGGGAAGACGGTTGGCCATCACTGGTTGCCTCCCGTCGTGACGCCGCTCAGCGGGGCCGGCGCCGGCTGCGCTTTCGGCTGCAAAGCCGGCAGCGGCAGGTAAGGCAGCACGCCCTGACCGTTCCCCTGCTCGACGACGACCTTGTTGGAGTCCTTCAGGATCTTCTCCATGGTTTCGAGGTAGAGGCGCTTGCGCGTGACGTCGGGCGCCTTGGCATATTCGTTGTAGACGGAGATGAAGCGCTGCGCCTCGCCTTCCGCCTCCTGCACCACGCGGTTCTTGTAGGCGGCGGCGTCCTCGCGGACCTGAGCCGCCTGGCCGCGCGCCTGGCCGAGCTTCTGGTTGGAATACTGGTTGGCCTGCTCGACGAACTTGTCCTCGTCCTGCTCGGCGCGCTGCACCTCGTCGAACGCGTCGGCCACCTCGCGCGGGGGCGCTGCGTCCTCGATCGAGACTGCGTTGACCTGGAGACCGGTCTTGTAGCCGTCGAGCGTGCCCTGGATGATCTCGCGCACCCCGGTTGCGATCCCCTGACGGTCGTCGCGGAAGATGTCCTGCGCCGGCCGCCGGCCGACGACTTCGCGCATGGCGCTCTCGGCGACCTGGGTCAGCATGCCGTCAGGATCTGAAACATCGAACAGATAGGCTTTGGGATCGGAGACCTGGTAGGCTACCGAGAACTGCACGTTGACGATGTTCTGGTCGCCGGAGAGCATCAGCCCGGAGCCGCTGCTCGACCCGCCGCCGATGCTGACGAGCTGCTCGGAGATCTTGGCGGTCTCGACCGTTTCGATCGGCCACCAGTGGAAATGCAGGCCCGGCTGCGAAAGCTCGGACTTCGGCTGGCCGAAGCGCAGTTCGACCGCAACCTCGTCGGGCTGCACGGTGTAGATCGCCTTGAAGGCCCACAGCACGATGAGCGCCACCGCGATCAGCCCGAGCACGGCCGGGCTCGCGCCGCCGCCGCCCGGAAGCGCGCGTCGCAGCCTGTCCTGGCCGCGGCGGATGATGTCCTCGAGATCGGGGGGCGAACCCTGCGGGCCGCTTGGCCCTTTCGGTCCCTGCCCCCAGGGCCCCTGATTGCCGCCGCCGCCCCATGGGCCGCCGCCACCGCTCTTGTCGTTCCAGGGCATGAATGTCCTTTCGCTTCGGTTCCCTCAGGCCTTGCGGCGCAATCCTAGCGCATGACCACGAAAACCCATATCGGTTTTCGAAAAGGAATCATGCCCCAAAATCAAAGTATTACGGCGGCCTGTTGCGCGTCCGGTTGGACGCGCGCCGCTGCAACACCGTTCTTCTATAGGGACGCCTTGACCCGCTTTCAACGCGATGTGCCATCGTCCCCGTGCGATTTGGACGGGTAGCGACCCTTTGTCGTCGTCAACGATCGTCGCGCCGGCGCTCGTAAACGGTGTAACGCGTGGCGTGGCTGTCTTTCTGGCCGGCAGGAAAATCCTCGGCGCTGACGACCTGCCAGATGCTTGGATCGATCGGCGGGAAATGCGCATCGCCATCGACGCTGGCCAGCACATGGGTCACATGCAGCCGGTCGGCAAGCGGTAAGGCCTGGGCATAGATCTCGCCGCCACCGACCACGCAGATCTCCTCCGCTCCCGCCATGCAGCGGCCGCGCACCTTGGCGAGCGCGATCGCGTCATCCAGCGAGTGGGCCACCTCGATGCCCTCGGCGCGCCAGGCCTTGTCGCGCGTCACCACGATATTGAGCCGGCCGGGCAGCGGCCGGCCGATGCCTTCATAGGTCTTGCGGCCCATGATGATCGGCTTGCCCATCGTGTCGGCCTTGAAGCGCTTGAGATCGGTGGAAAGCCGCCACGGCAGGCCGCCTTCGCGGCCGATCACGCCGTTTTCGGCGATGGCGACATAGATCGCGATATCCATCAGCCGCCGTTCCCGCCATTGTCCGACGGCTCAAGCAGAAGGATGTCGATATCGTGCTCGGGATAAAAATCCTTCGCGGTGACCTCGAACGTCGTCGGCCCGACCTTTTTGACATTGTCGCCGCAAAAGGAGACGAGGTTTTTTGGGCTGCCCTTGTCGATAGTGAGCTTGAAATTGCCAATCGTCCCGGCCGCCCAGTTGCCGCCGGTGGTCAGGATATAGGCGATGCGGCTCTCGTAATATTTCGGATAACCGTCCGGATTTGCCTTGGCCGCCTTGCGCACCGCGTTCTCGAACGTCTGATCGATGCAATAGCGGGTCTTGTAGGCCGCATACTGGCCCTGGAACTGCCCATCATAGAAAAAGCTGACCGAGGAGGTGCCCCCGACGCTGGGCTTGTAGCGGTGCGAGACATGAACCTCCTTGTTGGCCGGGAAGGTCGAGCGCCACCAGTAGGTCGAGCGCAGCTGCCAGAACGGCGCAAAGGTGGTTTGCATGCCCGAGCCGTCATCGGCGGTATCTTCGATGATGATGCCGCGATCTTCCCAGTCCTTGGCGATATCCTTGGGCAGCTTCGCCAGCGCCGCCTTGGCGGCGCCGCCGAATGGATAGAGCGGCACGTTCTGCGCCTTGAGGTCAGCGGTGATGTCGATGCCGAGCGCCAGCGCCTTTTGCTCCAGCTGCGGCTTCGCATCGACGCCGTCGATCGTCACCTCGAAGCCGAGGAAATTATCGCTCTGAGCCTCCGGGATTGCCGGCATCTCGTTCGGATCGCCCTCGATGTCGGGCATCGGGAACGCGACTATGGAGCTGACATCCTTGTCGGTGTTGTTGCGGAAGACATAGTCGACCGTCACCTTCTCCGGCGAGATGAAAAGGTCCTCGCTCTGCATGGCGACGGCGTCGCTGCGCGACAGGATCAGCCCGCCTGTGCCGAGCTCGGCGACGGAATCATTGGCGAAGGCCGGAGCGGCCGTTATTACAAGCGCTGCGGTCGTTACGGTGCGTAACATGGACCCCCTCCTCTGTGCCGCGATACCCGGATCAGCCGGATGCGCTCTTCCATCTACCCGTTTCAAGATAGCGTTTCAAAGCCCTTCGCCACCGGATACGGGTACTTCTGGACACCGCGTCGCCGATCGGGCAGGAGATCGCCATGCGCAAGCTTCTCGTCATCGGCATCGGCGCCGGCAATCCCGACCACATGACGGTCCAGGCCATCGACGGCCTGAACCGCGCCGACGCGCTGTTCATTCCCGACAAGGGAGCGAAGAAGAACGATCTTGCCGATCTGCGCCGGCAGATCTGCGACCGCTTCGTCACCAATCCGAAATCGCGCCGGGTCGAGTTCGATGTGCCGGTTCGGGCCGAACCGACATCGTCCTATCGTGTGACAGTCGACGACTGGCACGAAGCGATCGCCGAGATCTATGAGGCTCTGATCCGCGACGAGCTTGCCGAAGATGGCTGCGGCGCGTTCCTGATCTGGGGCGATCCGTCGCTCTATGACAGCGCGCTGCGCATCCTCGAGCGCGTGCGCCTGAGAGGCAATGTCGGTTTCGAGCTCGAGGTCATCCCCGGCATCACCGCGATCCAGGCGCTGGCCGCCGCCCACGCGACCGCGCTCAACCGCATCGGCGATTCGATCCTGGTGACGACCGGTCGCCGGTTAACCGAAGAAGGACTGCCAGCCAATGCCGGCTCCACCGTCGTCATGCTCGACGGCAAATGCGCCTTCAACACGCTTGCCGACAAGGACGTCCTTATCCAGTGGGGCGCCTATCTCGGCACGCCCGACGAGATCGTCATCTCCGGACGCCTGGGCGACGTCGGTGCCGAAATCGAAAGGGTTCGTGAAGACGCCAGACGAAAGAAGGGCTGGATCATGGACATTTATCTGCTGAGAAAATCAGGGGAGTAAGGGAGTAGGGGAGTAAGGCAATAGGGAGCGCACATCGCATGCGCAGGCGGCCAGGACATCACATCCTACTCTCCTACTCTCCTACTCTCCTACTCTCCTACTCTCCTACTCTCCTACTCTCCTACTCTCCTACTCCCCTCATCCAGCATCGATCTCCGCCTGCAGAGCCTGCATATGGACGGCGGCGGCCGATGAAGCGGCGCGCTCTATGGCGCGAAACCGGCTGACGACCGCCAAACCCGCCGATGTCAATTGCGCGCCGCCGCCCTTGCGGCCGCCGGTCTGCGCCGCGACCAGCGGCTTGCCGAACACGCGGTTCATGTCCTCGACCAGATCCCAGGCATGCTTGTAGGACATCTCCATGCCGCGCGCCGCAGCCGAGATCGAGCCGAAGGCGGCGATCTGCTCCAGCAATTCGATCTTGCCCGGGCCGATCCGGCCATCGGGGTCGAGATTTATCCGCAGGCTGAGCGACGGCATTTCATCTCCTCGGATTCCACCGCACGACAATAGTCCCTATGGGAAGGACGCGCTATTCCAAATATACATAGCGACATGATCGAGATCCTCAAACGCCGACTTCGGCAGGCAGGCCGGCGCCGGTGTTTGCGCGATCGAAGCTCACCGTCTTGATGACCGCGAAGACCTGGCTTCCCAGCTTGAGGCCAAGCGCCTGCCGCGATTGCTCGGTGATCCGCGCGATCACAACCGCGCCATGGCAATCGATGCCGATTTCGACCTCGGGCCCCTCGCCCGGCTTCATGCTGACGATCGTTCCCGACAGTATATTGAGCGCGCTGAGGCCGGCGGGTTTCTCGGTGGCGACCATCACGTCGCGGGCCCGGATGCGAATGCGCACCGGAGCGCCCGCCGCCCGCGCCAGTTTCGGCACGCGGATTTCGCCGGCCTGCGAGGCAAGCACCGTCATGCCGAAGACCTCGTCGTGACGCAGCACCTTGGTGTCGAGCACCGCACCGCCCTCGCCGCGCTCCTCCGCCGGCAACAGGTCGAGCCGCCGCATGATCGCCTCGGTCGGCCCCGCGGCCGCAACCTTGCCCTGCGAAAGCACCACCACGTCGCTCGCCAGCCGCGCCACCTCGGCGACGGAATGGCTGACATAGACGATCGGGATCTTCGTCTCGTCCCGCAGCCGTTCGATGTAAGGCAGGATCTCGGCCTTGCGCGCTTCGTCGAGCGAGGCGAGCGGTTCGTCCATCAGAAGCAGTTTCGGGCTGGCAAGCAGCGCGCGGCCGATTGCGACGCGCTGCCTTTCGCCGCCCGACAGTTTCGCCGGCCGCCGGTCGAGCAGGTGACCGATGCCGAGCAGGTCGACCACCGCATCCATCTTGGCGTAGCGCTCGGAAGGCGGCGTGAACCAGCGGCCGTAGCGCAGATTGCCGGCGACGCTCATATGCGGGAACAGTTGCGCATCCTGGAACACCATGCCGATGCGCCGCTTGTGCATGGGCACGAAGATGCGCGCGGCGGTGTCGCCCAGCACATTGCCATCGACCGAGATAAGTCCCTTGTCCGGACGGATCAGGCCGGCGATCAGGTTGATCAGCGTCGACTTGCCCGAGCCGGAGGGCCCGAACAGCGCCGTCAGCCGGCCGGCGCTCTCGAAACGGGCTTCCACGGCGAAATCGCCGAGGCGATGGCGGATGTCGACCGAGAGCGTCATTCGATGTCCATCCGCCGGCCGACGCGCCGCGCCAGCACTTCCGAGGCGATGAGCGCGACCATCGAGATGACGATCGAGATCAGCGTCAGCCTGAGCGCGCCTTCATCGCCACCCGGCACCTGCGTGAAGGTGTAGATCGCCGAGGGCAGCGTCTGCGTTTCGTTGGGGATGTTGGAGACGAAGGTGATGGTGGCGCCGAATTCGCCCATCGCCTTGGCGAAGGAAAGGATCGCGCCTGCGATCAGTCCGGGCAGGATCAGCGGCAGCGTGATGGTGGCGAACACCCAGAGCGGATTGGCGCCAAGCGTGCCGGCGGCGGCCTCCATCTTGCGGTCGACCGCCTCGATCGACAGTCGGATGGCGCGCACCATCAACGGGAAGCCCATGACCCCGCAGGCCAGTGCCGCACCCGTCCAGCGGAACGAGAAGACAATGCCGAAATGCTCGGCAAGGAAAGCGCCGGCCGGCCCGCGCCGGCCGAAGGTGAACAAGAGCAGATAGCCGGTCACCACCGGCGGCAGGATCAGAGGCAGATGTACCAGCCCGTTGAGCAGCGTCTTGCCCCAGAAACGCCCCCGCGCGAGCAGGAGCGCGATCAGGACGCCTGGCGGCAAGCTGGCGATCATCGCCACCGTTGCCACCTTGATCGACAGCCGGACCGCATTCCATTCGTCGGGAGTGAGGTCCAGCAGCCAGTTCATGATTGTGTTTGTGCGGTCTTTCTCAGTTGCTCGGTGCGAGGACCGTGAAGCCCTGCTCCTTGAACAGGTCGGTGGCCTTGGCCGACTCGACGCATTTCAGGAAGGCCGCTGCATCCTTGTCCTTCGAATCGGCGGTCTGGGCAATCGGGTAGATGATCGGCGGATGCGAATCTTCCGGGAAGGTGCCGACGACCTTGACGCCCTTTTCGGCATGCGCGTCGGTGGCGTAGACGATGCCCAGAGCCGCCTCGCCCGTCGACACCAGCTTGAGAGCTGCACGCACATTCTCGGCCTGCGCGATCTTGCCCTCGACGGACGACCAGACGCCCAGCGATTCCAACGCCGCCTTGCCGTATTTGCCGGCCGGCACGGCCTTGAGATCGCCCATGGCAAGCCTGCCGTCGCCGATCAGCTTGGCGAGGTCGAAGCCCTTCTCGATCTTGGTCTCGACCGCGGAATCCTTCGGCGCCACCAGCACGATCTGGTTGCCGAGCAGCTTCACTTCGGTATCAGGCTTGGTCAGCTTCTTGTCGGAGAGATATTTCATCCAGTCGAGGTCGGCCGAGACGAAGATATCGGCCGGCGCGCCGCCTTCGATCTGCTTGGCCAGAGCCGAGCTCGCCGCGTAGGAAATGGTCGCTGCTTCGCCGACTTCCGGCTCGCATGCCTTGTTGACCGCGTCGAGCGCTTCCTTGAGGCTGGCCGCGGCAAACACGACGACCTTGTCGTCGGCATGGGCCGCCGGCACCGCCGTCATCAGCATTGCCGCCAGACCGCCAATGGCGATCGTCTTCAACCCGAAACCCTTGCCCGTCATGAAGTCTCTCCCTGGTTTCAAATCCGTACCGCCAAAAGCCTTGGACCGATATATCCGTATGAACATAACAAGGGAAGGCTTTTCACCTGTCGCGGCATTGTGCGCCGGCGCGATCTCAGCCTACGGTGAATGCAAAATGGAAGGGGCGAAGCTCAAGGAAAGACGCATGAAGATCAGCGCCTGCAACACCTCAAGGGGTAAGGTGACCGAGATCGTCAAGGGAAGCCACCGCTTCGCATGTCAGATCGACATCGGCGGCGACGCGTCAGTCACCGCGTCAATCACCAAGCGGTCGCCGACCTCGCGCTCGAGAAGGGCAAGCAGGGGGCTATGCGATGATCAAGGCCTCGGACGTCATGGTTGGCATCGACCAGGCCGAAAACTGGCTCATACCGCGATGGGCGCCTTGATATTTGCATCCGCGAAATAATTCTCGAGGCGGAAATCCTCGAAGCGGAAGGCGAAGAGGTCCTTCACTTCCGGATTGATCCACATCGTCGGCAAGGCCTTGGGCGTGCGCCGCAGCTGCTCGCGCGCCTGCTCGAAATGGTTCGAATAAAGATGCGCATCGCCCAGCGTGTGAACGAAGTCGCCGGGCTTCAGCCCGGTGACCTGCGCCACCATGAGGGTGAGCAAGGCATAGGAGGCGATGTTGAACGGCACGCCGAGGAAAATATCGCCCGAGCGCTGGTAAAGCTGGCACGAGAGCCGGCCTTCCGAAACATAGAACTGGAACAGGCAGTGGCAGGGCGGCAGCGCCATCGCCTCGACTTCGGCCGGGTTCCAGGCCGAGACGATCAGCCGGCGCGAGTTGGGATTCCGGCGTATCTCCTTCAAAAGGCCCGCAATCTGGTCGATCTCGCCGCCACGCCCGTCCGGCCATGAGCGCCATTGCTTGCCATAGACCGGCCCGAGATCGCCGTTCTCGTCGGCCCATTCGTCCCAGATGGTGACCCCATGATCGTTGAGATATTTGATGTTGGTGTCGCCGGCCAGAAACCACAAAAGCTCGTGGATGATCGACTTCAGATGCAGCTTCTTGGTGGTCGTGACCGGAAAGCCGCGCGAAAGGTCGAAGCGCATCTGGTAGCCGAACACCGAGCGCGTGCCTGTCCCGGTACGGTCGCCACGGTCGGCACCGGTCTCCAGCACATGCTTCAACAGGTCGAGATATGGGCGCATCGGCTCTGCCTCGATTCGGATGACAGGCAATCATACCCGACCGACAGCCGGTCGAACACCGCAAAGCGGGCGGCAAATGCGGATCGCGCCAAAAGCCCACGGAGCCGGCACTGTTTCGTGCCGGCCACCGGAATGGCTATGCCCTACAGCGAGCCGAGTTTGCCGAGATCCTTGGCAACCAGATAATAGAAGGTCACGCGGCTCTTGGTGTTGTCGGCCTGCATCGCCTTGCAGGTCTTCTCGATCGAGGCGTTGGCCTTTGCGGCATCGGCAATGCCGAGCTTCTTGCCGATCCAGTTCTCCCGCACGCGGTCGAGTTCCTTCGGGTCGGTGCAGGACACCAGCGAGGAATCGCGGTTCCTGAGAGCAATGCCCAGATGCTTGACGATCTTATCGACCGCGTCGGCGCTGGCGCCGGCATCATATTTCTTCACATCCGCAAGATAGTCGGCCATCAAACTTCCCCTCGTCGGCGCCACGGATCCGATCGATGAGGGTTGTGGCGCGCCGCGCAACCTGTGCGCTAGGTCAGAGACTCCTCACCGCCAGCGAGATTTGATTGAGTAGGCGCGCAAGTCAACCCTGGCTGCCGTTTGGCACAACCGGTTAAGCGCCGGTTTTGGCCTTTATTTTTCCTTCGCCGCTCCCTATATACGGTTCGTCGGCTTGACCGACTATGGCGATAAACAGGCGATGAAATAAGCCGTTCGGACCCGGGGGCGGTACCCGGCGCCTCCACCAAAAACCGCTCTGGCTGACGGAGCGGCTTTTGCTGGGGGCGAAATAGGATCGACGAAGGTGTAAAGATCGTACTTTTGCCCGGCATTGTACCACCGTTATCGGGCTAAACTTATAGTTGCCAACGACAACTATGCGGAAGCTCGTCTCGCTGCTTAATGCGGCGCGAACGCTTCAAATCAAGCCCTAGGGGTTCGCACTTCTAGGCGGGGTTCGGAGGTACCTGGCAACAGAAACCTCCACCTTCCCCCTCCTTGCTTCTCCCCAATCAACCGAACGGCCAAGGCTGGTCCGGCGCCTGATGCGCGGGCACAGCCTTGCCGCCCATCATCCATGGACAGGCGATGCAAGACGATACCGATCGATTTTTCGTGCTGACCGGCGGCCCCGGCTCCGGCAAGACCACGCTGATCGAGGCGCTGCGGGCCCAAGGCTTCGCGACCGCGCCCGAAGCCGGGCGCGGCATCATCCGCGACCAGATGGCCATCGGCGGCCCTGCCCTTCCCTGGCGGGAGCGCTCGCTCTTTGCCGAGCTGATGCTGTCTTGGGAGCTGCGCTCCTGGCAAGCCGCTCGTGCCGAGTCCGGCCAGGTGTTCTTCGACCGCGGCGCGCCCGACACGATCGGCTATCTCAGGCTCTGCGGCCTGCCGGTGCCGGACCACATCACGAGCGCGGCTGAAAAATTCCGCTACGCGCGCCGCATCTTCGTCGCCCCGCCATGGCCGGAGATTTTCATTCAGGACGAGGAGCGCCGGCAAACGCTCGACGAAGCCGAGCGCACATTCCGGTCGGTGACGGGCGTCTATGCGGAGCTCGGCTACGACCTGGTGCCGTTGCCTCTCGCTCCGGTCGATGAACGGGTGCGCTTCGTCCTCGATCAAACAGCTTCGCCAGGAACATGAAAAAGGCCGGGATCGACCCGGCCTTTTCTATCTTCTCAACGGCTGTCCTACTCCGCCGGCGCTTCGACCGCTTCGCGCGCGCGGCCGAGCGTCAGCTTGGCCAGAGTGAAGGAGATCACGGCGCACAGCGCGATGCCGGCCACCATCGGCAACGGTGTGCCGTCGAAAAAGATGCCGGCGACGCCCATCGCCAGCGCGCCGATGGCGAAGTGCAACGTGCCCATCAGCGCCGAGGCCGTGCCGGCGATCTCGCCATGCTCTTCCATCGCCAGCACCGAGGTGGTGGGGATGACGAGGCCAAGGAAACCGTAACCGATAAAAAGCAGCGCGGCCATCACGTCGAGCCGGTCGACGCCGGACGCCATGATCGCGAACAGCGCCACCATTACCGTGGCATAGCCGGTGACCGCCACCCAGACGACTCGCTTCAACCCGAAGCGGTCGGCCAGCAACCCGGTCAGCTGCGACATGCCGATGAACGCGACCGCGTTGATCGAGAAGAACACGCTGTAGAGCGACGGCGACAGGCCGTAATGGTCGATCAGGATGAAGGACGAGCTCGACAGATAGACGAAGAAGCTCGCAATGCCGAAGCCGGCGATCGCCACGAGGCCGAGGAAGTTGCGGTCGCCCATCAGGTAGCGGTAGCCGGCAAGCGCCGTGCCGAAGGATGAGCCGGCGCGCTCTTCGACGGGCCGCGTCTCCTTGAGCGAGGTGGCAAGCAGGATGGTGGCCAAAGCGGCCGCGCCCGTCACCGTCCAGAACACGGCGCGCCAGCCGAAGCTCTCGATGATCTGGCTGCCGGTCAGCGGCGCCAGGATCGGCGACACCGAGAAGACCAGCATCAAGAGCGACATCAGCTTGGCGGCCTCGTTGCCGGTGTGCAGGTCGCGCACGATGGCGCGCGGCACCGCCATGCCGGCGCTGGCGCCAAGCCCTTGCAGAAAGCGGAAGGCGATCAGCCACTCGATGGTCGGCGCCATCGCCGAGCCGATGCCGCCGACCATGAACAGCGCGAGGCCGGCGTAAAGCGGCGCCTTGCGGCCGACCATGTCGGAGATCGGGCCGACGACGATCTGCCCAAAACCCATCGACAGGAAGAAGATCAGAAGGCTCATCTGCACGGCGGCGGTGCCGGCATGCAGGTCCTGGCCGATCGAAGGCAGCGCGGGAAGATACATATCGATCGCAAATGGACCAATCGCGGACAACAAGCCGAGCACGACCGCAATGCGGAGGAATTTGGGACTCATGATAAGGCTCTTTCGGATCTGGTTGCCGCAAAATGCCGGCGTCTGAACCCAGGACGTTCCATCCCCCGGAAATCCTACGTCCAAGGGCGAATTTCTCGCCCCTTCCGTGCGGGCTTCCTTTATTGTGTCCACAAATTTAGACAGGCTTGTCCAATTCGTCAATCACCGCTATATAGATTTTTCATGAAGCACGGCGTTTCTCCTGACACTTTCCCGCCACGCAGCCACGAGGCCAAGCGCGTGTCGGTGGTCGACGCCGCCGCTTCCGTTTTCTGCCGCGAAGGCTATGCCGGCGCCAATATCGACCTGATCGCGGCCGAGGCCGGCGTTTCACGGCAGACCGTCTACAACCACCATGGCGACAAGGAAAAGCTGTTCGTCGCGGTCGTACGCGACCTGACGGAGCGCTGCAATGCCGGCATCTTCGCCACCATCGCCAGCTTTCCCGATCAGCCCACGGACCTGGAAGCCGACCTGATCGCCTTCGCCGTGCGCATGAATCGCAACTGCATCTGCAACCGCGACGGCCGTTTCCTGCGCAAGCTGATCCAGGCCGAAGGCGAGCGTTATCCGGAACTGTTTGCCGAATGGCGCGAGCAAGGCCCGGGCCGTACCTGGTCGGCGCTTGCCGCGCGCTTTGCCCGGCTTGCCTTCGCCGGCCACCTGTCGATCGGCGACCCCGACGTCGCGGCGCGTCAGTTCTTCGCCCTCGTCAACGCCGAGCTTCAGATCGCTTTCATGCTGGGCGGCGTGCCCACCGAGGAAGAGGTGCTGCGCTCGGCCACGAACGGCGTGCGGACCTTTCTCGGCGCCTTCGCCAGAAGGAAATCGCCAGCCGCCAAGCAGGCTGCGCTCGCTCACGCCTGAGCCATCAAATCGCCGGCACCCCTCTTGGCCTCACGGCTTTGCGCCTATATGCGGTTTACGCCGCGCTCAAGCTTGATTACAGCTATGCGGACGATTCAACGGAACCCGACCATCAGATGGCCGACGACCACATCCGCTACGACATTCTGGCCCAGGAGGCTCTGCGCGGTGTCATGCGCAAGGTCCTGGCCGAGGTCGCGCGCACCGGCCTTCCGGGAAATCATCATTTCTTCATCACCTTCCTGACCGGCGCGCCGGGCGTGCGCATTTCGTCCAGGCTGCGCGAGCGCTATCCGGAGCAGATGACCATCGTCATCCAGTTCCAGTACTGGGACCTCAAGGTGACGGATGCCGGCTTCGAGGTCGGGCTTTCCTTCTCCGACGTGCCGGAAAAGCTCGAAATCCCCTTCTCCGCCGTGCGCGGCTTCTACGATCCGTCGGTCAATTTCGAGCTCGAATTCGACGTCAAGACGGAAAGCGCCGAAGACGAGGCCGCGGCTCCGGCCCCCGAACCGGTCGCCGTCGTTCCCGAGAAGAAGGCGGAAACCAAGAAGAAGGCCGCCGAGGCCGAAAAGAAGCAGGCGGTCGCCGAGACCGGCGCCAAGGGCGCCGACGTCGTTTCGCTCGACGCCTTCCGCAAGAAGTAGCCCGGCGCCATGGGCGAGGTCATCAATCTCCGCCAGGCCCGCAAGCAGAAAGCGCGCACCGAGAAGGAACGCCGAGCCGGCGAGAACCGGGCGCTGAACGGCCGCTCGAAGACAGAGCGCGAGCGTGACAGGCTGACATCGCAGAAGGCCGAGAAATTCGTAGCCGGCCATCGCCGGGAAAAACCCGACGACCCTGGCGAGCGCTGAGTCCTGCAATGGCCGCGGTCGAGAAACGTTCGGTAACGATCCGCGGTCACCGCACCAGCTTTTCCCTGGAACAGCCCTTCTATGACGACCTCATCGCCATCGCCGCCGAGCGCTCGCTGTCGCTCGCGGCCTTGGTCGCGGAGATCGACGAGACTCGGACCCGCGACGCGAACCTGTCATCCGCGCTGAGGCTCTACGTGCTGGCCTGGGCAAAACGCGGCGGCGCCGCGTCCTAGACCGCGCTATCGCTGATGCTTTGTTGCGTCTTGCGCTTTGCGCCGAAGCTCAGCAATGCCGTGCGGTCGCGCTCCTCCGCCTGCTTTTTCGACCTTACCCGCATCATGTCTTTCCAGCCGATATAGCCGACGAGCCGTTCATCCTCGCGTGAGACGACCGGCAGATGCGAGACATTGGCGAGCAAAAGCTTGTCGGAAAGCGCTTCGAGATATTCGTCCGGATAGGCCAGCGTAATCTTGTTGCCGGCCAGCAATTCGCCCAGCGTCGCCTTGCGGTGCTTGCCGTTACGGCGCCAGCGCAGGATCGCCGGCGGATCGATGACGCCGAGCACATGCCCCGCTTCATCGATGACCGGGAAGCTCGGATGCCGAGTATCCGGCGCCGTCAGGAAGGTTGCCGCGCCATGTAGCGTCATCGTTCCCGGCACGCTCTCGACCTTGGTGGTCATCACTTCCTTGACCCTGGTCAGGGCGAAAGGATCGACGCGGTATTCTCGCACGAGGTGATGCCCGCGCCGCGCCACTTTCTCGGTCAGGATCGAGCGCTTCATCAACAGCACGGTGACCGCATGCGCGGTGGCGCAAGCGGCAATCAGCGGCACCAGCACATGCGTGTTGCCGGTAAGCTCGGTGGCAAAGAAGGTCGCGGTCAGCGGCGCGCGCATGGTGCCGCCCATCGTCGCCGCCATCGCCAGCAGCGGCCAGAAGCCGGGGCTTGCCTCGGGCAGGATACCCGAAAGCACCGCGCCCATCGCGCCGCCCATGATGAGCAGTGGCGCCAGCACGCCTCCCGAGGTCCCAGACCCCAGCGCAACCGACCAGATGACGGCCTTCACCACCAGCAGCAGCAGCGCGGCGGTGGCGACGGTGCGGCCGTCGAGCATGTTGGCGATGTTGTCGTAGCCGACGCCAAGCGCGTGCGGTTCGATAAGTCCGCCGATGCCGACCACCAAGCCGCCGATCATCGGCCACCACATGCAGTGTATCGGCAGCTTCAGGAAGGCGTCCTCGCAGGCATAGACCAGTTGCGTCAGCAGTCCCGAAAGAAGTCCGGCGGCAATGCCGATCAGCACCCAGCCGCACAGCCCGGCGATCGATGAATCCATGCTGCCAGAGAACGGAAAGATCGGGCTCGGCAGGTGAAGCAGGCTGCGTTCGACTTCCGCAACGATTGCCGCCACCGCAACCGGGATGAAGCTGCGCGGCGTCCATTCGAACAGGAGCAGTTCGACGGCAAGCATGATGGCGGCGATGGGCGTGCCGAACACCGTCGTCATGCCGGCCGCGGCACCCGCCACCAGCAGCGTCTTGCGCTCATTGTCGCTGACCGGCAGCATCTGCGCGATCAGCGAGCCGATGGCGCCGCCGGTCATGATGATCGGGCCTTCGGCGCCGAACGGTCCGCCCGAGCCGATCGAGATCGCCGACGATAGCGGCTTCAGCACCGCGACCTTGGCGTCGAGCCGCGAGCGTCCGAGCAGGATTGCCTCGATGGCTTCGGGAATGCCGTGGCCGCGGATCTTCTCGCTGCCGAAGCGCGCCATCAAGCCGATGATCAGCGCGCCGATCACCGGCACGATCACCGCGGCGAGCCCAAGCGGGGTGTCCTCGAGCCTTAGCTCGGCCAGCGAGAACTGGCCGAAATAGGCGATGTTGGTGGCAAGCCGGATGAGCTGCAGGAGCACGATGCCGGCAAAAAGCCCGGCGGTCGCCACCACCACGGCGATGGCTGCAATAAACAGCACGCGCGGATCAGTCGTGAAGTCGCGAAGATGGCCGTTGCCGGCACGAGCGGATTTCATTTTGGGAGCCTGAACTTTCTGACGGCACGTAGACCGCCCGGTTTCAGGTGGCCTCATATCGTAACGCGATATAAATCTGCAAGGCTGTTTTCAATCGCTGCGCCGCGTCATTTTGGACGGGGATCGCGACGGCCAGTTGAGCTTTTGCACGAAAAGACCATAAGTCGGGAAATGACGCCGCCGAAACAACGCCCCGCCATCAGCCAGGCCGACTACCAGCGGCTGTCGCAGTTCCGTTATCTGATCCGCCGCTTTCTCGAATTCAGCCAGGTCCACGCCAACGAGGCGGGCCTCACGCCGCGCCAGCACCAGGCGCTGCTAGCGATCAAAGGATTTCCAGGCGGCGGACCGGTGGCGGTGGGCGACCTTGCCGAGCGGCTGCGCATTCGCCACCACAGCGCGGTGGAACTGGTGAACCGCCTCGCCGAGGCCGGCCTGGTCATACGCGATCAGGACAAGAGCGATCACCGCCGCGTGCTGCTGCAGCTCACCCCTTTGGCTGACGATCGCCTGGCCGACTTGTCGGCCGCGCATCTCGACGAGCTTTCGCGCATCGAGCCGATGCTGCGGCGCCTGCTCTCGCGCCAGGAAGAATCCTAGGCGCGGTGGCTGATTTCGCTACGTGTGACGTGAAGCTCAGCCGCCGTCGAGCGATTTCAACAGATTGTCGATAGTGAACGGGTTGGACTTCGGCTTTGCCGGCGCCGGCGCCGAACCGTCATTGACACCGGGCAGCGACCGATCGGTCTTCGGCTCGGCCGCCTTGCGCTCCGCCTCCAGCTTCTCCTGCTCCGCCTTCTTGCGATCGGCTTCGGCCTGCGCCTTGGCCGCCTCATCCACGGCCCGCTGCTCGGTCTCGGCCTTCGCCTGTGCGTCGGCCTTCGCCTTGGCGTCGGCTTCGGCCTGAGCCCTGGCGTCGGCTTCCGCCTTGGCCCTGGCCTCTTCATCCGCCTTGGCTTTTGCCTCGGCCTCCGCTTGTGCCTGCGCTTCAGCCTCGGCTTTTGCCTTGGCTTCCGCCTCGGCCTTCTGCCGCGCCTCTTCCTCTTGCCGGCGCAACTCCTCGGCCGCCCTGTCGCGCTCCGTTTGCAGCGCCGCGTAATAGCGTACCTCGCGCCGCAGGCGCTGCTTCTCCAACAGCGCCGCCTGCATCGCCTCGACCCGCTGCTGTTCCTTCTCCAGAGCGCGCTGCGTCAGGAACTGTGCTAGAGGGCCGCTGTCGAATTGGGGCGCGGTCGCCCCAAGCGGGCCGGCCAGGCTGAAATTGACGGCCGGCTCGGAACCGACCAGTGCCTCCTCGCCGGGACGATAGGTCAGCGTCCCCTTTGCCGTGACGGTGCTTGTGTTGAGATCGGCGGTCACGTCGGCGGACAAGGTCGCGCCGGGATTATCGAGGCTGACCGGCGGCACGCGCAGTGTCCCATTGGCGATGGTGAAGGCCACATCGGCGTCACCAGCGGCGAAGCTGCCTTCGCCTGCGATCTGCGGCGCGAACTCCGCGGTCTTGGCCGTGTCGATATCGCGTCCGATCGCATCGGCCTTGGCGATGATGGCGCCGAAGCCGTCCGGATTGATGCCGTCCACCTTCAATCCCTTCAGCGCCGCGGTGCCGGACCCGGACAGGGCCGCAATCATGGCATCGACGGATTTGCCGCTGGTCGACAACGCTGTCGAAAGATCGCCGCTGCCGCCGATGCCGGCGCCTGGCAGGACTGCGGCAAGATCGCTGCCGGCCAGCCTCATCTGGGCGGAGAACAGGCCGGTGCCCTCCGTGTTCTTCAGGTCGAACAGGCCGGTCAGAGCGCCGCCATAAAGCTTCGCCTTGAGGTCGGAGACGTGGATGCCTTCGCGATCGAGCTTCAGCGAGAATGAAGCGTCATGCGCCGTCGCGAAGGGCCCGATGGCGAGCGCCGATGTGTTGAGATCGAGGTCTGCGTTGAACGGCAAGGCCGACTTCTGGCTGAACGGCGTCGTCGGCCATCCGCCCTTGGCGGGCGCGAAGGACTGGTCGCCGAACAGCGAGACCGCCAGCGGATCGAGGTCGAGTTCGTCGAGCGCCAGCGCTCCCGCAAGATGCGGCAGCCCGTCCTTGGCGTCAATGTTGACGTCGCCGGACACCGCCGCCTTGTTAATCGAACCGGTGAGGCCGCTCAGCACCAGCAGCCCATTGCCGAAATCGGCATCGGCCGCCAGCGACGTCGATGTTCCCGTTCCCATGCCGGGCAGGCCTACCCCCGTCGTCATCAGCCACGGCTCGATATCGGCGGCACTAAGATTGACCTTGCCTTTGGCGGTGGCGCCTTGCGCCGTCTCGGCGACGGTTCCGTCGAAGCTTGCCCTGAAGTCGTCGGCCGTCAGGTTGAAGCTGGTCGCGAGACCGCCGGCGACCGAGCCCTTCGCCGAGACCTCGGTGTTGGCATGGCCGAGCATCCCGAGCGGCAGCGCCGGCAGGCCGTAAAGCGCAAGCAACGTGGCGGCATTGTCGTTGCGGGCGTTGAAGGTGATCGATACCGGCGCCTCGGAGAGCTTGTCCGCGGTTCCCTTGCCGGAAAGCGAAGCCGAAAAGGCCGAACCGCCGGCCTTGCCCTGGGCCGAGAGCGCCAGGCCCGTGGTGCCGTCGCCATTGTCGGCGGCGCTGGTCAAGAGATCGATGCGCGCGTCCTGGAACAGTTCGGGATAGGCCGCCGCACGGCTGGCCAGGCCTTTGAGCATGGGATTGTCGGGATAATGCTGGGCCGCGACATCGATCAGCGGCTTGAGGTCCACCGCCACCACGGAAGCGTTGAGCTTGCCCGTCGGGCTCTGCGGAAAATCCTTGATCCGGCCCGTGGCGCTGATCGAGGCGCCGGCCAGGCCGCCGATCGAGAGCCGGTCGATCTCGAGCAGGCCCTCGCGCAGCCGCAGCGCCGTATCGACACTGTCGGCGCTGAACCCGCCGGCGCTGACCGGACCCGCCTTGATCTGGAAATCGAGATCGCGATCCGAAAAGCGGTTGGCGCCCTTGTCGCTGATGAAGATCGAGGCGAACGCCGCGAGCCCGTCCAGATCCATCTCGCCGCCCGTCAGCCGCATCAGCACCGATGGCCTGGCGCCGTCCGGCTGGCTGGAATCGATGCTGCCCGAAAATTTCGCCTTGCCGAGGATGAGTTCGAGATCGCTGAACGACTGCCGGTTCTCGCTGAGATCGACCTTGGCCTTGAAGCCTGCCGCCGGGAGCCGGCGGATCGCCTCGTCGACATCCTTCGACAGCCAGGCGGCAAAGCCGGAAGGCTGTCCGACGGCCAGCAGCAACGAGCCGGTGAAGCCGAAATGATCTTCGACGCTCAACATGCCGTCGGCTTCGAGCGTTGTGCGGCCCGGCAGCGTCGCGGCAAGCGACTTGACCGACCACCCCCCTTCGGCCGGCTCTGCCGACAGCCGCACGTCGCGCACCGTCGTGTCGCCCGCCACCACCGCCGGCAGCCTGACCTCGACCTTGCCCGGTATGGTCGGCTTCGGCATGTGCTGCAGCGTCCGCTCGAACGCCGCAATGCGCTGGTCGAGCGTGAAGCCGGCGCCGGCGGCCCCGCCGACGGCCTCGTCGAACTGCACCTGCGCCCCGCTGGCCTCGACCAAGAAATGCGGCTTCAGGCCGAGATCGACCGATGCCTTGCCGTCGGCGGTATAGGGATTGTCGAGCGGCCCGGTCTCGAAGCGGAACTCGTCGACATCGAGCTTCTGGTGGTCGAGCGCGAACTTGCCGTTCAGCCGGAAGCCCGGGTCGGGTTTGCCGGTGCTGACCTTGACCGGCTCGCCCTCGTTGCCGCGCAGCTCGGCCGAATTCCTGTCGTCGCCCGAAATCTTGAACTGGCCAGAATAGACCGCGGCGCCCTTGACGATGCCGGCATTGCCGTCGGCTTCGATGATCAGCGGATAGGCATCGGGATTCGCTTTCAGCCGGAGCCGCATCTGGCCGTCCGGCTCCACCTTGCCGGTGGAAGCCGAGACGTCGGCCCGCAGGCCGTCGAAGCGCAGCGTTCCGTCCATCCGCCACGGGCCGGTGAGCGCCTTGGCCGAAATCGTCGAGTTGATCTCCGAGATCAGGTGGCTGCGCCCGCCGGCGGCATGGCGCAGTTCGATTTGCCCTTCGCTCACCGACAGCTTCTCGATCGCGATCTGGCCCGGATCGAAAGGAGCCGAGGGCCGGAGCGTCCAGTCGACGGTGCCGTCACCGGCGATATTGATGACGGCTTTCGGGTGCACCAGCCGCATGTCGAAGATCAGCACCTCGCCGCGCAGGAACGGCGCCAGCTCCGCATCCATGGAGAAGGTCTCGACCGTCATCGCCGGCTGGCCTTCCGGCCCGCCCGCGACCTCGACATTCGAGAAGGTCACCGACGGAAACGGCAACAGCCGCGCTGTCGCGTCGCCCTTCACAGTCACCTTGCGGCCGAGGACGGCGCTCGCCTCCCGCTCGAAATCGCCCCGGTAACCCGTCCAGTCGATGAAATACGGCACCACCAGCGCCGCGCACAGCACCAGCACGAACAGGCCACCGAAGATCACGAACAGGCGGGCGAGCATCTGTTTCCCGGGTTGAAAGTCAGCCGCACTCTACCCGCATCCGCGTGTCGATAAAGAGGCAATTCAACGCGCGGCAACGGCCAACGTCTCCAGTTGCGCGAAGGCTCGCGCTCGCGATATCTCTTTTGCAAATCCCCTGCCCTTCCGGTCACGTTCGTGACCACCCAAAATCCGAACCCAATACGGAGCGTTCCCGATGTCAGGCAAGAACTGGGACAGAGTGCCGATCGACGCGCAGAGCGTTGACGCCCCGCTCTCGACGGCTGCGATTTTCCTTGTTGTGACCGTCGGCAGCGACGAGGCCGCGCTTTCGAATGTCGCTTCGGTGCTGGGCGAGCTCGACGATCTCGTCAAGAATGTCGGCTTCCGCGACTTGTCGGGCCGCCTGTCCTGCATCGCCGGCATCGGCGCCGCGCTCTGGAATCGTCTGTCGCCCGGCCGCCGGCCGCGCGAGCTGAAACCCTTCGCGCCGATCGAGGGCTCGGCGCATTTGGCGCCCTCGACGCCGGGCGATCTGCTCTTCCACATCCGCGCCGAGCGGCCCGACATGTGCTTCGAGCTCGAGCGCATCCTGTTGGACCGCCTGGCCGGCAGCGTGACCGTCGCCGACGAGGTGTCCGGCTTCCGCTATTTCGACGCGCGCGACCTCCTGGGCTTTGTCGACGGCACCGCAAATCCGACCGGCCTCGACCTGCCCGCCTCTGCTTTGATCGGCGACGAGGACGGCGACTTTGCCGGCGGCAGCTATGTCGTCGTGCAGAAATACCTGCACAACATGGCAGCCTGGAAAGAGACGCCGACGCATGTCCAGGAAGAGATCATCGGCCGCACCAAGATCGACAACATCGAGATCGATGACGACGACAAGCCGCGTAAATCGCACAAGTCGCTGGCCACCATCGAGGACGACGCCGGCAATGAATACGACATCCTGCGCGACAACATGCCGTTCGGCCGCCCGGGTCAGAATGAGTTCGGCACCTATTTCATCGGCTACACCCGCTATCTCTGGGTGATCGAGAAGATGCTGCAGCGCATGTATATCGGCGAGCCCCCCGGCGCCTATGACCGGCTGCTCGATTTCTCGACCCCGCATACAGGTACGACCTTCTTCGCGCCGACACGGCCGATGCTGCAGAAGCTGGCCGAAGGGGCACAGGAATAAGCGACCGCAAGGCGCCGCGGCGGGTCGATCAGTCGTTCATCGCTTCGATCATAGCCTTCAACACCGCTCCCTTTCGCAGGCCTACCCGGAAATCTCGCGCGATGAATTCCAGGGTCGAATCGTGGAACGTGAGAATGAAATGCCGGCGACCGGAAAACAGCTCCGGCACATGGCGCGGGTGAACCCGGTTCGCTTTTTCCAGAGAAGCAATCCAAGACGAATTGAGGACCTCGAACGCGGAATATGGCTGCAGGCCGAGCGCGTAGAGCCGATGCCCGCTGAGCGCCTCGTCGTTTGGCGGGCCGAATTGGAATGCGACATAAGGGTCCATCGTTAGGATTGCGACGGCCTCCCCCTCCGCAACTGCTGAAACCGAACGCGGACTGGTGACGTCGAAGGACGGGTCGGGACCATTGGCGATGTAGGCGACCAGCAGCCGCTGTTCATCTGCGAAAACATGCGGCAACGGAGCGCCCGCCGATACTGACGGCAGGTCGATCGGCAGCAAAGCTTCTGCCGCGGCCATGACTAGTGTCCTGCGCCCGGCAGGATCTTGCCCGGGTTCATGATGTTCAGCGGATCGAGCGCCTGCTTGATCGTGCGCATGACATCGACGCCATGGCCGAGCTCGTGGCGGAGGAAGCCGACCTTGCCCTGGCCGATGCCGTGCTCGCCGGTGCAGGTGCCTTCCATGGCGATCGCGCGCATGTTGAGCCGGGCGACGAATTTCTCGGCGAGCGCGATCTCGGCCGGGTTGTCGACATCCATCAGCACCAGCACATGGAAATTGCCGTCGCCGGCGTGGCCGACGATCGGCGCGATAAGTCCCATCTCGGCAATGTCGGCCTCGGTCTCGGTGACGCATTCGGCAAGCCGCGAGATCGGCACGCAGACGTCGGTCGACAGCCCCTTGGCGCCGGGGCGCAGCGTCAGTGACGACCAATAGGCGTCGTGCCGCGCCTTCCAGAGCTTTGTCCGCTCTTCCGCGACGCTGGTCCATAGGAACGGCCCGCCACCCTGCTCCTCGGCGATCATGCCGAACATCTCGGCCTGCTCGGCGACGCCCGCGTCGCTGCCGTGGAACTCGACGAACAGGCACGGGCTCTCCGGATAGTCGAGCTTGGAATAGTTCTTCATCGCCCGCATCTGCAGCGCGTTGACCAGTTCGATGCGCGCCACCGGGATGCCCATCTGGATGGTCGCGATCACCGTGTTGCAGGCGGCCTCGAGGCTCGGAAACGGGCAGACGCCGCCGGAGATCGCCTGCGGAATGCCCTGCAGCCTCAGCGTCAGCGACGTGATGACGCCGAGCGTGCCTTCCGAACCGACCAGAAGCCGCGTCAGGTCGTAACCGGCCGAGCTTTTCTTCGCCCGCTTGCCGGTCGTCACCGTCTCGCCGTCGGCCATGACGGCGGTCAGCGACAGCACGTTTTCACGCATCGTGCCGTAGCGCACCGCGTTCGTGCCGGACGCCCTGGTCGCCGCCATGCCGCCCAGCGACGCATTGGCGCCAGGATCGATCGGGAAGAACAGACCGGTGTCGCGCAGGTGCCGGTTGAGGTCCTCGCGCGTCACGCCGGGCTCGACCGTGCAGTCAAGGTCCTGCGGGTTGACGGCGAGGATCCGGTTCATGCGCGACGTGTCGATGGAAATGCCGCCGCCCGGCGCATTGGTGTGGCCCTCGAGCGACGAGCCGACGCCGAAGGCGATCACCGGCACGCGGTGGGCGGCGCAGGTGCGCACGATCTCCTGCACGTCCGCGCTCCTCTCGACGAACGCGACGCCGTCCGGCGCCTGGGTCGGAATATAGGTGGTGGTGTGCGCGTGCTGGCCGCGTATCGCCTCGCCGGTCTGGAAGCGCTCGCCGAAGCGCTGCTTGAGGATGCCGAGTACCGCGGCGATGCCTTCCTCATTGCGTTCGACGGGGTTGAGGTCGCTCAAAGCCATGATTTCCTCCGCGAATGGACCAGCGGCCGCGCTTGTAGTGCAGCTATGAATGATGCCTAAAGCAATCCTAGGAAAAGTGCCAAGCGATTAGCTCGGCGACTTCACCGTAGCCGTCCGTCCGCCCTGTGCAGCGACCATCGAGGAAACCAAAATGACGATCCCCGCACCGATCATTTCCAGCCCAATGGCGATCGAGAAGGAATGGATCGACTATAACGGCCATCTCAACATGGCCTACTACAACGTGCTGTTCGACCGCTGCTCGGACCAGGCGTTCGAGCTGATGGGCATGGGGCCGAACTACGCCAAGGAGCGACGCCTCACCATCTACACGGCCGAAGTTCACGTCTGCTACGTGCAGGAGTTGCACCTCGACCACAAGGTCAACGTCTCGTTCCAGCTGATCGATCATGACGAGAAGCGGCTGCGTGCCTATCAGGAAATCCGCCACGTCGACGGCTGGCTGGCGGCGACGTCCGAATCGCTATCGCTGCATGTCGACATGGAAGGACCGAAGGTCGCTCCCTTCCCCGCCGACGTGATGGCCCAGGTCGAGGCCATGCGCACCGCCCATGCCGGACTGCCGATGCCGGAGCGCGCCGGCCGCTCGATCGGCATCAAGCGCAAGGGCGCTTGAAAACTCGGACGCCCGCGTTAACCTTACCAAGGCTTTAACGTGAACAAGTCGGTTGAGTCCGTTGAACGACTCACTGGCGCGTTCGAAAACCGCCGTACCGGGTTTGCGCGGGGGCGGCTGGCGGAATGCGGTGCGAGGACAGTGCATGAAAACCGACATCAAGGTCGAAGTGGAACGGTTGGCGGCCGATCCACGCATCACCGACTATGATTTCTGGCGATCGCTGAAGAACGTCAACAATGAGATCTTCCACATCGCCAACAACAACGAACCCATCCCGTTCGACATGATCCGCTGGCGCATGATTCTGAAGCAGGCGCGCATGAAGCGCGGCCACGCTTGATCCATCGTCGCTGCCTCATCCTCCCTGACCAGCCATAGCTGCCGAGTCACAACCGCCGAATCATGGCTGCTTGAACCCGCACAGCGGCGAGCGCGGCTCGACCGGTGACGACTGGATGATGGCGGTGTTGGTCATCGCATAGGGAATGATCCGGTCGATCATCCGCTCGAGCTCGCTCACCGAGCCGACATGGGCGAGCGCGATGAAGCAGTCCTCGCCGGTTACCCGGTCGCATTGCGCGATTTCCGGCAGCTCGCGGATGATGTCCGCCACCACGGAAAGCTGTCCCGGCACCGGCCGGATTCTGAGCCATGCCGACAGCCTCATGCCGAGGGCAGCCGGATTGATCCTGACCGTATAGGCTTCGATCACGCCGTTATCCTGCAGCTTGCGGATGCGCTCCGCCACGCTCGGCGCCGACAGCCCGACCGCGCGCGCCAGTTCCGCCGTGCTGATACGCGCATCCTTTTCCAGGAACCGCAGGAGCTTCAGATCGATCGCGTCCAGATCGACATTTTCACTTCGAAGGTTTTTCAAGCCAAACCTCTTCCATCAGAAAGCAAACCGTCAATCAAGCCATTCATCACACATGTAATCCGCGAGTTTCGCCTGCGATAATGCTCGCTTGAAAACGCGAACGCAAATTCCAGCTGCAAACCGGGCCGCCGCCGATGCGCACCCCGCCCTCGCCGGCCCCACCATGCTTGCTGGAATGGCCAACGCGTTGCCGCCGCATGTCTGGTTCTGCGTCAGCGCGGTGTTCCATTATCTCGGGCCGGCCTTCGCCGTGCTGCTTTTCGCTCAGGTCGGCGTGCTCGGCATGGCCTGGCTACGCATCGCCACCGCCGCTCTCATCTTCGCCCCATTGACCAGGCCCTGGCGCGTTTTCGCCGGCGCCGATCGCGCTCAACGACTTCTGCTGCTCGCATTCGGCATCTGCCTGGCGGTGATGAACTGCTCGTTCTATCTGGCGCTCGACCGGTTGCCGATCTCGCTGGTGGCGGCGATCGAATTCGTCGGCACGATCGCGGTCGCGCTGGTCGGCCTGCGCAGCCGGCGCAACTTTGCCGCGCTCGCTGTTGCCGTTGTCGGCACCTTGCTTCTCATCGACGTGAAATGGTCCAGCGATCCGGTCGGCTTGTCCTGGGCCTTTTTGAACGGCGCCCTCTTCGTCGGCTACATCGTGATCGGTCACCGCGTCGCCCAGGCAGGCATCGGCATCGCCGGCCTCGGCGCCGCCATGGCGGTCGCTTTCCTCATCGTGTTGCCCATCGGCTTTCGCGAGGCGCTGCCCGCCTTCGCGTCGCCGCAGCTGCTCGGCGCCGCGATCGGCGTCGGCATCTGCTCTTCGGTCATCCCCTACATCTGCGACCAACTCGCCATGGCGAGGTTGCCGCGCGCGAGCTTCGCATTGATGCTCTCGCTCCTGCCGCTCACCGCAACGCTGATCGGCGTCATCGTGCTGCGCCAGGTACCGAGCGTCACCGACTGCATCGGCGTTGCGCTGGTCATCGCCGGGGTCGCCTTCCACAAGCCGGTGCAGGAATGATCTGCCGACGGCTGTGGTGGGGCCGTTTGCAGGCCGGGCTCACCTGAATATCAATACGCCTTAGGCCAGTTTCTCCTTCAGGAAAGCAATTGTCCGGCCCCAGGCGAGATCGGCGGCTTTCTTGTCATAGCGCGCGGCCGAGGTGTCGTTGTTGAAGGCGTGGTTGGCACCCTCATAGACATAGACCTTGTATTCGACATGGGCGGCGTCGAGCGCCTTCTTGTAGGTGTCGATGCCGGCGTTGGTGCGTTCGTCCAACCCGGCATAGTGGAGCAGCAGCGGCGCCTTGATCTTTTGAGCGTCCTCGGCCTTGGGCTGCATGCCGTAATAGGCGACGCCGGCGCTGAGGTCGGGCGCATGGACGGCGAGTTGGTTCACCGCGCCGCCGCCCCAGCAGAAGCCGACCGCGCCGACCTTGCCGTTGCCGTCCTTGAGGCCCTTGAGATAGGCGATCGTCGCCACGCCGTCGGCGGCGACTCTGGCCACGTCGAGCTTGGTGAACATGTCGCGCGCCTTGTCCTCGTCGGAGGGCGTTCCGCCAAGCGGCGACAGGAAGTCCGGCGCCAACGCGATGAACCCCTCCAGCGCCACGCGCCGGGTGACATCGCGGATATGCGGGTTCAGCCCCCTGTTCTCGTGGATGACGATGACGCAGCCGAGCTTGCCTGACTGGTTCGCGGGCTTGACCAGATAGCCCTTCATCTCGCCGCTTGAGCCGGGATAGGTGATGTCCCCTCCCTTAACGCGGCTGTCGTCTTCGGCGACGATCGCCGCTTGAGCGGAATTGGCCGCCAGCATCGGCGCGATCGCCGCCGCCGCGGCACCCGAGCCCGCCAGCTTGGTCAACTGCTCCATCAAGCGGCGGCGGTCGAGCGTCAGATGCGTGTATTCGTCATAGGCATCGATCATCGCCTGCGTGATGACAGGCTGCGTGACGACGGGCTTGGCAACGGGGCTGGTCATGATTTTCCTCGACGGTTGGCGGTGGACCGCAAGATAGGGTCGAGTATCGCATGGTCCAGTCACGCCCCGGTGACGACCCATATGGGCGGAACCCTGGTGGAGCCAACCCGCCGTCGCGCCGACAAGCCAGCGCGATTCATCACATTTTGGTCATTTCCGAAAGGCTTGATGGTGCTGTCACATTAGGACGTGAAGTTGCCTGAGCGCCCTACCGAAACGAATGACGAAAAGGGGAATGCCATGAACATCCAGGATATCATCAACACCGTTTCCTCGAAGGCCGGCCTCGACGAGCCGACCACCGAGAAGGTTGTCGGCACCATTTTTTCCGTGCTCGAGCATGAGGCTGAAGGCACCAGCATTTCGTCTTTCTTCGACCAGATCCCCGGCGCCGGTGAGTTGGCCCAGAAATATGACGTGATGGCCGCCGGCGCGACGGCCAATTCGGGCGGCGGACTTCTGTCGTCGCTGCAGGGCGCGCTGGGCGGCGTGCTCGGCGAAAAGGCCGGCGCGCTGATCAACGGCATCGCCGCGCTCAAGGCGTCCGGCCTCGACATGGCGCAGATCCGTCAGGCCGGCGAGACCTTGATCAAGCAGGCCGAGGTTGCCGCCGGCCCTGATCTGACCAACCAGGTGCTGGATCAGGTGCCCAGCTTGCGGGGTCATCTCGGGCTTTGAAGCATTCCGAACCGGTTTTGAACGGCTCGGCCTTTCGACGGCAAAGCTGATCCGCTTTCTGGCGACCGAAGGCCTCCCACCGGCGAAATCGATTAGTCCACCTTATGGGGAACAAGATAGTTCGTAGTTTTTGTGCCTCGGGTGACTGTTAGGGCGGAATATCCAGGCGGCGGCGAATCGGTAACCGTGGCGTCAACCTCCCTGCATCGGCCAATAACTTCGCCGACAGGGGACTTAGCCAAACGATCCGCCAAGGCCGCTCTGCATTCATCGGCGGAGTAGATTTGAGGCGCGATTTCGAGCGGCCGACAAGCCCACCCCGGACTGCACGAAAGCAAAATCATTATCGCTGACGCCTCCGGTCCCATTTCGTATTTTCCTTAACGCTCATCCGACGTGACAAAGGACAGTGCGATCAGGTCATCAACGTCGATGCCGCCGCGACCGTTGTCCAAAATGTCGGCGAGAGCTCCCGACCTACGCCGACTGGCAGTGCCTTTGGAAAGGGCCAGCTTAGCCGAGTAGCCAAGGCGCAATTTGGTCTTGCAGTCATCGTACCTGAAGATGCTTACCGCCTTGAACCATGAACCGGTTTTGATGGATCGGCGAGTGGCAGCTAGGGCACTCGTAACGGATGCTCACGTCCCGCAACTCATTGGAAATCGACACCGTCCACCTCCTGCCCGCCCCTACGGATGCCCGCCATCCTGGGGGTGACGGGCATCCATAAACTGGCGATGAAGGGACTCATGTCCGCCAGTCGGGGACACAATGAGATAGTGGGCTATATGTTTCGTCCTTGGGACCAATGCTTGTGATGTGCGACTTCAGTCGGAACCGATAGCCCGACTGGGGACTTGCGCCAGGAACGAACCAACCGACCCTCCGTTGACCCACTGCCGGAAGCTCCCGCTACAGCGGTTGAGCACAAAGCAGAGGCTCCAGCGCTGGCGGGTTACGCGCTGGAGCCGTCTTAAAAGGTTGGAGCGAGAAAATGAAAGACTATCGGAACAGTGTCCTGGAGGCTCGTTGGCTTCTCGCCGTACCCGCGTCGCTTCTCCTGACCGTCCTGCTGGCCGGCTTCTTGCTTTCGTAGCAGGCCGGCCTCGCCTTGTCCTATTTCGGCAGCGTGTAGGCCATCACGTAATCGCCTGGCTTGGTGCCGACCGAGCCGTGGCCGCCGGCGACGATGACGACGAACTGGCGGCCGTCGGCCACCGTATAGGTCATCGGCGTCGACTGGCCGCCCGCCGGCAGCCTCGCCCGCCACAGCTGCCTGCCGGTGGTGAGGTCGTAGGCGCGCAGATAGTCATCCACCGCGGCGCCTAGGAAAGCGACGCCGCCCGCCGTGATCATCGGCCCGCCGATGCCGGGAACGCCGACCTTGAGCGGCAAAGGCAGCGGCGTCATGTCGTAGACAGTGCCGTTGCGGTGCTTGTAGGCGATGTTTCCCGTCTTGAGGTCGACGCCGGCGACATAGCCCCAGGGCGGCGCCTGGCAGGGAATGCCGAGCGGCGACAGGAACGGTCCCATCACCACCGCGTAAGGCGCGCCTTCATTGCGGTTCAGCCCCTGCTCGCTGCCCTTGGTATCGCCCGGCGGCGGCACATCCGCGCGCGGGATGAGCTTCGAGGTGAAGGCGAGGTAGGTCGGCATGCCGAACATCACCTGCCGCACCGGATCGACCGCGACGCCGCCCCAGTTGAAGACGCCGAAATTGCCGGGATAGATCAGCGAGCCCTGCAGCGAGGGCGGCGTGTAGCGTCCCTCATAGCGCAGCTTCTTCAATTCGATCCGGCACGCCAGCTGGTCGAACATGGTGATGCCCCACATATCCGCACCGGTCAGCGGCTTGGGATTGAAGGACAGGTCCGAGGCCGGCTGCGTCGGCGAGGCATGATCGCCCTCGATCGCGCCGCGGGGCGCCGGCACGTCTTTCACCGGAATGATCGGCTCGCCGGTGCGCCGGTCGAGCACGTAGAGATCGCCCTGCTTGGTCGGCCCGACCAGCGCCGGCACGACGCCGTTCGCGGTGGTGATGTCTATCAAAGACGGCTGCGCCGGCACGTCCATGTCCCACAGATCGTGATGCACGGTCTGCCGCACCCAGCGCAATTGCCCGGTGTTGAGATCGAGTGCGGTGATCGAGGAGGAGAATTTCTCGACATTGGCGCTGCGGCCCATGCCGAGCTGGTCCGGCGTCTGGTTGCCGAGCGGAACGTAGAGCAGTCCCAGCTTCTCGTCGGCGCTCGCCGTCGACCACATGTTGGGCGAGTTGTGGGTGTAGGTTTGCCCGGCGGGCAGCGGCGTCGTCACGTCCGGATTGCCGGAATCCCAATTCCATAGGAGCGCGCCGGTGCCGGCGTCGAAGGCGCGGATGACGCCGGACGGTTCCTCGGTCGAATAATTGTCATTGACAGCGCCGCCGACGATGATCTTGCCGGCGACGATCAGTGGCGCCGACGTCGAATAGTAATAGCCCGACTTCGGATAGGGCATGTTGGCCATCAGGTTCAGCGTGCCGGCCTCGGCGAAGGACGGACACACCTGCCCGTTCGCGGCATCGAGCGCGATCAGCCGGGCGTCGGAGGTCGGCAGATAGATGCGCGCGGCGCAAGGCTGGCCGGCGGCGATCTTGGCATCGGCATAATAGGACACGCCGCGGCAGGTCTGGTGCTGGCGGTTGGGGTCGAGCTTGATCTTCGGATCGTAGCGCCACTTCTCCTTGCCGCTCGCGGCATCGATGGCGATGGCGAAATTATGCGGCGTGCAAATGAACAGCACATCGCCGATCTTCAGCGGCGTCACCTGATAGGTCGTCTCGCCGATATCATCGGGGCCTTTCACGTCGCCGGTGCGATAGGTCCAGGCCGGCTGCAGCTTGGCGACGTTGTCCGGCGTGATCTGGTCGAGCGGCGAATAGCGCTGGCCGAAGGGCGTGCGGCCGTAGAACTGCCACTCGCCGGCCGGGATGTCGCCGCCGAGATTGGCGGCCGTCGCCGCCTTTTCGGTGCCCAGCGTGCCGCCGATATCCATGGGATCGGCGGTCATCGAATAACCGGCGACCGCGAGCGAGGCGAGCACGGCCAGGATCAGCGGCGCGCGTCCGTCCGGCCCCCGCAGCCCCCGCCTTGCCCACGGCGTCAAAAGCCACAAGGCGATGAGCACGATGACGCCGCCGCGCGGGCCGAGCTGCCACCAGTCGAAGCCGATTTCCCACACTGCCCAGCATAAAGTGGCAAGCACGAACAGCGCGTAGAGCCAGAGCGAAGTCGACCGGCGCCTGAAAAGCAGCCAGGCGGTGATCAGGAAGATCAGGCCGGCGATCAGGTAGTACCAACTGCCGCCCAGCGCGATGAGCCAGATGCCGCCGCCGCCGAGAATGAGACCGATGAGGAAGAGGACGAGGGAGGTGATGGTGACAGCCAAGACGGTGCTCCTTCGACTGTTGCGCCTTCGCGGCCGCTCTGAGGCGACGGCGAGCCGTCCCTGCCCTGCCGGCAGCTTTCCCTCACCCGCTCCGGCTGTCAAGTTGGGGCCAGACACGCGAAACTAGAACAAAACGTAGACAGTTCTGGTCTTTCGCTGCCGAATCACTACATTCGGGGGCGATGTCGGGCTTTTCCGAAGAGATGCCTTTTTTCGATGAACCGAATGCGCGGCCCGCTGCGGCCCCATCCGGCATAGCCGCGCGCGCCATGGCCGCCCGCAGCGGGCAGAACAGCGCGCCCGATTATCTGAAGGGCCTGAACCCGGAGCAGCGGCTCGCCGTCGAGACGACCGAAGGCCCGGTTCTGGTGCTTGCCGGCGCGGGCACAGGCAAGACGCGGGTGCTCACCACGCGCATTGCCCACATCCTTGCCACCGGCAGGGCCTTCCCCTCGCAGATCCTGGCCGTCACCTTCACCAACAAGGCCGCGCGCGAGATGAAGCAGCGCATCGGCATCCTGATCGGCGAAGGCAATGTCGAGGGCATGCCTTGGCTCGGCACCTTCCACTCGATCGGCGTGAAGCTGCTTCGGCGCCACGCCGAGCTTGCCGGGCTGAAATCGGACTTCACCATTCTCGACACCGACGACGTGGTGCGGCTGATCAAGCAGTTGATCCAGGCCGAAGGGTTGGACGACAAGCGCTGGCCGGCCAAGACCTTCGCCCAGATGCTCGACAACTGGAAGAACAAGGGCCTTGGCCCCGACGAAATCGCGGAAGGCGATGCGCGCAGCTTCGGCAACGGCAAGGGCCGCCAGCTCTACAAGGCCTACCAGGAACGGCTGCAGACGCTGAATTCCTGCGACTTCGGCGACCTGCTCTATCACCCGATCCGCATCTTCCGCGCCTATCCGGACGTGCTGAAGGACTACCACCGCAAGTTCAAATACATCCTCGTCGACGAATACCAGGACACCAACACCGCGCAGTATATGTGGCTAAGGCTGTTGGCGCAGAGGCCGCATTCTGGGCGCAGCCCATCGGCCGAAGGCCGCAAGCCCGACCGGGCGTCGGCCGGCCAGGCCGCCCCCGCGGAGGCCAGCGAGCGAAGCGAGCGCGCGGCCGTGAGCGAGAACAAAGTCAACATCTGCTGCGTCGGCGACGACGACCAGTCGATCTATGGCTGGCGCGGCGCCGAGGTCGACAACATCCTGCGCTTCGACAAGGATTTCCCCGGGGCCACCATCATCCGGCTGGAACGCAACTATCGCTCCACCGCGCATATATTGGGCGCCGCCTCCCACCTCATCGCCCACAATGAGGGCCGCTTCGGCAAGACGCTGTTCACCGACCGCGATGACCCCGAGGACGACAAGGTGCATGTCCACGCCGCCTGGGACTCGGAGGAAGAGGCCCGCGCCATTGGCGACGCCATCGAGGCCTATCAGCGCCAGAAGCATAATCTCAACGACATGGCGATCCTGGTGCGCGCCTCCTTCCAGATGCGCGCCTTCGAAGACCGTTTCATCACGCTCGGCCTGAACTACCGCGTCATCGGCGGCCCGCGCTTCTACGAGCGCTTGGAAATCCGCGATGCATTGGCCTTTTTCCGCGTCGTCGCCAATGGCGGCGACGACCTCGCCTTCGAGCGCATCGTCAACGTGCCGAAGCGCGGGTTGGGCGAAGCCACCATCCGCCAGATCCACGACACGGCGCGCGCGATGCGCATCCCGATGCTGGAAGCCGCCGCGACGCTTGCCGAAAGCGACGAGCTGAAGCCGAAGCCGCGCGCCGCATTGCGTGAGGTCGCGGCCAATTTCGAGCGCTGGCAGAAGGCGCTGGAAAGCACCCCGCACACCGAACTCGCCGAGACCATCCTGGAGGAAAGCGGCTACACCGACATGTGGAAGAACGACCGTTCGGCGGATTCGCCCGGGCGGCTGGAAAACCTCAAGGAGCTGATCCGCTCCATGGAGGAGTATGAATCGCTGCGTTCCTTCCTCGAGCATGTCGCGCTGGTGATGGAGGCCGAGCAGGGCGAATCGCAAGATGCGGTCTCGATCATGACGCTGCATTCGGCCAAGGGCCTCGAATTCGAGACCGTCTTCCTGCCTGGTTGGGAGGAAGGCCTGTTCCCGCATCAGCGCGCGCTGGATGAAGGCGGACGCTCCGGCCTCGAGGAAGAGCGCCGGCTCGCCTATGTCGGCCTGACGCGGGCGAAAAAGAACCTGCACATCTGGTTCGTCTCCAACCGCCAGATTCACGGCCTGTGGCAATCGACGATCCCCTCGCGCTTCGTCGACGAATTGCCGGAAACCCATGTCGATATCGCCGACAGCGGCAACAGCTACGGCGGCTACGGCAACCCCTATGGCGGCGGCTCGTTTGCTTCCGGCCGCGGCGGCGGACGACAGAACCCCTACGGCGCCTCGCGCTTCGACAATATCGGCGCCAAGGACCAAGGCAGCTTCTCCAACACCTATGCCACGCCCGGCTGGCAGCGCGCGCAGGCGAACCGCACCGAGGCGACCGACCGCAACTGGGGCACGCGCTCCGGCCACCAGGTCGAGCGTATCGGCTATGGCGAGACCGATTCAGGCTACGGCGCCGGCCGCACCAGCGTGAAGGGCCGCACCATCGAGGGCGAGCTGGTCGCCAAATCCGTCGCCGACACGCCGTCCGCCTTCAATGTCGGCGACCGCGTCTTCCACCAGAAATTCGGCAACGGCAACATCGCGGCCATCGACGGCAACAAGCTCACCATCGATTTCGACAAGGCCGGCCAGAAGCGCGTGCTGGACGGGTTTGTCGCGCCGGTGTGACCGGCCTCCTCACCTGTACCTTGCCTGGTTCCACTTATGGCCGAGCAGCGACAGGATGATGATCAGCCCGTTGAAGAACTGCACGTAGAAGCCGCTCAGGCCCGCCGCCACCACGCCGGTCTGGATGAACGACACCGTGACCGCGCCGATGGCGCCGCCGACCACCGTGCCGATGCCGCCCCAGGTCGGCGTGCCGCCGACGAACACCGAAGCCAGCACGGGCAGCAGATAGCCGTCGCCTGCCGTCGGCCACCAGGTGAAATTGATCATCACCGAGAAGGTGCCGGCGATCGCCGCGCCGATGCCGACGAAGACAAACACCTTCACCCGGACCCATTTGACGTCGATACCCATCTGTCTTGCGCTGTCGGGATTGTCGCCGACCACTTTCACCTGCGCGCCGAAACGATGCCGGTTGTAGAGCAGCGCCGAGAACACCACGAAGGCGATAGCCCAGAATATCTGCACCGGGATGCCCCAGACCTGGCTGGAGAAGATCTTGTAGGCCGAGCTGTCGGCAAGGCCGGTCAGCGCCGTCGACTTGCCTTCGTTGATGATCTGGATCAGCCCGCGCAGCAGGAAGTTCATGCCGAGCGTGGCGATCAGCGACGACAGCCCGCCATAGACGACCAGCGAGCCGACCAGGAAGCCGAGCAGCGTGCCGGTGACGAGCGCCGCCGCGATGCCGATAAACGGATCGTAGCCGGCCTGCACGACCAGCGCGAAGACCCAGGAGGCAAAGCCCATTGTCGCCGGAAATGACAGGTCGATCTCGCCGCAGGTGACGACGAAGACCAGCGGCACGACCACGAATAGCGCGACGGGAAGCGTCGTCAGCACGGAGCTGTAGAGATACCAGGTTGTGAAGACGGTGGGGTTGGCGATGATGAACACCGCCATCATGACTATGAACACGGCGAGCGTGCCGAGCGAGGCGCGGTTGTCGAGGACAAAGCCGCGCAGCCAGTGATTGGACGGATGGCTCCATTCCTTGGCCTGTCCCTTGGCTGCCTTGCCGCTTGCCGTTCCCAGAGGCGTTTGCAGATCGGGTTCCATGGCCTTGCTCATTGCGCTCCCTGCTCCGCGCCCTCGTGCAGTCCCGGCAATCCGCCGGGGTGTGCTACGTCTTCCATGAAGTTGATGAGGTCTTCTGCCGACTTGACCTCGTTGCGGTCGGCCGCGAGCGCCACCTTGCCGCGGTCGAGCACGACGAAGCGGTCGGCGATGTCGAAGACATGGTGGATGTTGTGCCCGATGAACAGGATCGAGCGGCCGCTCGCCCGCACCTGGCGCACGAAATGGAAGACCTTGGCGGTCTCGGTCAGCGACAGGGCCGTGGTCGGCTCGTCGAGGATGATCAGTTCCGCCTGCTTGTAGATGGCGCGTGCGATCGCCACGCCCTGGCGTTCGCCGCCGGAAAGCTGGCCGACGATCGAGTGCGGCGTGAACACTTTCGAGGTGAAGCCGATCTCGCGCATCAGCCGGCTCGCCTCCTCGATCTCCTTGTCGACCTTCAGCCAGCCCATGAAGCTGGTCAACTCGCGACCCATGAAGATGTTGCGCACGATGGTCTGCTGCACGGCCAGCGCGCGGTCCTGGAACACCGTCTCGATGCCGGCGTCGCGCGAGCGCGCCGCGCTCCACCCGGTGACCGGCTTGTCGCGCACCAGGATCTCGCCGCTGGTCGGCTTGACCACGCCTGACAGGATCTTGATCAGCGTCGATTTGCCGGCGCCGTTGTCGCCGATAAGGCCGACCACCTCGCCGCGGTCGACGCTGAGGTTGACCCCGCCCAGCGCATAGACCTGGCCATAGGATTTCTTGATGTCGCGCAGTTCGATGATGCGTTCGCCCATGCGATCCTCGCTGGAATTGTCTGTCTGCCGGTCATCTCGCCGGCCGGGCAATAATCCCGGCCGGCGGCTTGGGAGGTCAACGCAATGCCTGCTTGGCGAGCTCTGAGACGATCTCGTAGTTCTGCGGCGTGACGAAGCCGGCGCCGGTGTCGACATTCATCGGCGCCAGCCCCAGCACCACCTGCTGGCAGAGGCTGAGAATCGGCAGATAGCCCTGCAGGAACGGCTGCTGGTCGGCCGTCAGTTGCACCCAGCCGCCCTTGAAGCCTTCGACGATCTGCGGACTGGTGTCGAAGCCGAAGTTGAAGATGTCGCCGGGCTTGCGGCCTGCCGCCTGCATATAGGTCGCGACATTGCCGAGCATCTGGCCGCCGGGATAGCCGACCGCCTTGACGTCGGGGTGGTTGAGCAGCGCCGCGGTGATCACCGGAATGGCGAGGTTGGGATCCGACGCCCATTCGCCGCTCGGCGGCGACGAGAGCTGGATCACCTCGACGCCCGCCTCCTTCAGCGCCGCCACCGTGCCGCGCTCGCGTGCGCCGCGGCTTTCATTCTCGAACGGGCCGATCATGATCGCCTTGTCGCCGGCCTTGAGCTTGCCGAGCTTGAACGCCTCGACACCGAGCGCGCGGCCCTGCTGCTCCTGCTGCGCGCCGACATAGCCGCCGCCGAACGCCGCCACCACCTTCGGCACCGGCACGTTCTGGTACATCATCTTGATGCCGTCCTTATGCGCCTGTTCGGCCAAAGGCATGATCGCGGCATCGCCCGGATGGCCCATCATTGCGATGCCCTGCGGCTTGACCGCGACCGCCTCGCGCAATTGCTGCACCATCTTCTCGACGTCCCACTGCGAGAAGATGTAGTCGACCTTCGGCCCGAGATCGGCCGCCGCCTGCTTGGCGCCATTATAGACGATGGTGCCGAAGGCGTCGCCCTCGGCGCCACCGACGAAGAAGCGGATGTGTACGTCCTTGCACCATTGCGCGTCGAGCGCGTGCGCCGGCAAGGCAGAGATCGAGGCGCAGAGCGCCGTGGCAGCCGCCACGACGGTCGAGCGCAGAACAGTCCTTCTGGTCGTCATGCACGTTCCTCCCTTTTAGATCCCTCCCGATGGAGGGTTTCGAATTGATCTGCGTCCTCGGTCGGCTCCTCCCGCCGGCCAATCCTCACATCGAATCTGGCCTCAAGCCGGATTGGGCAGGTAGCTGTTCCCTCCCCGGCATTGCTTCAGATAGTCGAGCGCGCGCGCCTGTCCGGTGATCTCGAGGTCGCCGCGATAGACCGGATCGTGCCAGCCCTCGATGTCGATGGCGCCCTTGTAGCCGGCCAGCCGCAACTCGCTGATCACCCGCGTCCAGTCGCTGTCGCCGAAACCCGGCGTGCGCATCTGTACGAAGGGCAGTCGGCCGAACACGCCATGCTCGCGGATGACATCCCAGCGCACCGTCGCGTCCTTGCCGTGGACATGGAAGATGCGCGGCGCCCATTTGCGGATCTGCGGAATCGGATCGATCAGGTACACAAGCTGATGGCAGGGCTCCCATTCCAGCCCGAGATTGTCGTTTGGCAATTCGTTGAACATCAGCTCCCAGGCGTCCGGATTATGCGCGATATTCCAATCGCCGCTCGCCCAGTTGCCGTCCATGGCGCAATTCTCGAAAGCGATGCGCACGCCCTTGTCGGCGGCACGCTTGGCCAGCGGCCCCCACACCTCGCGGAAGCGCGGCAGGCTGTCGGTCAGCTTCTTGCCACGGATGCGGCCGGTGAAGCCGCTCACCGTCGAAGCGCCGAACAGATGCGCATTATCGATCACCGTCTCCCAGGCCGCCAGCACACCGCGATCGACCTCTCCATTCTCGAGCGGATTGCCGAACACCCCGATCGAGGACACGGTCACATCGGCATCGCCGATCGCCTCGCGGATCTCGCCCGCCAGGCGCTTCAGGTCCTTGCCGCCCAGCGTCTGCCAGAAGAAGGGCTGGATGCTCTCGAAGCCGAGCGGCAGGATCTGTCTGACGTATGCGGCCGGATCTTCGAGATTGGCCCGCACCATGGTGCCGATCCTGATATCGAGAAGCGGGTTTGCCGTCATTGTGCTTCCTTGGCGATTGTCACGCGCCGCCCGCTCTCGGCGCTCTCGATGGCGCCGAAGACCATGGCCAGGCTTTTGATGTTGTCGGCGCCGCGCGTCTCCGGCTCGGCGCCGGTCTCGATCGCGTGCATGAAATCCCGGATGATGCCGAGATGGCCGTCGACGCGGTCGGCGGGATCGAGCGGCGGCACTTCGATGGGCTGGGTCTTGTCGATGATCCCGTCGCGGCCGGACGCAATCACCTCCGCCTTCAGCCCGTCGTGGCCATCCCACAAGAGGCTGCCGCGCTCGGCGACGATACGCCAGCTTCCCTCCCAACTCGTGCGGAAACCGTCGGCGCACCAGGAGCCGGCATAGGTGAAGATCTTGCCGCCGCCGAGGTCGAAGACGGCGCTGGCCGACGACCCCTGCCGATACCAGGAATTCACGGGTTCCCATTCCTGGCAATAGACGCTGGCCGGCTCGCCGGCGACCATGTAACGCGCGGCATCGAACGTGTGGATCGCCATGTCGAGCAAGAGCACATGGGCCATCTCCTCGCGAAAACCGCCGAAATGCGGCGCGACGAAGAAGTCGGCGTGGATGCTGGTCGGTTTACCGATGACGCCGGAGTCCAGGAAGCGCCTGATGCGCCTGACATTGGCGACATAGCGGCGGTTCTGGACGACGGCGTGGATGCGCCTCGCCTTGCGCGCTGCCTCGACGATGGCGCGCGCATTCTCGGGGCTGTCGGCCAGTGGCTTCTCGGTGAGCAGATGGCAGTCGTGCGCGAAGGCCGAAAGCGCGACTGCGCGGCGTGCGGCGGGAACCACGACGTCGAACACGGCATCGGGCTTGGTCTGGTCGAGGACGGCGTCGAGGTTGGTGCCGATGACGGCATCGGACAGCGCGTATTCGCGCGCCCTCGCCTGGGCCCGCTCGGCATCGAGGTCGACGAGGCCGACAATGGCGAGCCCGTCGATCTGCTTCACGGCATCGAGCCAGTGCTTGCTCATCGCTCCGCACCCGGCCAGGACGACCCTCATCATCCAGCGCTCCTCCTCCGCCGGTCCCTCCAGACCGGACGTCACGGCGTCCACGGCGTCACCGTAAACGTTTTTCCGTAAACGTTTACGAGAACACACCCGATGGCGTAGAATGTCAACCGGCTGCCTGCAAAAATCGTCCCGAAGCCTTGGCCTGAGCGGCAGCCGGTGCTAGCCAAGGCGGGGGAGAATCCGTCCTTGGCGTCAAGCATCCACGATCTCGCGCGTCACCTGAACATCTCGATCGGCACCGTGTCGCGCGCGCTGAACGGCCGTGCCGACGTCAATGCCGACACACGCCAGCGTGTGCTCGAAGCAGCCAGGAAGCTGAACTATTCGCCCAATCAGTCAGGCCGCAGTCTCAGGCAAGGCGCCACCCGTTCGATCGCCTTCATGCTGCAGCCGCATCCCGGCGACCAGCAATATGGCGAGCCGTTCTTCATCCCGTTCCTGACGGGCCTGCAGGCGCGGCTCGCCGAGCATGACCTGGATCTGATGGTCGTCATGGGTGAGCCGGGCCAATATCAGCAGGAGCGGTTGCGCCGCGTGGTCGAGACGCGCCGGGCCGACGCGGTCGTGTTGGCCAATACGCGAAGGGAAGACGATCGGATCGATTATCTCAGCAAGGCCGGCTTTCCCTTCGCCACGCTCGGCCGAAGTCAGTCCGGCGGCGACACGTATCCTTCACTCGATATCGATTTCGAGAGGGCGGGTGATGAAGCCGTCGACCGGCTGGTCGCGCGCGGCCACCGCCGCATTGCCGCTATCCGCCCTTCGCTTGATCTCAACTTCGGCTACCTGTTCCTCGACGGCTACCGCAAGGCACTGAAGCGGCACGGTATCGAGGTCGACCCCGACCTGATCGCCGACGGCTTCATCAACGAGACCGGCGGCTACCAGGTGACGCCGCAAGTAATGCGCTCTAAAAACCCGCCGACGGCGATCATCTTCAACAATGACGCGATGGCGCTCGGCGGCTGCAAGGCGCTGGCCGAGATGGGTATCAAGCCGGGCCATGACATGGCCGTGATCGTCATCGTCGACACGCCGCTCTGCCGCTACTTCTCGCCGACGCTTACCGCCTTCCGTCCGTCGCTGGAGCCCATGGGCCGGCGGCTGGCCGAGCTGCTGCTCGCTTCGCTTCCCGCATTCGCCGGCCCTGAGGGCACACGCATCATCCGCGAAGTCTGGCCGCTGGAGCTGATCGCAAGAGAGAGCGATTGAGCAGAGGCTTTCCCTTCTCCCCTTGTGGGAGAAGGTGGCCGAGCGAAGCTCGGTCGGATGAGGGGTGTTCCAGGGAAAGCCGGCGTCTCACTCCGCTGGAGCACCCCTCATCCGTCTCGGCGCTACGCGCCGATCCACCTTCTCCCACAAGGGGAGAAAGAAACTGTCACGCAACCATCACGTTCACGTCCTAGACCGCTCGACGGGAACCGGCTCGCCGCATCGCCGATGCGCGTTCCTTCCAGGCCGCTCTGCTCGTCAAGAAGGGGATATCGATGAAACATTTCAACCGGACCGTCGCGCTCGGCGCGGCACTCGCCTTGTTCACTTCCCTGACCCCGGCGCTCGCCGACGACGTCGCTTACGTCAACAAGGGGCTCGTCGGCATCGGCCGCATCCCGGCCAACCAGAAGGACAAGTTCGGCGAGACCTTCGGTTCAGGTTCCGGCATGGCGATCGATACCAAATCCTGGACGCGTGAAGGGGCCACCTACAGGGGTTCGCTCTGGCTGCTGCCGGACCGCGGCTACAATGTCGTCGGAACCACCGATTATCGCCCGCGCCTCAACACCATCTCGGTCGAGTTGGCCCCGACCGCTCCTGGCGCGGCGCCCGCCGCCGGACAGGAACAGTCGGGCGTTAAGGCGACGCTCGCCGACACGATGCTTCTGACCGACGACAAGGGCGCCGACGCCACCGGCCTCGATCCGTTGAACGGCGTGCGCGCCGCCGCCGGCGACATGCCGATGCTGCCTGAGGCCAATGGCAAGCTGGCGCTGGACGACGAAGCGATCGTGCGCCTGCCCGACGGCACGATGTTCATCTCCGACGAATACGGTCCCAACATCTACCGCTTCTCGGCCGAAGGCCGCCTGATGTCGGCGACCCAGCCGCCCGCGGCGCTGGTGCCGATGCGCCACGGCAAGCCGAACTTCGCTTCCGACAATCCCGGCCCGGGCGCCGCCGAACCTGATCCGAAGGATCCCGAGACCGGCCGCCAGAACAACCAGGGCCTCGAAGGCATGTCGATGACGCCGGACGGCAGGTTCCTGATTGCCGTGCTGCAGTCGGCGGCCCGCCAGGACGGCGGCGATTCCGGCTCGACCCGCCAGAACACCCGCGCGCTGGTTTACGACGCTTCCGATCTCGCCCACCTCAAGCTGGCGCATGAATATGTCGTGCCGTTGCCGGTTTTCAAGGATGCCAAGGGCAAGACCAAGGTGGCCGCTCAGAGCGAGATCGTCGCACTCTCCGACAAGAGCTTTCTGATGCTGGCGCGCGACTCAGGCAACGGCCAGGGCGTCAAGGGCGACGAGTCGCTCTATCGCAAGATCGAGATCGTCGACCTCTCGGCCGCCACCGATATCGCCAACGGCCCATTCGACGCCGCCGACAAGCCGGTCGCGCCGAAGGGCATGCTCGACCCGTCGGTGACGCCGGCCAAGCTGACGCCGTTCATCGACATCAACGACAAGGGCGAGCTCGGCCGTTTCGGCCTGCACAATGGCGCGCCGAACGACAAGGACAACCTCTCGGAGAAGTGGGAGGCTATGTCGCTGGCGCCGGTGCTCGACCCGAAGCTGCCCGACGACTATTTCCTGTTCGTCGCCAACGACAACGACTTCCTCACCCAGGACGGCTTCCAGGTCGGCGCTGCGTACAAGGCCGAGGACGGCGCAGATGTCGACACCACCTTCCTGGTCTATCAGGTCACCCTGCCCGGCCTTTCTGGAAACACCACTCAGTAATGGGATGCGGTCGGCTGCCGCGGCAGCCGACCCTTTCTGAAGGGATGCATGAGCATCAGGCCTGCGATAGCATCGCGGGCCTGATTCAGTTTCGGCCCCACCGCCATGGATAACAACATGGATGACAAACAGCCCGCCCGCCGGCGGACCGGCGACCTGACCAGCGGCCCCATTCCGCGCACGCTGCTTTTGTTCGCCCTGCCGGTGCTGGGCTCCAACGTGTTGCAGTCGCTCAACGGCTCGATCAACGCGGTCTGGGTCGGTCGCTTCCTCGGCGAGGCGGCGCTGACGGCGACCTCCAACGCCAATCTGGTGCTGTTCCTCATCCTCGGCACCGTCTTCGGCATCGGCATGGCGGCGACCATTCTGGTGGCGCAGTCCGTCGGCGCCCGCGACCTGCCCGAGGCAAAGCGCATCGTCGGCACCAGCGCCACCTTCTTCTTCCTCGTCTCGGTCGTGTTCGCCGTCTGCGGCTGGATCTGGGTCGACGCCATCCTGACCGGGCTCGGCACGCCGGCCGATGCCTTGCCTTTGGCGCGCGCTTATTTGCGCATCATCTTCGTCGCCGTGCCGATGATGAACCTTTTGTCCTTCGTCATGACCGTGCTGCGCGGCGCCGGCGATTCGCGCACGTCGTTCGCCTTCATGGCGCTGGCGGTCGTGCTCGACGTCGTGCTCAATCCGCTGCTGATCCGCGGCATCGGCCCCTTCCCCGAGCTCGGCATTGCCGGTTCGGCAACGTCGACGCTCATAGGCCAGACGGTGAGCGTGATTGCCATCCTGATCGTGCTTTATGTGCGCAAACACCCGCTGCGGCTGGCGGGCAGCGATCTCTCGCTGCTGCGGCCCGACCCGAAATTGCTGCGCATCGTCGTCTTCAAGGGCATTCCGATGGGGCTGCAGATGATCGTCATCTCGGCCGCCGCGCTCACCGTGATGGGCATCGTCAATTCCTACGGCTCCCAGGTCGCCGCCGCTTACGGCATCGCCGCGCAGCTCTGGACCTATATCCAGATGCCGGCTCTGGCGATCGGCGCCGCCGTGTCCTCGATGGCGGCGCAGAATGTCGGCGCCGGGCGCTGGGACCGCATCGGCAGGGTCGCGGCGTCGGGCGTCGGCTTTAACCTGGTGCTGACCGGCGCGCTGGTGGCGCTGCTTTTCGTGTTCGACCGCGCGGTGCTCAGTCTCTTCCTCAGCACCGACAGCGCCGCGATCGACATCGCCGCCCACATCAACAAGGTGGCGTCCTGGTCGTTCATCCTGTTCGGCATCACGATCGTGCTGTTCGCCACGGTGCGCGCCACCGGCGCTGTCATGCCGCCGCTGATCATCCTGATCATCTCGGTGTTGATCATTCGCACCGGCTTTGCCTATTCCATGCGCAGCGTCATCGGCCAGGAGGCGCTGTGGTGGAGCTTTCCGGCAGGTTCGATCGCCTCGCTGGCGCTGGCCGCCGCCTATTATCGCTTCGGCCGCTGGCGCACGATGCACATGATCGAAGACCGGCCGGCGGCCGGCGAGCCGCCCGACACGGGCCTCGGCGTGCCGCGCCAGCGCGCGCAGCTCCTGCCGGAGACGCCGAACGGCTAAAATCCGCGACGACAGGAAAACGTGAAAATCCGCTACCGCGCGTATTTGGCGCCGAAGCCAAGTGCCACCAGCGAGAAGACGACGATCATGCCGGCAAAGGCCAGGCTTGCGATGGTTGCGTTCGCCAGGCTCGACAGGATGCCGATGCCGATCACCGGCAGCGCGTTGCCGCAGAAGCAACAGATGAAGAAGGCCGACACCACCTCGGCGCGGCGGTCGGCCGGCGCGATCTGATTCAGCACTTGCAGGCCGCCGCGATAGCCGAGCGCCGCCGCCACGCCGCAGAGCGCCGTCGCAACGATCATCAGGAGCATCGAGGCATAGACCTGCGCCGCCACGATCAGCGCCACGGTCGGGATCATCAGCACCAGCGCGGCAAGCATGGTGGAGCGGCTGGAGAGCCATGTGGTGGCGACGATGGTGATGGCCGCCACAATCGACAGCTCGAAGAAAAGCCCGCCAGCCTCGGCATGATTGGTCACATGCAGCTGCTGCGCCAGGATGCTCGGCGCCAGCGCCGCGTAGAAGCCGACCAGCGCCATGGCGCCGAAGCCAGTCACCGCCGGCGCCACGAATTGCGCGCGGATATTGTCCGGCACCGAAAGCCGCGGCCTCAGCGAGACGTCGGAGAACCGTCGGGGCCTGGAGACGGTTTCCTGCGTGCGCCAGATCAGTAGGGTGACCAAGGCAAGCAGCACGAGATAGACGGCGAATGTCAGCCTGAGCGGCCAGGGCGCATATTGGGCTAGCAGCCCCGACATGAGCGCGCCGGCCCCGAGACCGACAAAGTTGGTGCTGGTGGCGATGACGGCGGCGCGTGACTTGTCCTTGCCTTCGATCAGCTCGGCCAGCCAGGCGGTGCCCGCCCCCGCGCCGACACCGATGCCGAGCCCGCTGAGGATACGGGCGATGTCGAGCCAGGCGAGGTTTTCGGCGAAGAGGAAAAACAACGCACTGACCACGGCAACGCCCATCGCCGCTAGCGCGGCGGGGCGGCGGCCGACGACATCCGACAGGCGGCCGAAAAACAGCAACGCCGCCAGATTGCCGACCACATAGACGGCGTAAACCAGCGTCAGCGTGACCTGCGAGAAGCCGAAGGCCTGCTTGTAGATCACATAAAGCGGCGTCAGCGCGGTGCTGCCGGCAAAAAGCGCTGCGATCATGGCGGCGACGACGGCCATTGCGGCGCCGCCGCCAAGCTCATTGTCACGCGTCATGGTTTGAGCGTAGCTGGTCATGGCAACCTCCGGGGGTTGCAAGCCCAACGCCTATATAATGGCGCTGTTCCAGCCACCGAATGTCCTCCTGACAATCCTGACAGGATGGTCTTGTGCGAAATCCTCGCGTAGCTTTTGTCGGCCGACGAGGAGGAACCATGGGCAAGGGACGGGTCGAGGCATTCACCGATGGTGTCGTCGCCATCATCATCACCATCATGGTGCTGGAGCTGAAAGTGCCGCATGGCGAAGATTTCTCAGCGCTTCTGCCGCTGTGGCCGGTCTTTTTCTGCTATGTGCTGTCCTTCATCAATGTCGGCATCTACTGGAACAACCTGCACAACATGTTCCACACCGTGCAGCGGGTCGATGGACGCGTGCTGTGGGCCAACCTGAACCTTTTGTTCTGGCTGTCGCTGATGCCGGTGACCACCGCGTTCATGGGAGAGAACCACTTCGCGCCCGTACCGGTCGCCGTCTATGGCATCGACCTCGCGCTTTGCGCCGTCGCCTACACCATCCTGGTCCTCAAGCTGCGCCATCTGCACGGCGCCGACACGACCTTCGCCAAGGCCGTCGGTCGTGACAACAAAGGCAAGATCTCGCTGGCGCTCTATATCGCCGCAGTCCTGCTCAGCTTCCTCAACCAGTGGATCAGCGTGGCGATCTATGTGCTTGTAGCGACCATCTGGTTTGTGCCGGACAAGCGCTTCGAACGGTTGGTAGAGAAATAACGCTTACTTCCGCATGGTTTTCAGCTTTTCCGCCGCCGAGGCGGCAAGGTCGGCATAGCGCTCCTCCAGCCTCTCGGCCGCCTTGATGATCGGAAAGTCATGGCCGAATTTCTCCAACGCCAGCCTTAGCTTCTCGGCGAAATCCGCCTGCTTCTCCAGCGCCGCAAACAGCGTCTTCACCTGCGTCTCGCTGATGTCGGGATTGGCGAGCATCTTCGGCACCTCGCGGCTCATCTGGTCGCCGTTGACGGTTTGCTCCTTCAGGATTCCGATCCAGTCGGTCAAATGCCGAACTCCTTTTTGGGACAACATGCGCGGCGTGCGCTGCGATGGTCAACCCGTTGCGGCTTTCGCCGTCAACCCGTTGCGGCTTTCGCCGTAATCACCGGACGAACCGGCCTTGCCTCGGCGGCGGCTGGCGTTAAGTTCGGCCCGACCCGAACAAGGATGGAACTCATGACTAGCGACGCCCAGATCCAGACCGCCCTGCCCGCCTTCGCCTCCGGCAATGTCGCCGTCATCACCGGCGGCGCCAGTGGCATCGGCCTTGCCGCTGCAAAACGGTTCGTGGCAATGGGCATGAAGGTGGTGCTTGCCGACATCGGCGGCATGCGCCTCGACCAGGCGAAGCAGGCGGTCGCCGCGATCGGTGGCGAGGATGTCGTCCTCCCGATCCCGACCGATGTCTCCAGGGCGGAAGAGGTCGACCGGCTCGCGGACCTCGCTTACGGCGCCTTCGGTGCGGTGTCGGTGCTGATGAACAATGCCGGCGTCGGCAACAATCCGGGCAAGCCGTGGGAGAACCGCGACGCCTGGAAGCGGCTGCTGGACATCAATTTCTGGGGCGTCGTGCATGGCGTCGAAGCCTTCGCGCCGCGCATGCTCGCCGCCGGAAAGCCGGGCCTGATCATCAACACCGGGTCCAAGCAGGGCATCACCACGCCGCCCGGCAATCTCGCCTACAACGTCTCCAAGGCCGGCGTGAAGACCTTTACCGAAGGACTGGCGCATGCGCTGCGCAACGAGCCGGGAGCCAAGGTGTCGGCGCATCTGCTGATCCCGGGCTTCACCTATACCGGCCTGACCGAAGGCGCGACGGAAAAGCCCGCCGGCGCCTGGACCGGCGAACAGGTGATCGACTTCATGCTGACATCGCTGATGGAGGACGACTTCTACATACTCTGCCCGGACAACGAAGTGACGCGGCCGATCGACGAAAAGCGAATGGCCTGGGCGATGGGAGACATCATCGAGAACCGCCCTGCCCTGTCGCGCTGGCATCCCGATCACAAGGATGCCTTCGCGGCCTTCATGAACCGCTGACGGCCCTGTCAAGCCGCGGCTTTCTTCTTGGATGCGTTCTTCCCGGCCGCGGTCTTCTTTGTGGCCGCGCCGGCGGTCTTCGGCGCATGCTTGGTGCCGTTCTTTCCGGCGACGGCCTTCTTGGCCGCCTTTTCGGCGATCTCGCTGTCATGCCGTTTTGCCGCCGCCTCGCATTTCGAGCGGATCTCCTCCACCTCTGACTCCGTCAGGTGTTCGATTCCGATGAAATGGTTATGGGCGCGGCTGACCCTGATCAGTTCGTCGAGCTTGGCCTGGATCGCCGCGCCATCGCGATTTTGCGTGTTCTGGATCAGGAACACCATCAGAAAGGTGATGATGGTGGTGCCGGTGTTGATGACCAATTGCCAGGTGTCCGAGAACCCGAAGAGCGGTCCACTCAACGCCCATACAACCACGATCGCCACACAGATGGCGAAGGTGGGCGGCAGCCCCGCCAGATGTGCCACCTGGTTGGCTATCCGCGTAAAAACCTTCTCGATCATGCAAGTCCCTCGAACCGTGGATGTGCTGGCATTTGCGAAGAAACAAGCTGCCGCCCGCTCCGGTTCCGCGGGATCGAATTTTGTGCCGACACGTGTACGCAATCGGCTACACGCAGAAAGCGCAGTTTCGCGAAAAAACACCTTATCCGTTTATTTGCAATAGTGCCGGTGCAGGCCGAAAGCCTGTTCCTTCCGCTTCACGGCGGTTTACCTCCAGCCCCTTCCGCTGCGCCACCCCCGCATGGCGGAAGGGGCATTTAGTTCCGAGAGTGGAAGGCACCGGTCAGTCAGCGCCGGTCATGTGTCCGACTGCGTTCTGCCCGTGTCGATGAGCGTTTCTTCCCAGCGATCGAGAAAGGCTTCGATCGGCATGGCCTGCATGTCGGGGATTGCGCTCGCCAGTTTCTCGGACGGCCAGTCCCACCAGGCGAGGGCTTCGATGCGCGCCGCGACAGTGGCCGAGAACCGCCGGCGCAGCGGCTTTGCCGGAACGCCTGCGACGATCGTGTAGGGCGCGACGTCATGTGTCACCACCGCATTGGCACCGATGACCGCGCCGTTGCCGATCGCGACACCCGGCATGATCACCGCGCCGTGTCCGATCCAGACATCATGGCCGATGCTGACCGATTTCGCTTGCCGTCGCGCGCGAAAAGCCGTGTCGACGCCCAGCCAGCGAAAATACTCGTTCGGCCGGTAGCTGACCTTGTGCTGTGTCAGCCGCTCGATCGGATGCTCGAGCGCGTTGATGCGGCTGTTCGCGGCGATCGAGCAGAACTTGCCGATCGTCGTGTAGATCGCCTCGCAATGGCGTTCGAAATAGGAAAAGTCGCCGACGCTTACCTCGCGCAGGATCACCCGCTCGCCGATCGAGGCATAGCGGCCGAGCTTGCATGCCTTCAGCTCCGCGGTCGGATGGATGCGCGGCTCGGGATCCTTGAGGACGAGGTTTTCAGGACGATCCATGAGAGGCCTTTACGCCGGCGGTGACGGCCCCGCAAGCGCGGCCTGCCCCCGCCAAGCCTATCGCCTATTGCGGCTTGCCCTTGGCCCACACCACGTTCTGGCCGTAAAGCGGCACGGTCGTGACCGACATCTTCGCCGAGCCGTTCTGCACCTGGCGCGAATGCGACAGATAGATCAGCGTCTCGTTCTTCTTGTCGTAGATGCGGTTCACCACCTGCTTTTTCCAGATCAGGCTGAGGCCCTGCTTGAACACCTCCTCGCCACCCTCGCCCATGTCGATGTCGCCGATGGTGATCGGCCCGGTCTGGCGGCAGGAGATCGACGAATCGGAAGGATCCTCGAACCAGTTGCCCTTATGCAGCCGGTCGATGATGCTGCGGTCGAAATAGGCGACATGGCAGGTGACGCCGTCGACCTTCGGGTCCTTGATCGCATCGACCATGATGTCGTTGCCGACCCAGTCGACACCCACTTTACCCACTTCGTCAGCCATGGCCGCGCCGGCGCTCAGGGCAAGACAGGCGGCGAACAAGCCGATCAGTTTTCGCAAGGAAGCCTCCTCGGTTCAGTTTGCCGATGTCAGGTGGGACAGGATCGTGGCGTTTGCAAGCCGATCGGCCCGCCCGGCGGCTTGCGGCAACGCGACATCTTTGCGCGCCCGGCGCCGACCCGCTAAGACTGTCGCCGAACTGGCTTCCAGCCAAAGCAACGGACATTCACTGATGATGCGCTCAATCCTGGTCGGCATTCTCGTCCTGATGGCGGCGGGCATCGGCTGGCTGACATTCGACTGGTACCGGGGCCACTATGGCGGCGAGCCCTTCGGCGCGCCCTTCACGTTGGTCGACCAGAAAGGCGCGCCGATCACCGAAGCCGCCTTCAGGGGACACCCCAGCGTCGTGTTCTTCGGCTTCACCCATTGCCCTGAAGTCTGCCCGACGACACTGTTTGAGCTCGCCGGCTGGCTGAAGACGATGGGCGACAGCGGCAAGGACCTCAGCGCCTATTTCGTCACCGTCGATCCGGAACGCGACACGCCGGAGACGATGAACACCTATGTCAGCAACTTCTCCGACCGGATCACCGGCATCACCGGCGATCCGGACAAGGTGCACGCCATGGCCAAGGCCTTCGGTATCTATTGGAAGAAGGTCGACACCGGAGACGGCGACTACACGATGGACCACACGGCCTCGGTGCTGCTGCTCAACGCCAAGGGCGATTTCGCCGGCACCATCGCCTATGGGGAGAGCGCCGACACCGCGATAGCCAAGCTGAAGCGGCTGGCTGCGGGTGGGCAAACCTGATGGGCCAGACTAGGCTCCACTTCACCGCCAACAAGCTCGAGGCCGACCGCATCTTTGCCGCACTGGACGCCGCCTTCGAGGAGGACGGCCTGCCGATCGCCGTGCTGGAGCTCGACGAGGAAAAAGATATCCACGAAGTGTCGCTTTATGCCGATGGCGACGTCGATCCCGTCGAGGTCCGGGTTAGGGATGTCCTCGCCGGTCTCGGCCTGCCGAAGCCTGTCGAGCGTGAGGTCCTTCCCGACGTCGACTGGGTGTCGCGCTCGCTGGAAGGCTTGAAGCCGGTGCGCGCCGGACGCTTCTTCGTCCACGGCTCGCACGATCGGGCCAAGCGTCGCAGTGGCGACCTCGCCATCGAGATCGAGGCGGGCCTTGCCTTCGGCACCGGGCACCACGGCACCACCGCCGGCTGCCTCGAAGTTCTGGAGCAGGTGGTGCTGCGCGAGCGGCCGCGCAACGCGCTCGACCTCGGCACCGGCAGCGCCGTGCTCGCCATCGCGCTGGCCAAGCTCGCGCATATCCCGGTGCTGGCGACCGACATCGATCCGGTCGCCGTCCGCGTCGCCGCCGCCAATGCCCGCCTCAACCACGTCAAGGCGCTAGTCGAGACCGTGACGGCGCCCGGCTTCCATCATCCGATCTTCGCCAGGCGCGCGCCTTTCGACCTCATCGTCGCCAACATCCTGGCCCGGCCGCTGATGCGGCTCGCGCCCGAAATGGCCAAGCACATCAGCCTCGGCGGCTCGCTGGTGCTCTCCGGCATCCTCGACCGGCAGCGCGACGCGGTGATCTCGGCCTATGTCGGACAGGCTTTCCGCCACGTGCGCACCTTGCATCGCGAGGGCTGGGTGACCATCCACCTCAAGCGCTGAGGCCGGGTTGCATCCAGCCGATCTGGCCCTGCCGAAATCGATTCCGATTTCCGGGGTCATGCGCTACGCTCGCAAACAAGCATCGAAGAGAGGCCAAAAATGTTCCAGACCTTTGATTCCGCTGGTGATCCTGCCGTCGGTAAGCCGCGTGTGGCGCAGCTGCGGCAATGGCTAGCTGAGAATGGTTTGGATGGCTTCCTTGTTCCCCGCGCGGACGAGCACCAGGGCGAATATGTCGCCGACCGCTCGGCGCGGCTGAAGTGGCTGACCGGCTTTTCCGGTTCGGCCGGCGTCGCGATCGTGCTGCGCGACCGCGCCTTCATCTTCGTCGACGGCCGCTACACGCTGCAGGTGCGGGGCGAGGTGGACCTGTCGATCTTCACCGTCGAAAGCCTTGTCGACAATCCGCCGGCCAGCTGGATCAAGGACAATCTCGGCAAGGGCGCAAGGCTCGGCTTCGACCCCTGGCTGCACACGATCGGCGAGATCAAGGCGCTGAAGGCATCGGCCGAGCAATCCGGCGCGACATTGGTGCCGCTCGACAGGAATCCCATCGACATCATCTGGACGGATCAGCCGGAACCGCCCCGCGCGCCTGTCGAGATCCATCCGCAAAACCTTGCCGGCGAGCTCGCCAAGGACAAGCTCAAGCGGCTGGCGGGCGCGATCGAAAAGGACGGCGCCACCCATGCGGTGCTGACCGATCCGTCCTCGATAGCCTGGGCGTTCAACATCCGTGGCGGCGACGTGCCGCATACGCCGCTCGCGCTCGGCTTCGCCATCCTCGCCGCCGATAGCAAGCATCAGTTGTTCATGGACCAGCGTAAATTCCCGCGCCAGGTCGCAGCCTATCTCACCCAGCTTGCCGATCCACATGATCCGGGCGAGTTCGAAGCCGCCATCGTCGCGCTAGCCAAGGACGGCGCGAAAATCGCGCTCGATCCGGTGCTGGCGGCGGAGAAGCTCCGCATGCTGGTCGAGGACAATGGCGGCACGGTCGTCTTGGCGGCCGACCCGGCGCGTATTCCGCGCGCGACCAAGAACCAGGCCGAGATCGCCGGCAGCCGCGCCGCGCATCGCCGCGACGGCGCCGCGGTCGCCAAGTTGCTGTGCTGGCTCGACCGCCAGAAGCCCGGTACGCTCGACGAAATCGCCGTCGTCACCAAGCTCGAGGAGGTGCGTCGCCAGACCGGCGAAGAGACGCAGATGCCGCTGCGCGACGTTTCCTTCGACACGATTTCCGGCGCCGGCCCGAACGGCGCCATCATGCACTACCGCGTCTCGCGCGCCACCAGCCGCAAGCTTGAAAGCGGCGAGCTGTTCCTGCTCGATTCCGGCGGCCAGTATCAGGACGGCACAACCGACATCACCCGCACCGTGCCGATCGGCCAGCCGAGCGAGGAGATGCGCGAGCGCTTCACCCTCGTGCTGAAGGGCATGATCGGCATCTCGACGCTGCGTTTCCCCGCCGGCACGCGCGGTTCGGAGATCGACGCCGTTGCCCGCGTGGCGCTATGGAAGCATGGCTGCGACTTCGCCCACGGCACCGGCCACGGCGTCGGCTCCTACCTCGCCGTGCATGAAGGGCCGCAGCGCATCGCCCGCACCGGCACAGAAAAGCTGCTTGCCGGCATGATGTTGTCCAACGAACCGGGCTACTACAAGGAAGGCGCCTACGGCATCCGCATCGAGAACCTGATCCTGGTCACGCCGGCTGAGAAGATCGAGGGCGGCGACATCGCCATGCATGGCTTCGAGACGCTGACGCTGGCGCCGATCGACAAGCGGCTCATCCGCACCGACCTGCTGCACCGGGACGAATTGCAGTGGCTCGACCGCTATCATGCCCGGGTGCTGGCCGAGATCGGCCCGATGGTCGACGGCGAGACACTGGCCTGGCTTGAGAAGGCGACGGCGCCACTGCCGCATGACGCCAAGATCTGAGACTGGCTTCTTTCTCCCCGTTCACGGGGAGAAATGCCCGGCAGGGCAATGAGGGGCAGCGCCGGCATTCCGAATGATCGCGCCAGAGTTCCTACCCCACAAACTGTCGCGCGATTATCAGCACCGCCGCGCCGGCCAAGAACATCGCCATCAGGCCGCCGCGCAGCGACACCAGCACGGTGACGATCAGCGCCGCCCACTCAGCGGGCCCGGCATGCAATAGCTCGGGCGCCACCAAGGTCGTCAGCACCGCGGCCGGCACGGCGTTGAGCCCAGCTTCGACGCGCGGATGGATGGTCTCAAAGCGCGAGATGACAAGGTGGCCGCCGACGCGGGTCAGATAGGTGGCGACGGCGCCGGCCAGGATGATCCAGAAGGTCGTGCTCATGGCCGCTTGCCCACGCCGCTGTGATGCGGCGGCAGGATCACCGCCAGGACGATGCCGGCGACCGCGCCGATCGAGACATGCCAGGGCGAGCCCACAGTTCGATAGGCGATGATCGAGGCGACGGCGCTGGCGGCGACGACGGGCGCCCAGAGCGGCCGTTTGCGAAAGCCGAGCACCAGGCCGAGGAAATAGATCGGCAAAAGGAAATCGATGCCCAGCGCATGCGTGTCGGGGATCAGCTTGCCGAACACCGCGCCCAATCCGCTTTCGATAACCCAGAACACATAGACCGGCAGGCCTAGCCCCAGATACCAGACGAAGCCGACGGGACGGCCGGACTCCGCCCTCGCCTCGGCGATGGCGAATTGCGGATCCGTCAGGATGAAATAGCCGAGCGCCTGCTGCAGCACCGGCCAATGCGCGATGCGCCGGCCGATGCCGGCCGAATAGAGCACGTGGCGAAAGTTCACCGCGAAGATCGACAGCACAATCAGCCATGGCGCGACATGCTGGCCGAACAGTTCGATGCCGACCATCTGGCTGGCGCCGCCATAGATCATGGCGCTCATCAGGAAGGCTTCGAGGACGGAAAACCCGTTGTCGACCGCGATCGTGCCGAACAGGATCGCGAACGGCGCGGAGGCGACGACCACCGGCATTGAAAGCCGCACGCCGTCCCAGAAATCGCCGCCCGTTCTGCCTTCAGAGATTGCTTCCGCTGCCATGTGCCGCTCCTCGTGCATGCCGCCCAGAAGTGCGCAGCGGTTCTGGGACAACGACATGCATCAACAAAAGACTTAAAGCGCGTCGATTCGTTCAGCGGGACGCGCTTTAAGAGCGGCTTGATTTAGGGAGCGTCGCCTCCAATGTCACACCAATTCGCTTGACCCAGCGATCAGCGGAACTGATCGCCGGGTTGCGAAACGTTGGAACTCTTCAGGCAGCTCAGCTGACGAAATAGCGCTGCCACTCGAAGTCCGTAATGTGCGAGGCCTGCCAGGCATCGAAGGCCGCCTGCTCGGCGCGGCGGCTTTCGGCGTAGTTGTCGCGGAACGCTTCGCCGAACGCCTCGGCGCAGAAATCGGATGCGGCGAAGGCTTCAATAGAAGCATTGAGCGTGCGCGGCAGCTTCGGCTTGTCGAGGTTGGCGAGGTTGCTCGTCACCGGCGCTTCGAGCGGCAAATCCTTCTCGATGCCTTCGCAGCCGGCCGCCAGGATCGCGGCGATCGAGAGATAAGGATTGACGTCGGCGCCAGGCGCCCGGTGCTCGAACCGGCAGGCGGCATCGTTTGGCGTGGTGATGGCGCGGATCGGCGCGGTGCGGTTCTCGAAGCCCCAGGCGACGTCTTCCGGCGACCACGCGCCGCGATCGAAGCGGCGGTAGGAGTTGACCGTCGGCCGGAAGAAAATATGGGTCTCCTGCATGCGGTTGAGCACGCCGGCGAGGAATTTCTCGGCGACCGGCGTCAGCCGGTTCGGTCCAGCCGCGAAGGCCGGCTTGCCGTCCCGCCACAGGCTGACATGATGGTGCGCGCCGCAGGCGCTTTCCTTGCCCGGCGGCTGGAAGCGCGTCATGAAGGTCGCCACCAAGCCACGCTCGGCGCACAGCTCGCGCAGATGCAGCTTGGCGCGCATCGCGGCATCCGCCGCCGCCAACGCGCTCTTCGGCGTTAGCGCGTATTCATACATGCCGTAGCCATATTCGGTCACCAGCGAGGCGATGCCGATGTCGATGCTCTTCATGCGCGTAATGAACTCGGCGGCGAAATCCTGGTATTCGCCACTGCGCACGAGGTCGTAGTTGATCAGCGAATGGCCCCATGGCTTCAGCTCGCGATAACGGCCGGCGCGCATCAGATCATGGTCGGCGTGGAAAATGCCGAACTCGTATTCCAGCGCGAATTTCGGCTCATAGCCAAGCGCCCTTGCGCGCTCCTCGACGCGCGCCAGCACGCCGCGCGGGTCATACGGACAGACGGCGCCGTCCAGCATGTAGGAGCGCGTGATGGCGGAGGCGAATTTCGGCTTCCAGCCATGCTGCATCACTGTGTCCGGATCGATGATACCCTTGATGTTGGGAAAGCCGTTCTCCTCATTGGCGCTCGGCGAGGCGAAGGCGACGTCGCCCATCGGCTGGCCGTCGCCATGGGTGACGCAATAGAGGATGGCATTGATCGATTCGCCATAGGTGGAAAGCTTCAGCGGCGCGATCTTTGAGCGCACGACGCCTGACGTGTCGACCGTATGCACCTCGACGAACTCGACGCCGCGCGATGCGAGCTCGGCCTGCAACGCCTCGAGCTTCGGCGCATACTCCGCCACCCTGTCCTCAAATTCCACGTTCAACCTCCACCAGGAAAAGCTATTTGGCGCTGCGCCGCAAAAGAAGCGAGAGCAGCTCGTCGAGCTCGTGCCGTCCGCTGATGCCGCTCGGCCGGAGCGCCATGCAAAGCACGATGACAACGCCGAGCGCCACGCCCGACAGGCCGAGCAGCTGCGGCATCTGGATACCCGCGACCGTCACGCCGGACTCGATGCTGCGGATGAATTCCAGCCCGATCGAAAGCACGATGACGCCGGTGACCGCCCCAGTCACCGTTGCCATGCCGCCGAGGATCAGCATCGCCAGCGTGTTGAAGATCATCTGGAAATAGAACAGTTTTGGGCTGATCGTGCCGGCGAAATAGGCGTAGAGCACGCCGGCGAGCCCGCAGATCAGCGCCGACAGCACCCATGACATGAGCCGCAGTTTCTTCGCATCGATGCCGAGCGCAGCCGCAGCCTGAGGGCTCTGCGCGCTGGCCCGCAGCTGCAAGCCCCAGCGGCTGTCCTTGAACAGTCGCGCCGCCACGATCGCCATCACCGCGAAGACCAGCATCCACGGCAGGCCGACCACTTTCGGAATGCCGAAGAAAGCCTGGTTGCCCTTGAACAGATTGGTCCAGTTGACGAAAACCGAATGGACGATGATGAGCAGCGCCAGGCTGACGATGGTCGCAGCGACCCCTGACAGCCGGCTGATCACCTTGCCGCTGACCAGCGCCACGATGCCGACCACCAAGAGCGCAATGAGCGCCGACGAAACCGGATCGAGCTCCAGCGTCGCAAAGCCGAACGGCGCGTTGGGGATCGACAGCTTCTTCATGGCAAGCGGCGTCGACAGGATGGCGACGCTATAGGCGCCGAGCCCGACAAAGGCGCTGTGGCCGAGATTGGCGATGTTGGAATTGCCCATGAACACTTGCAGGCCGACCACGACGATCAGGTTTACGAAGGCGCCGAGTGCGAGGAAGGTGTAGTAGGTCGGCGCGAAGTTCAGCACCAGGAGCCCGATCGCCAGCACCGGCAGCGCTGTCACCAGCCCGCCGATCAGCGAGCGGAGGATCGCGTTGCCGGGCTGCGCGGTGGCGGCCGGCGCCGCCATCTGTTCGACCGCTTGCGAGAGTTCGGAGCCTGCCACGTCAGATCTCCCGCCCTAAATCTCTTTGTCGCCGAGTTCAATGCGCTGGCCGAGCAGGCCTTCCGGCCGGTAGACGAGCAGCGCGACGATGATGGCGTAGGTGAGCGCGTCCCGGAAGCCCGCATATTCCTGCGGCAGCGCGACGAGCAGGCCGACTTCGATGAAGCCGAGCAGCATGCCGCCGACCGCAGCACCCGGCAGCGAGCCGAAGCCGCCGATGACGCAGGCGACAAAGGCCTTCAGCACCAGGCCGAAGCCGAGATCGGGTGAGACGCTGCCGCGCCGCGCCAGGATGAAGACGGCGGCGATGCCCGCCAGCGCGCCCGAAATCGCAAACGCCGTGGCAATCACCCGGTTTGCCTTGATCCCCATCAGCCGCACGGTGGCGAAGTCGCGCGCGGCAGCGCGAATGGCGAGCCCGAGCGTCGAGCGGTTGAGGAAGAGCACGAGCGCAAGGATGGTCAGGCCCGACACGATCAGTTCCATCACTTGCAGCGAGGAGACGGCGAAGGGGCCGAAGAACCACATCTGGTTCAAGCCGTTGAGGATCGAGACCGACTGCGGCTTTGGCGAGATCAAAAGCATGAAAAGGTTCTGCACCACGATCGACACGCCGAAGGCGGTGAGCAGCCCGGTGGTGGTAGGCGCATAGCGCACCGGCCGGAAGGCGACGCGTTCGAACACCACCGCTGCCAGCGCCGCCATGCCGACGGCAAGCAGCACCGCGACGAAGGGCGAGGTCAGCCCGAGCGCGGCAGCCAGGAACACGCTGTAGGCCGAGACCCCGATGATCTCGCCATGGGCGAAATTCACCAGCCCCATGATCGAGAAGACGACGGCGAGCCCGAGCGCCACCAGGGAATATTCCGCACCGAAGGCGAGCGCGTTGAGGAGTTGCTGCAAGGCGTAATCCATCGCCGCCTACCCGCCGATATAGAGGTTGAACAGGCCGTGCTCGTCGGCGAGCCTGGCCGGCGGTCCGTCATAGCGCAGCGTGCCCGAGCTCACGACATAAACGCGGTCGGCAAAGCGCAGCGCCTGCTTGGCGTTCTGCTCGACCACCAGCAGCGTCAGCCCTTGCGCCTTGAGTTCGCCGATGAAGTCGAAGATGCGCGCTACGATCTTGGGCGCGAGCCCGAGCGACGGCTCGTCGAGCAGCAACAGCTTCGGCCGCGACATCAGCGAACGGGCGATCGCCAGCATCTGCTGCTCGCCGCCCGAAAGCGTGCCGGCCGCCTGGCCGAAGCGTTCGGACAGCACCGGGAACAGCGACAGGAACCGCTCGATATCCTGGCGCACGCCGGCGGGGTCGCGCCTTGTCGCGGCTCCTAGCCGCAGGTTTTCGCCGACGCTCAGGTTGGAAAAGATGTGCCGGCCTTCGGGCGTCGACGTTAGTCCGGCGCGGATGCGGTCCTCGGTGCGGACATGCGAGATGTCCTTGCCGTCGAGCACGATGCGCCCCGAAGCCGGCGTCACCAGACCGGTCAGCGCGTTGATGGTCGAGCTCTTGCCGGCGCCGTTGGGCCCGAGCAGGGCGACAAGCTCGCCCTGCCCCACCTCGAGCGACAACTCGTGCACCGCCGTGACGGCGCCATAGCGCACGACAAGCTTCTCAACCTTCAGCACGTGTTCCCGGCCCCGCTTAGTTCAGCGCCGGAACGAAGGTCGGCGGCGTGTCGGTGATCAGCACCCGCTTGCCGTCGGCAAAGCCCATCACCGGCACGGCTTTGACCGGATAGCCCTTCTTCTCGGCGAAGGAGATCGTCGGCGCGGTGGTGCCCGGATAGCCGCCAGGCGCGCGGATCGCCTCGCGTAAGGCGGCGGGGTCGACGGTGCCGGCCTTTTTCGCCGCTTCGTAGCTGATCTGCACCATGTCGGCGCCGAGCGCGTCGAAGATGCCGTTGATCTTGTAGCCGTCGGCCTTGCACTGGGCGAGGAACTTGTCGATCGGGCCGTCGACGCCGGTCGCGCCATGGGTCGCGAACATCACCTTTTCCAGCGACTTCGGATCGCCGACCGTGCCTTCCAGCGACTTGTCGTCGAAGGCATCGCAGCCCGCCACCCACCCCTCGTAGCCGTTGGCGCGCAATTGCCGGATCAGGATGCCGACATCGGGCAGCACTGCGCAGATATGGATCGCGTCCGGCTTCTGTGGCAACGCCTTGATCGAGGCGATCTGCGGGGACCAGTCGGTGGTGCCGTAGGAATAGTTGAATTTGCCGACCACCTTGCCACCGAGATGCTCGAACACCTCGCCGAACCACTCCGGCAGCTTCTCCGAGTAGGACCCGGCATCGGGTGACACCATCAGCGCGACGGTCCGCGCGCCCTTGCCGTAAAGCGCGTTGGCGGTGGCCGAGGCATTGATCGGATCGGGCACCGCGCCGGCGATGAAGTTGTCGAGCCCAGCCTGCTGCATCTCGAGCTGCGTGTTCGGCGCCGAGAACACGGTGGCGCCATAAGGCTGCGCGGTCTGCGCCATCGGGATCAGCGCATCGGGAAACGGCACGCCGGTGATCACCTGCGCGCCGGCATCGAGGAATTTCTGGCCGAGCGAGACCGAAAGCTGCGGATCGGAGCGGTTGTCCTCGATCATCAGCTCGACCTTGGGATCGTTCGCGCTTGCGGCCTTGTTCAGCCTGTCGGCCATGCAGCGCGCGCCCTCGGCCTCGCTATAGGGCGCGTAGGCGCCGGTCATGGCAACCGCAAGCCCGATCTTCAGATCGGCGGCGCCTGCATGCCCGGCCTGCAGCAGTCCCGCGGTCAGCACCGCGGCTCCCAGCAAAATCTTTTCCATTCTACCCCTCCTTCCTCTCATTGCGGTTGTTCTTCCGGGCCTTCAGGCCGTCTCTGACTGCCCGACATAGACCTCAATGACGCGCGGATCGCGCCACACGTCTTCCGTCTCGCCCGAAGCGATCACCTGGCCCTGGTCCATCACGCAAAGCCGGTCGCAGAGCCGGTTGATGAAGCGCAGGTCGTGATCGATGACGATGGTCGCGCAGCCGACGTCGCGGCGAATGCCTTCGATGGCGATGGCCAGCGTCTCCGACTCGGCCTCGTTGAGACCGGCGGCCGGTTCGTCGAGCAACAACAGCGACGGCCCAAGCGCCAGCGCGCGTGCGATCTCGAGCCGGCGCTGGCTGCCATAGGGCAGCGTTCCGGCCGGGCTGTCGGCGAAGCCTGCGAGCTCATATTGCTGCAGAAGCTGATCGACGCCGATGCGCATGGCGGCATCGGGGCGCACGGCCCGACAAGTGATATGCGCGACCTCGACATTCTGCCGTACACTCAGGTCCTTGAATAATCTGATGGTCTGGAAGGTGCGGCCGACCCCTGCCCGCGCGCAATGCTCCGGGCTGCGGCCCGTGATCTCTTCGCCCGCGAGGCGCACGCTGCCGCTGTCCGGCTTGAGCACGCCCGAAATGGCGTTGACGAGGGTGGATTTGCCGGCGCCGTTCGGACCGATGAGACCGAGGATCTCGCCGGCCTCGCAGGTCAGCGAGGCGCTGCGCAACGCCTGCACGCCGCCGAATGTCTTGCTGACTGCCTCAACCGACAGCATCGGTCATCTCTCTCCCATTCCCGACCGCTGGCTGTTCTCCTGTCGGCCGGTCAAAGGATGCTATTCCCCGAACTTTTCCATAACAAGTATTTTTTTCCATTCTAGAAAAATTCTTGAGCGGAAGGGTTGAGGCCCGTCGGTCAGACGCCTGCTCCCGGCGGCAGCCCGTCGCGCGGCACCGTGTTCGACATCAGCATGATGACGGGCTCGTCACCGAGCGCCACATAGGCGTGCTGCATTTCGCCGTCGAACAGGATGCTGTCGCCGGACTGCAGGACGCTCGGGTCGTAGTGGAGCGTGTGGAGCTGCAGGCTGCCGCTCAACACATGGATGAACTCCTCACCCGAATGGCTGCGCCAGCCGCCGTTTTCCTCGAAGGTTCTGGCGCGCAGCGTCACGCGCCAGAAAATATTGGTCTTGTCGCGGAAATCGCTGCACAAGACCTCGAATTCCATGGCGTTGCCTTTGTGCAGGATGCCGCTGCCGGCGCGCGTGATCGAGCGGCGCGCCTGCGGCCCGGGCTTCGGGCTGAACAGGAAGGAGGCCACCGGCACGTGCAGCGCGCCGGCAATCATCAGCGCGATATCGACGGTCAGCCTGGCCTTGCCGTTCTCCAGCTTCGAGAGCTGGGACACGGAAAGGCCCGAGCGCTCGCTGAGATCGCGCAAGGTGATGTTCTGCTGCTTGCGCGCGTCGCGGATCTTGCTGCCCACATTGCCTTGCATCGTCCACGCCCTTGGCTGCCGTGTTTCCAATTCGACAAGCTCTAGCGTTCCGATATTTGAGCGTCCAGCCTTCAGACGGCTACGGCTGATTGCGGCCATAGGGATATCGCGATGGTGGCAAAGGCAGCCTCCAGGAGGCGGCTGACGCGTTCGAAAGTTTCCGGATCGGCAAGCAAGTCGTTGCGCAGCTCGAGGTAGAGGCAGGGCCGGCCCTGCTGCAGCCCGTGCCGGTTCAAGGTGTAGCCGACAGCCTGGCGCCAGTCGTAAGGTTCGTTATCGCCGATTCTGAAGCCTGCTTCCGGGCCTTGAGCCCTGAGCGTTTTCAGCACCGACGCGACGAAGGGCGACTGTTCCCGCCACAGCACGCCGATATCCACATTGCGCTTCACCCCGCCCATCACCGGCGTGAAGGAATGCACCGAGATCAGCGCGCGCCTGCCGGCAGCGGCTTCGATGATTGCCCGTTCGACCGGCGCCCAGGCGACGAGCTTGCGCAGCCTCGCATCCGCCACGTCCACAGCGAGATTGCCCGGCACAGGGATGCCGCCGAGGTCGGGCCGCATGAAGTCCCACTCCTCGGCGGGGCGGTTATAGTCGAGGAACAGCCGTGAATAGCGCGCGATCACCGCCGGCGCCCGCAGCGTTCGCGAGAGCCGGCGCGTCAGCGCGTCGACGCCGATGTCCACCGCGAAATGCGTGCCGAGATAAGGCTCCGCCAGGCCAAGGTCGCGCCACAGCGCCGGCACGACGTTGCCGGCATGCTCGGCAATCAGAAGATAGGGGCTGGCCGCATCCGGCAGCAATCGTTCCACCCCGGCCCCGGCGAGCGCCGCGACGGCCGCGTCGCCAAGCTTTTCAAGGTCCCGCACGACCGGATGCCGCTGGCGGTCAGGCGATGACGGAGCGGACATGATAAGCCTTCGCCGCCGTCGCCTCGCTGAGGCCGGCGCGCCCGTTGGCGCGGCCAAGACCGGAATTCTTGATGCCGCCCCAGGGCAGATAAAGGTCGGCGTGATCGCATCGGTTGAGATAGACGGTGCCTGCCTCGACCTCGTCGAGCAAGGCCACGCCGCGTTCGACATCGCGCGTCCAGATCGAGGCGCTGAGGCCGTAATCGCTGTCGTTCATCAGGCGGATCGCCTCGTCGTCGCCGCCGACGGCCTGGACGCAGGCCACCGGCCCGAACAGCTCGTCGCGCATGATCGGCATGCTGTGGTCGACGCCGGTCAGTACCTCCGGCGCGATATAGGCGGTCCCGAGGCTTGCCGCCTTGCGCGCGCCATCCTGCGGCATCAGGCGCTTCGCCCCTGCTCGCACCGCGCCTTCGGTCAGGTCGCGGATGGTGTCGGCCGCAACCGCGCGCACCACCGGGCCGACCATCGGCTTTTCAGCGATCGGATGGCCGATCGACCACTTCGCCGTCTCGGCGACCAGCGCCTCGACGAAACGGTCGTGAATCAGGCGGTCGACATAGATTCGCTCCACCGAGCAGCAGGACTGGCCGGCGTTGGAATAGGTGCCCTCTGCGATCAGCGGAACCGCCGCCTCGAGGTCGGCGTCGGAGCGCACATAGGTCGGATCCTTGCCGCCAAGCTCGAGATGGACCTGGGTGAAGGTGCCGGCCGCCGCCGCATGCACGCGCCGGCCGCCATTGACCGAGCCGATGAAATTGACGGCGTTGAAGACGCCGGAAGCGATCAGCCGCTCCGCATCCGGATGATCGAGATGCAGGCACTGGAAGACCCCTTCCGGCCCGCCGGCCGCGCGAAAAGCCTCCTCGGCGAGCTCCGCGATCAGCGGCGTCTGCGGCGAATGCTTGAAGATCACCACATTGCCCGCGGCAAGCGGCGACGTGACCAGATAGCCGAGCATGGCGGTCGGGTAATTCCAGGCGCAGATCGAAAGATGTAGGCCGCCGGCCACCGGCTTGGCATAGCGGCGGATGTTCTCGTCCGACGGATAGGGCATGTCGGCCAGCGTGTCCGGTGCAGCGCCTGCAAGCAGCTCGCCGATCAGCGCCAGGCGCGGCGTCTCGTCGGCTTGCCACAAGGGCCTGCCGATCTGCCACGCCACCGCCTCGGCCAGCGGAGCGGCGCGCGCCTTCATCTCCTCGCCGAAGTGCAGAAGGATCGCCAGGCGCTCGGCCAGCGGCGTGCGCCGCCAGCCCGGCAGCGCCGCGCGAGCGCGGGCGACGGCCGCCTCGATCGCGGCCCCGTCCGCATAGTTGCGCTGGGCATAGATCGAGCCGTCGACAGGAGAGGTCACCGAGAAGGTCCGCGCGCCGGAATGCAGGGTCATGGTCTTGGAATCCACCCAAAAGGAAGCTGTCAGCCACGGCACGATATCGCGATTTTCTATTTTGGCAAATTTTTTCGAATACGGCTTGATGGATTTTTTGTCGGCCCCTATTGTCCCGCCATCGCGACTTGGCGCAGAGATAGCGCCGCGCCTTGCAGCAAGAACCGAGGGGGGATGAATGGTCGTCTATGATTTCACGGGCCGGCATGCGGTCGTCACCGGAGCTGGCGGCGGGATGGGCGAAGCGATCGCGCTGGCGCTGCTCGATGCCGGCGCCTCCGTCACCGCCATCGACATCAAGCCGCGTCCGGCCTCCCTCGCCTCGTATGACGACCGGCTCACCTTCGCCCAGGGCGATTTGACCGACGCGGCCTTCGTGGAACGGACCATCGGTGCGGCGGGCCGCGAGCGTGGCGGCATCGACTATCTCGCCAATGTCGCCGGCGTATTGTGGTTCGGCCGCGACAAATCGGCCCTCGAAATGGATCTCGATGTCTGGGATCAGGTCTTCAACATCAACTTGAAGTCCTTCGTGCACACCGCACGCGCGGTCGTTCCGCAGATGCGCGCCGGCGGCCGCGGCGGCGCCATGGTGCATTTCTCGACCATTCAGTGGTATCGCGGCGACCCGAAGCCTCAGGATGCCTATCAGGCCTCGAAGGCAGGCGTCTGCGCGCTGTCGAAGTCGCTTGCCATGCAGCTTGCCGGCGACGGCATCCGCTCCAACGCGATCTGCCCCGGCATGGCGCTAACGCCGCTGCAGGCGCGCTGGGACACCGAAGAAAAGCGCGCCGCCGTGGCGAATTATACGCCGCTCGGCCGCATCGGCACGCCGCAGGACATGGCAAACGCCGCGCTCTTCCTGCTCTCGGACGCCGCGAGCTATATCACCGGCATAGAGCTTGCCGTCGACGGCGGCCTGCTGATGCGGATGTAAGCCCGGCGACAGCCGGAGGCGGCGTCAGGCCGCGACAGCCGTCCCCTGGATCGCCCGGCCCCAGTCGAGCAGCGGCTTGGCGCCAAGCGTGAAGCCGACGAGATCGTCGACCAGCGCCGGCGAATGGATCGTCGCCGGATCGATGTCGTGCCGGACCACGAAATGCCGGTTGCGCACCGCCTGGGCGAGATCCTCGTCACCGACATCCTCGAAACCGCGCGGCACCCGCTTCAGGCGGTCTTCCGCATCGAGCTCCAGGCCGGCCTTCTTGAGCGATGCGACCATGCCGCGGAACGCGGCCGGCTTGGTCACGATCGCCTTGCGCATCGCCTGCAGCAATTCAGGCGCCGGCTGCCACCAGGCCACACCCGCGAAGCAGCGCTCGAGCCCGATATGCACGTAGAAGACGCCCTGCTCCATCTTGGTGCCGTCGGGCGACAGAATCGCCGAGAGATGCCGATTGTAGGGCCGCTTGTCCTTGGAAAAGCGCACGTCGCGATTGATGCGGAACAGCGATTTCTTGCGGTCGCCGCGCAAGCCGAGCTTGGCCGCCTCGAAACGCTCTGTGAGCGTCTCGACCAGATCGCAGAACGGCCCATGCAGCTCGCTGTCGTAAAGGTCGCGGTTTTCCTGGAACCACTCACGGCTCTGGTGGAAGTCGAGCGCCTTCAGGAACGGAATGGCCTTCGGCCCAAAACCCTTGAACGCTCCAGTCATTAGCCGCCCCTGCCGATCCGCTGCAGCCATGTGTCCTCGTCGATCACCTCGATGCCGAGATCGCTCGCAACTTTCAGCTTCGAGCCGGCGCCGGGACCCGCCACCACCAGGTCTGTCTTGGCCGAAACCGAGCCCGCGACCTTGGCGCCGAGCCGCTCCGCCATCGCCTTGGCTTCCGAACGCGTCATCTTTTCCAGCGAGCCGGTGAACACCACCGTCTTGCCCGAGACTTCGCTGCCGGCCGAGATTTCCATGACGTAGGGTTTCGGATGAACCTGCGTCAGCAAGGCGTCCAGCACATCGTCATTGCGCTCATTGCCGAAGAAGTCGCGCAACGCGTTGATCACCGTGTCACCGATGCCGTTGATCGACGGGAAGACGCTGTGCGGATCCTCGGCCTTCGCCGTCTCCTTGCCGATACGGATCAGCTCCTCGATGGTCGAGAATTGGCGGGCAAGCACGGCAGCCGTCGTCTCGCCGATATGACGGATGCCGAGCGCGAAAATGAAACGGTCGAGCTCCGGCTCGCGGCGCGCGTCGATGGCCGAAAACAACTTGTCGAGACCTTCATAATTACGCTCCTCGACGCTGCGAACATTCTTGCGCGCCTTGCCCGAGGCTTCCTCGCGCAGCCTCGCCTGCTCCTCCCGTCGCTCGGCCAGCGCCCTGGTGACGGCGGGCCGTCGATCCTTCAGCGTGAAGATATCGGCGGCGGTCTTCACCAGCCCCGAATTGAAGAACAGGTCGATGTTTTCGGCACCGAGGCCTTCGATGTCGAGCGCGCCGCGCGACACGAAGTGACGCAGCCTTTCGACCGCCTGCGCGGCGCAGATCATCTCGCCGGTGCAGCGCCGGCGCGAATCCTCCTTGCCCGTCTTCTCGTTGATCTCGCGCGTCGCCGGCGAGCCGCAGACCGGGCAGGTATGCGGGAATTCATAGGGCACCGCGCCAGCGGGCCGCTTATCGATGACGACGTTGACAATCTGCGGGATGACATCCCCTGCCCGCTGGATGACCACCGTGTCACCGATACGCACGTCGATGCCGTCGCGGATCGGCTGGCCGTTGCTGTCGAAACCTTTGATGTAGTCTTCATTGTGCAGCGTGACATTCTCGACCACCACGCCGCCGACCGTGACCGGCGCAAGCCGCGCCACCGGCGCCAGCGTGCCGGTACGGCCGACCTGGATGTCGATCCTCTCGACGGTCGTCATCGCCTGCTCGGCCGGGAATTTGTGGGCGACCGCCCAGCGCGGCTCGCCGGTGACGAAACCCCAGCGGCGCTGCAGCTCGAGCTGGTCGACCTTGTAGACGACGCCATCTATGTCGTAGCCGAGCGAGGAGCGCTGCTCCTCGATGCGGTGGTAATGCGCGATCAGGTCGTCGATGGACTTCGCCCGCACCATCAGCGGGCTGACCTTGAAGCCCCATTCCTTGAACTTCTGTACGGAATCGAACTGCGTCGGCGCTGGGTCCGCTGTCGTATAGCCCCAGGCATAGGCGAAGAATTTCAGATTGCGGCTGGCGGTGACCGATGGATCCTTCTGGCGCAGCGACCCTGCAGCCGTGTTGCGCGGATTGACGTAATCCTGGCCGCCGACCGCCGCTGAACGCTGCTTCAAAGCCTCGAATTCGGCATAGGTCATGTAGACCTCGCCGCGGATCTCGATGATTTCCGGCCAGCCCGAACCCTGCAACTTCTTCGGGATGTCGGCAATCGTCTTCAGATTGGCGGTGATGTCCTCGCCGACCGTGCCGTCGCCACGCGTCGCGCCCTGCACGAACACGCCGCTCTCGTAGCGCAACGAGGCCGACAGCCCGTCGATCTTCGGTTCGGCGGTGAAGGCGATGTCGAGGTCCTTGTCGCGGTCGAAGAAACGCCTTCCGCGCTCGATGAAATCGGCGACGTCCTGGTCGGTATAGGCCTTGGCGAGGCTCAGCATCGGCACCGCGTGCCGCACCTTGGTGAAGCCCTCCGCAGGCGGGGCGCCCACCCGCCGCGTCGGCGAATCCTCGCGCACGAGATCGGGGAAGCGCTCTTCGATGGCGAGGTTGCGCCGGCGCAGCGCATCATACTCGGCATCGGTGATCGTCGGCGCGTCCTCGGTGTGATAACGCCGGTCATGCTCGGCAATCTCCGCCGCCAGTTGCTTCAGCTCATCCGCGGCTTCGCCTTCGCTCAACGAATCGACGGGTTTTTCCGACATGCATCAGTCCTTGGATTGTGGCGCGCCACTATAAATCAGGATTTGACGGCAGGGAGTGGGCTTGCGCAAAAATCATTGCTGAACAGCACGATGCAGCCATCTGCTGACTCGGATTGGAACCGAAGAGGCCCAACCTTCTATGCGGCAGCCGTATTCTCGCGCAGCAACCGCTCCGCTGCCGCGCGCGCTTCGTCGGTGATGGTGGCGCCGGCCAGCATCCGCGCGATTTCTTCCTGGCGCGCGGCGCGGTCCATTTCGGCAATGCCGGTGGCGACGCGGTCCTTGCCGCCGGATTTGGAGATCAGGAAATGCGTGGCGGCGCGTGCCGCAACCTGCGGCGCATGCGTGACGGAAAGCACCTGTACCCGCTTTGACAACCGCGCCAGCCGCTGGCCGATGGCGTCGGCCACCGCGCCGCCGACGCCGGTGTCGATCTCATCGAACACCAGGGTCGGCGCCGAGCCGCGATCGGCCAGTGCCACCTTCAGCGCCAAAAGGAAGCGTGAGAGCTCGCCGCCGGAAGCGACCTTCATCATCGGTCCCGGCCGGGTGCCCGGATTGGTGCGCACCCAGAATTCGACCTGGTCGATGCCTTCTTCCATGCGGCTTTCGGCATCGCTTCCCATCTCAACGATGAACTCGGCCCGTTCGAGCTTGAGCGCCGGCAGTTCCGCCATCACAGCCTTGGTCAGGCCCGCCGCCGCCGCATGGCGCAGCGACGACAGCTGCGCCGCGGAAATATCGTAGGCCTCGCGCGCCGCGGCGGCCTGCTTGGCCAGCGCGTGCAGCCGCTCCTCGCCGGCGTCGAGGTCGGCAAGATCGGCCACCATCGTGTCGCGCAGCTGCGCCAGATCGTCGACCGCGACACTGTGCTTGCGCGAGGCGGCGCGCAGCGCAAACAGACGCTCTTCCGCCTTCTCCAGACGCTGCGGATCATATTCGGTGGCGCGAAGCGCCGCTTCCACGCCGGACTGTGCGGCGTCGAGCGAGATCATCGCTTCGTCGAGCGATTTCACCACGTCGTCGAGCAGGCCGGGGGCTTCGCTGGACTTGCGCTGCAGCCGCCGCAACAAGCTGGCGAGCTGCGGCAAGGGCGAGGACGGCCCCGATAGCACATCCTGCGCATCATGGATCTCGGCGGCGATCTTTTCGACGCGCATCATCGTCGCGCGCAACTCCGCAAGCTCCGTTTCCTCGCCCGGCTGCGGGTCGAGTCTTGCGAGCTCGGCCACGGAAGCGCGCAGATAATCGGCTTCGCGCGCCGCCGCCTCGACCTTGGCGCGATGCCGGGAAAGCTCCTGCTCGCAGTTTCGCCAGTACCGCCAGGCTTCGCCCGTGCCGCGTACGGCGCCCAGATGGCCGCCGAAACTGTCCAGTAATTCGCGATGCGCGCCGGGATCGACCAGCGCCCGCTCGTCATGCTGGCCATGGATCTCGACCAGCGCGCGGCCGACATCGCGCATCAGGGTGACGCTGGAGGGCTGGTCGTTGACGAAGACGCGGGTGCGGCCATCGGCGGTCTGTACGCGGCGCAGGATGATGTCGCCATCGTCCTCGATGTCGTTTCCGGCGAGCAACGCGCGTGCCGGATGGTTGCGCGGCACATCGAACACCGCGATGACCTGGCCTTGCGCGGCGCCATGGCGGACGAGCGAGGCATCGCCGCGCGCCCCAAGCGCCAGCGACAACGCATCGAGCAGGATGGATTTACCGGCGCCGGTTTCGCCGGTCAGCACCGAAAGCCCAGGCAGGAAGTCGATGTCCAGCTTCTCGATCAGGACGATATCGCGGATCGACAGTCTGGACAGCATCGCAAGCTTCAGGCGCCGGTGATCAGCTTCCCGGCCTTGGAAATCCACGATCCGGCATTTTCGCGGGGTTCAAGCCCGTTGCTCTGCAGGAGCTTGTAGGAATCCTTGTACCACGGGCTGTCCGGATAGTTGTGACCAAGCACCGCCGCGGCCGTCTGCGCTTCCGAGGTCAGGCCCATCGCATAGTAGGACTCGGTCAGGCGCGCGAGCGCCTCCTCGACATGGCGGGTGTTGGAATAGTTCTCGACCACGGTGCGGAAACGCTTCACGGCGGCGATGTATTCGCGGCGCTCCAGATAGTAGCGGCCGACCTGCATCTCCTTGCCGGCGAGCTGGTCGCTGGCGAAGCGGATCTTGTCCTTGGCGTCGCCGACATATTCGGAGTTCGGCCAGCGCGTCACCAGATCCTGCATGGTCTGGATGGTCTGGCGCGCTTCCTTCTGGTCCTGGGTGACGTCCTTGATCTGCCGATAGTAGGAGAGGCCGATGATGTACTGCGCGTAAGCCGCGTCGTCTGTCGAGGGATAGAGGGTCAGGTAGCGCTTGGCCGAACCGATCGCCTCGTCGTAGTTGCCGGCGCGATAATCGGCGAAAGCGCCCATCACCATCGATTTGCGTGCGAATTCCGAATAGGGATGCTGGCGGTCGACCGCGTCGAACTTCTTGCTCGCCTCATCGAGGCGGCCGGCATTCATGTTGGCCAGGCCCTGGTTGTAGAGAACGTCGGCCGGCTCGGTCTGGTCGACATAGGTCGCCAGGTTGACATCCTTCTCGGAGGACATGCAGGCCGACAGCACGAGCGCGGGAGCAACCACCGACAGCGCCAGCAAAACACCCCGACGCGGCGCTACCGATTGACCAACTCGCGAAAAAAACATGTTTGGATTCCGCCCCTTCGGCGTCGTTTCGGTCCGGGCCGAAGCCATAAACCATTATCCCCTTGCCCGGCAACGCTATGTCCGGCCAATCGCACATTTTTGTGGCAGGCCGACGCTATGGCCAAAGCCGCGCATTTTGGCGGCCCTGTGATGCAGCCATGCAACACAAGCCTGACCACAAAGCCAGAAAACGGTTAAGAATCAGATCACCCAGGGCGCGTAGACCGGCCCGCTGACGGCGATCATCTCGGCGACGCGGCCACGCTCGCGACGTCTCGTCTCGACGATCTCGAAGGCCGTCCGGTCGGAAAGCAGCCGGCGCAATGCCGAGGCATTCATCCGGTGGCCGCCGCGATAGGAGCGGAAGCAGCCGATGAAGCGCGCGCCGGCCAGCGCCAGATCGCCCATCGCATCGAGCGTCTTGTGGCGGGCGAATTCGTTGGGATAGCGCAGCCCGCCGACATTGATGACGCGGTTGTCGTCGCCGATGACAAGCGAGTTTTCGAGCGACGAGCCGAGCGCGTAGCCGGCGGCCCAAAGTCTCTCGACGTCCTTCATGAAGCCGAATGTGCGAGCGCGCGCGATGTCGCGGCGGAAGATGTCGGGATTGATGTCGGAGGCGAATTGCTGGCGGCCGATTGCCGGGCTCTCGAAATCGATCTCGACCTCGAACCGCGTGCCGTCATAGGGGCGGAACTCCGCCCAGGACGCGCCGGCTTCCACGCGCACCGGCTTGACGACACGGATGTAGCGACGCCTCACCGCCAGCGTCTCGATGCCGGCCTGGTCGATGGCCTCGACGAAGGCCATGGCGCTGCCGTCGAGAATGGGGACTTCCGAACCGTCGATCTCGATGATCAAATTGTCTATGCCGAGACCGAACACTGTGGCCATCAGATGCTCGACGGTGCCGATATGATCGCCGGCCGGATCGCCAAGCATGGTGCAGAGATCGGTGGCGCCGACTTCCGCGACCAGGGCGCGGAGCTCCCGGGCTTCGCCGCCATTCGAAAGGTGAAAGACGATGCCCGTATCGGCATCGGCCGGCAGGAAATGAACGGTCACGGTTTTGCCGCTATGGACGCCGATCCCAGCCAGCGTCACGCGCGATTTCACTGTCGTCTGATAGTCGTGCAAGAGTAACCCCATACGCCCTGAATGCCTGCGTCCGCTCCATCGGCCTTGGGTATCTTGCAGTCAGACTGATGGTCTGACGCTCGCGCAAAGGCGGCAAAATAAGCAAGAGCACGCGGCTCTGTATAATCGGCAGGCAGGGCTACTCCCCGAATCCCGGCAAACCGACTTTAGTCCGTGGCGAAGATAATGGCCCGCCCTGGAGACTCCAAATCACGGTTTCTTACCCCGTGTAACCACGGAAACGCATCAGAAACAGCTCGTAAAGCCTTGTTTTAAATGTCTTTTGCAAAAGCAACAGGCAGACGATTTCTCGTCTGCCTGTTAACAACTGTTATATACCGTTAACGATTGGCGGTCCGCCGTATCGATCAGTTGGCCTGGCGGCGCAGGAAGGCCGGGATTTCCAGCTGGTCGTCTTCCTGGACCGTGCGGGCCTGCGGCGTCAGCCGGCCCTGGTCGTCGAGCTGGCCGCGGCGCGGCGCATAGAGCGCAGGATCCTGGCTGGCGAGACGGCGCATCTCGGGCGCGGCCTGACGCAGCTTCGGCTCGCGCGGCTGCGCCGGCTGGAGCCGGGCCGGCTCTTCCTCGCGGCGGGTAAGGCCGTTGGTCAGCCGCTTGATCAGCCCCATCGGACCGCTGTTCTCATGGTCCGCCGGCCGGCTCTTGGCTTCGACTTCGGCCCTTACCACCGGCGGAAAGTCTTCCACGCGCGGCATGCGCTGCGGCGCCGCGGCCACCGGCTGCGGCATCTCGCGCTGCGGCGCGGGCTGCTGCATGACCTGCTGCGGCACCACCGGCTGCGGCTGCGGCTGCGCAGGCGGGGCTTGGAAGATCTTGCTCTGCGGCCGGAAGTCGTCCATCGGCACGGCGCGCGGCTGCGCCATGGCGGCGGCATTTGCCTCGGCAAGCTGGATCGCCTCCGCGACCGGATCGGCCGCGCGCGGCTCATAGGCCTGCGGCTGAACCGGAGCGGGGCGGATTTCGGCCACCGGAGCCGCCGCCGGGCGGGCGGCCGGCTTCTGCGGCGCGCGGATCGAGATCGGCGCAGCCGCGATTTCGGCCGCCGACTTGTCGATGCCGGTGGCGACGACCGATACGCGGATCACGCCTTCCAGCTCTTCGTCGAAGGTGGCGCCCAGGATGATGTTGGCGTCCTGGTCGACTTCCTCGCGGATGCGGGTCGCGGCCTCGTCCACCTCGAACAGGGTGAGATCGCGGCCGCCGGTGATCGAGATCAGCAGGCCCTTGGCGCCCTTCATCGAGGTCTCGTCGAGCAGCGGGTTGGCGATGGCGGCTTCAGCGGCGGCCATCGCGCGGCCCTCGCCCGAAGCTTCGCCCGTGCCCATCATCGCCTTGCCCATCTCGCGCATCACCGAGCGGACGTCGGCGAAGTCGAGATTGATCAGGCCTTCCTTGACCATCAGGTCGGTGATGCAGGCGACGCCCGAGTAGAGCACCTGGTCGGCCATTGCGAAGGCATCGGCGAAGGTGGTCTTGTCATTGGCCAGCCGGAACAGGTTCTGGTTGGGGATGACGATGAGCGTATCGACGCATTTCTGCAGTTCCTCGATGCCCATGTCGGCCGTCTTCATGCGGCGCTGGCCCTCGAAATGGAACGGCTTGGTGACGACGCCGACGGTGAGGATGCCCTTCTCGCGCGCCGCGCGGGCAACGACCGGAGCGGCGCCCGTGCCTGTGCCGCCGCCCATGCCGGCGGTGACGAAGCACATATGGGTGTTGGAGAGATGATCGATGATCTCGTCGATGCACTCTTCCGCCGCCGCGCGGCCGACTTCCGGCTGCGAGCCGGCGCCGAGGCCTTCGGTGACATGCGCACCGAGCTGGATCAGCCGCTCGGCCTTGGACATCGTCAGCGCCTGCGCGTCGGTGTTGGCCACCACGAACTCGACGCCGCGCAGGCCGGCTGTGATCATGTTGTTCACGGCATTGCCGCCGCCGCCGCCGACACCGAACACGGTGATGCGTGGCTTGAGCTCGGTGATGTCCGGCTTCTGCAGATTGATGGTCATTGTCTCCGTCCTTTGCCTTTCCCGCCGCCTCGCCGCTGCGGCCGCCTGTGGGGCTGTCCCCGTCAAATTAAAAACTGTCTCTCAACCACTGACTCATGCGATGCAGTTTTCCGCCCGTTCCGGTCATCCTGAAACCGGAAAGTCCTTTCGCCGAATGGCTCTCGAAGCTCGCCATCTGCGGATAGATCATCAGTCCGACCGGGGTCGAGAACGCCGGTCCCTTGGCCGCCTCCGGCAGGCCTGCGACGCCGAGCGGCCGGCCGATGCGCACATTGCGCCCGAGAATGCGGCGCGCCGCTTCCGGCAGGCCGGCGAGCTGGCTTGCGCCGCCGGTGAGCACCACTCGCTTGCCGACGGCATTGCCGTAGCCGGACTTGTTCAGCCGGTCGCGCAGAAGCTCCAGCGTCTCGTCGATACGGGCGCGAATGATGCGCGTCATCACCGAGCGCGGTATCTGCAGCGGCACATCGCCTTCCTCGCCGATCGGCTGGATCGAGACGAGGTCGCGGTCGTCAGCGCTGCCGGGCAGCGCCGAGCCATGCATCACCTTCAGCCGTTCCGCGGCATCGAGGGAGGTCGACAGGCCCTTGGCCATGTCGAGCGTCACATGGTTGCCGCCGATGGCGATCGCATCGCCATGGACGAACTTGCCCTCCGAGAAGACCGAGATGGTCGTCGTCCCGCCGCCCATGTCGATACAGGCTGCGCCCATTTCGAGCTCGTCGTCCACCAGCGAGGCAAGCCCGCTGGCATAGGGCGTCGCTACCATGCGCTCGACCGACAGATGCGAGCGGTTGATGCAAAGCTCCAGATTTCGCATCGGCGCCGCGTCGCCCGTCAGCACATGCATGTCGACGCCAAGCGCATCGCCCATCATGCCGCGCGGGTCGCGCATGCCGCGCTCGCCGTCGAGCGAGAAACCGACGGGCAGCGAATGGATCACCTCGCGCTCCGCCCTGAGCGCCTGTTTGGCGCCGGCGGCGAGCACGCGCTTGATGTCGACTTCCTCGACCTGATGACCGCCGAGATTGATGGTCGCCGAGAAGGCTTCGCTCTTCAGCCGGCCAGCCGTCATGTTGACGATGAGGGAATCGACGGTGAGCCCGGCCATGCGCTCGGCCGCATCGACGGCAAGCCGGATGGCATGCTCGGCGCGATCGAGATCGACCACCACGCCGGACTTCACACCTTGCGATTTCTGGTGGCCGATGCCGATCACCTGGATGCGATGCGAACGTCCGCGCAGCAGCTTGCCGTCCTCGTTCGGCTTCAGCTTCGCCACGACGCAGCAGACCTTGCTGGAGCCGACATCGAGCACCGTGAGCGTGCCCGACCGGCGCGAAGAAGCGTCGCTGCCGCCGCCAAGCCAGCTCATATCTTTCTCTCCACCTTGCGCTTGGCCAGGGACTTCGGCTTGTCGCTGAGCGCTGCTTCGCGCTGTGTCGCCGCTTCCGGCGACAGCTCCACGACGAGCCGGTCGGAAAGCCGCATGTCGACGGCGGCGATGTCGCGGGTCAGCAATCCGTTGTCATGGTCGATCTTGACGAGCTCGGCGATCGCCTGGTCCTCGCCGTCTTCCGGCAGCTTGATCGTGATGCCGTTCTCAAGCCTCAGGTCCCAGCGCCGTTCGCCGACCCGAATGTAGCCTTTGACCCGCGCCGCAAGCTCGGGATAGCGCTCGATCTTGGCGAGGAAGGCCGGCGCCATGGCCGGCGCGCCGGTGCCGATGATCAGCGGCAGCAGCACCTGCTTGCCGCCCGAGAACGGCGCGATCATCTCGCCCGATCGCTCGATGACCGAGACCGAGGTGCCCTGCTGCCAAAGCGCGAAGGGCTGACGCTCCTCGATGCGCACTTCCAGCGTATGCGGGTAGATCTTGCGCACCGCGGCTCCCTCGACCCACGGCAGCGTCGCGATGCGCTCGCGCGCGGCCTCGGCATCGAAGCCGATCAGCGAGGTCCAGCCGTCGAGGCCGAGCCGATCGAGCACATCGATCTCGGAGGTCTGGCGGTTGCCGACCACCTTGATCTGGTCGACGGCAAAGCCGGTGCGCGCCGTGATGCCTTGCACGATGCTGTCGCCGTAGCCGCCAAGATAGGCGCCATAGGCGCTGCTCGATGCGATCAGCGCGGCAGAAAGGATCGCCGCCGAAAAGCGCGGCGCCTCATACTCGCCGCCGCACAAACGCGCCAGCACGCGCATCGGCCGGCGAAGCTGACGCGGCAGCACGAAACGGTCGAATGACAGCGACATGCCGAACAGCGCGAAACCAGCCGCACCGACGCCATTACCCTGTCCCCACCTCAACGCAGACACGAAGCGTCCTCCACCATCCAACTCAACAAATCGCCGAACGAATGTCCCGCTTGCGCGGCGATTTCAGGCACCAGAGACGTCGGCGTCATGCCCGGCTGAGTGTTGACCTCGAGCCAGACAACCTCGCCGTTTTCGGAGTGGCGATCGTCGTAACGGAAGTCCGATCGGGAGACGCCCCGGCAACCAATGGCAAGATGAGCCTTGAGGGCCAGTGTCTGTATTTTTTGGTAAATATTCGGTGAAATTTTAGCAGGGATTTCGTGTTTTGATCCGCCGGGAACGTATTTTGAATCGTAATCGTAGAAGGAATGCCCGGTCGGGATGATCTCGCAGACGCCGAGCGCCACATCGCCCATCACCGCGCAGGTCAATTCGCGGCCATGAATGTAGCGCTCGACCATGACGATCTCGCCATATTGCCATTCCGTGGAGCCGATCACCTGCGGCGGATGCGACTGCCCCTCATGCACGATGACCACGCCGAAGCTCGACCCCTCATTGACCGGCTTGACCACATAAGGCGGCTTCATCGGATGCCTGTTCTGGACGGCGAAGCGGTTGACCACCTTCGACTCCGCGACCGGAATGCCGGACGCCTTGGCGATTTTCTTGGCCTGCTCCTTGTTCATGGCCAAGGCCGAAGCGAGCACACCCGAATGGGTGTAGGGAATTGCGAGATATTCGAGAATTCCCTGGATGGTGCCGTCCTCGCCGAACGGACCGTGCAGCGCGTTGAAAGCGACATCAGGCTTGAGCTCGGCAAGCACAGACCCGACATCGCGCGAAACATCGACCCGGGTGACCTGATAGCCTTCATTCTCGAGCGCATCCGCACACGCCTTCCCCGAGGACAGAGACACGGGCCGCTCCGAGGAGAATCCACCCAGGAGGACAGCCACATGCTTCTTCTTCATCCCGTCATCCCCTCTCACGCCGGGCCTGCAACCGATATTCCCGCACCGCATTTCCAAACATTGAGTCCGAGCCCTCCGGCAGGTTGCCCCCCGGACGGAAAACGCGGCTTAACGCGTCGAACGACTCAAATCAGGAAACGCTTTAGGGCAGAGAATCAGAGAGTTGATTCGCTGGCAAGTACCTATGATTCCGAGAGATTCACTTTCCGCGAAAACAGCCGCAAAAAGTGAATTGTGAGTCTTTGAGGCAACGGTTCTACGGCTGTTTCAGATCACTGGAAGTTCAAGCATCACATGAACTTAAGCCTAAGCTAAAGAAGCTGCCCGAGAAACTCCTGCACCGCATGGCCGGGCCTGAAATTGCCGAGGCGCTTGATCTCCCAGTGCAGCCGGATGCCCGAATTCTCGAGCACCCGCGCCCGCACCGTCTCGCCCAGATATTCGAGGTCGTAGCCGGTGGCCGTGCCGGTGTTGATCATGAAGTTGCAATGCATCGGCGACATCTGCGCGCCGCCGATCATCAGCCCGCGGCAGCCGGCCTTGTCGATCTCCTTCCACGCCGAGGTGCCTTCCGGATTCTGGAAGGTCGAGCCGCCGGTCTTCTCCCTGATCGGCTGCACCGTCTCGCGATGGTTCTGCACGGCATCCATTGCCGCCTTGATCTCCGCCTTGTCTTCCGCAAACCCTTCGAAAATGGCCGAGGTGAAGATCAGTCCTGCAGGCGCGGATGAATGGCGATAGGCATAGCCCATATCGGCATTGCTCAGCGTATGGAGATTGCCCCTGCGATCCAGGGCCCTCACCTCGACGACCCGCTCACGCGTCTCGACGCCGTTGGCGCCGGCATTCATCCTGAGCGCGCCGCCGACAGCGCCAGGAATGCCGTGATAGAAATGGAAGCCGCCAATGCCGGCTTCATACGCCACCGCCGCGAGGCGCTTGTCCGGCGTCGCCGCGCCGGCTTTGATCGTGGTCGGCCCGGTGGTCTCGGCCTCGCCGAAACCCTTGGCCGAGAGCCTAACGACAAAACCCGGAATGCCGCCGTCGCGCACCAGAAGGTTCGAGCCGACGCCGACCACCACGACCGGTATCTCTTCCGGCACCGCGCGCAGGAAGGCCGCGAGGTCCTCCTCGTCGGCCGGCTGGAACAGCGCCTCGGCGAGGCCGCCGGCCCGGAACCAGGTGATCTTGTCCATCTCGGCGTTCGGCGTGATACGGCCGCGCAGGCCGGCAAGCTTGTCGCCGAGTTTATCGATCAGGTCCTGGCCGCGCATCATGAGGGCGTCCCACCAAGTTCCTTGGGCAGCGCATAGGCCCATTGCGTGATGTTGCCGGCGCCGAGGAAGACGACGAAATCGCCGGGCTTGGCAAGCTCGCGAATGGCGGGCGCGATTGCTGCCTGACCATCGATATAGCGTGCGTCGCGGTGGCCGCCGGAGCGGATGCGCGACACCAACGCGTCGGAAGTCACGCCTTCGATGGGTTCCTCGCCGGCCGCGTAGACCGGCGCCACCATGACCGTGTCGGCGTCGTTGAAGCAGACCGAGAATTCCTCGAAGAGATCGTGAAGCCGGGTGAAGCGATGCGGCTGCGCGATGGCGATGACACGCCCCTTGGTCGCGCTGCGCGCGGCCTTCAGCACCGCCGCGATCTCGACCGGGTGGTGGCCGTAATCGTCGAACACCTCGACACCGTTCCACGAGCCGGTACGGGTGAAGCGCCGCTTGACGCCCGCGAAGGACGAAAGGCCCTTCTTGATCGCCTCGGCCGAGAGGCCAAGCTCATGCGCCACCGCGATCGCCGCCGTCGCGTTGGAGACGTTGTGCCGGCCGGGCATCGGCAGGCGCAGGTCATTTATCGACGTCGTGCCCCGCCCCTTGCGATCGCGGATGACGATATCGAATTCGGAAATCGCGCCTTGCATGCGATGATTGGTGAAGCGCACGTCGGCCTGCGCGTTCTCGCCATAGGTGATGACGCGCCGATCCTCGATGCGGCCGACCAGCGCCTGCACTTCCGGATGGTCGGTGCACATCACGCCGAAACCGTAGAACGGCACGTTCTCGACGAACTGGCGGAACGCCTCGCGCACCTTGTCGAAGCTCCCATAGTGGTCGAGATGCTCGGGATCGATGTTGGTGACGACGGCGATGTCGGCCGGCAGTTTCAGGAAGGTGCCGTCGCTCTCGTCGGCTTCGACCACCATCCACTCGCCGTCGCCCATGCGGGCATTGGTGCCGTAGGCGTTGATGATGCCGCCATTGATGACGGTCGGGTCGAGCCCGCCGGCCTCGAGCAGCGTCGCCACCATCGAGGTGGTCGTCGTCTTGCCATGCGTGCCGCCGATGGCGACCGCCTGGCGGAAACGCATCAGTTCGGCCAGCATCTCGGCCCGGCGCACGATCGGCAAAAGCTTCTCGCGCGCGGCCTTGAGCTCAGGGTTGGACTTCTTGATCGCGGTCGAAACAACCACGACTTCGGCATCGCCGACATTCTCGGCCTTGTGGCCGACGAAGCATTCGATGCCCTTGTCGCGCAACCGCTGCACATTGGCGCCGTCGGCCTGGTCGGACCCTTGCACCTTGTAGCCCAGATTGTGCAGCACCTCGGCGATGCCGCTCATGCCGATGCCGCCAATGCCGATGAAATGCACAAGCCCGATCGTCTGCGGCATCTTCATGGGCGCGTCCTCCTGTAGTCCGAAACCGTTTTGCCGGACGCAATAGCCTCTGTCAGATCGGCGAGCAACCGCGCCGCGTTCGGTTTCCCGGCCGAGCGGGCGGCGGCGGCCATGGTCGCCAGCCGGTTCGGGTCCTTGACCAGCCCGCCGACCAGCTCGGCGATGCGCGCCGCCGACAGCGTCGACTGCGGATGGAGCTCGGCTCCCCCGGCGGCGGCAAGGGCTGCCGCATTCGCCGCCTGATCGTGGTCGAGCGCGTGCGGATAAGGCACCAGCAGTGCCGGCCGGCCGATGACGGCGATTTCCGAAACCGTCGAGGCGCCGGAACGCGACATCACCAGATGCGCCGCCCCGATGCGCGCCGCCATGTCAGTAAAGAAGGGCGAAACCTGGGCGTCGACGCCGAGATCGGCATAGGCCGCCTTCACCCGCGCCACATCCTCGGCGCGCGCCTGCTGGGTGATCACCAGCCGCTTGCGCAGGTCTTGCGGCAGCAGCGCGATCGCCGCGGGCACCGCGTCGGAAAAGAATTGCGCGCCCTGGCTGCCGCCAAACACCAGGAAGCGGAACGGCTCGCCCTCGTTGGAGGCCAGATATGGCGCCTTCGCCGCTTCGAGGATCTGCGGCCTGACCGGATTGCCGGTGGTCACGGTCTTTGCGCCGGTGGCGCTCGCCCCTTCCGGCAGGAAGCCGCCGGCTATCGCGTCGACGCGGCGGGCGAGCGCCTTGTTGGCGCGGCCCATGACGGCGTTCTGCTCATGGATCAGCGTCGGCACTTTTCGCCTTGTCGCGGCATAGAGCGGCGGCAGCGTCGGATAGCCGCCGAAGCCGACGACAGCCTCCGGCTTGATCCTGGCGATTACACGGCCGGCCTCCCGCACGCCTTGCCAGATCTGCCAGAAGGCCGAGAGCATGGCGACCGGGTTCTTCGAACCCAGCGTTGCCGAGGGGATGGTGTGAATGTCGGCTGCCGGGAAATGGCGGGAATAGCGCTCGGCGCGATTGTCGGTGGCAAGATGCACCTTCCAGCCGCGCTCGATCAGCTCATGCGCCAGCGCCTCGGCCGGAAACAGATGTCCGCCCGTTCCGCCGGCCGCAAGCAGGATGACACCCTTCGCCATCCTGCCTCATTCCGCCGGCATTGCGCGCTGCGAAAGGACGAAGCCCATCTGCTTGCGCTTTTCCGGACGCTTGCGCGTCAAGGCGAGAACCATGCCCATCGAGACGGCGATGGCGATCTGCGAGGAGCCGCCATAGGAGATGAAGGGCAGCGTCATGCCCTTGGCCGGCATCAGCTGCAGGTTCACGCACATGTTGATGGCCGATTGCAGGCCGAAGACGGTGACGAGGCCGCCCACCCCATAGCGGGTGAAATCGTCCTGCTCCTTGAGCGCGATGCTCAGGCCGCGCAGCACGATGAAGGCGAAGATCGACATGATGAAGAAGCACATTATGAGGCCGAACTCCTCGCCGGCGACCGAGAAGACGAAGTCGGCGTGGCTGTCGGGGATGACCCGCTTCACCGTGCCCTCGCCCGGGCCGACGCCGAACCAGCCGCCATTGATCAGCGCCTCGCGGCCCATATCGACCTGGAAGGTGTCGCCTTCGCCGGTCATGAACTTGTCGATGCGCGCGGCGACGTGCGGAAACACCGTATAGGCCGCGAACACGCCGCCGACCCCGGCAGCCCCCAGCGCGACGATCCAGAACCAGGGCAGGCCGGCCATGAAGAACATCACGCCCCAGGTGCCCAGCACCAGCATGGTCTGGCCGAGATCGGGCTGAGCCACCAGAAGCGAGATGACCAGCGCCAGCAAAAGCATGGCGAACAGATTGCCGGGAATGTCTGGCTGGCGCCTGTGCTCCGCAAACAGCCAGGCGCAGATGATGACGAACGCCGGTTTCAGGAACTCGGACGGCTGGATGGAAAGACCGGCGAGCGATACCCAGCGCCGCGCCCCCTTCACCTCGACGCCGATGTAGAGCACCGCCACCATCAGCACCAGCATGATGCAGATCATCACCAGCGACATCCGCCTTATCTGCCGCGCCTCCAGGAAAGAGACTGCCAGCATCACGATAAGCGCCGGGATGGTGAAGATGATCTGGCGCGTGGCGAAGTGGAAGCTGTCGAGGCCGATACGCTCGGCCACCGCCGGGCTTGCGGCGAAGGACAGCACGATGCCCAGTCCCATCAGCGACAGGAATGCCGCCAGGAACCAGCGATCGATCGTCCACCACCAGGTGGCGACAGGACTTTTGTCGAGACGGCTTTGCATCAACGTGGCCCTCCGATGGATTTCACCCCATCAATAGCAGTCGCAGCTTGCCTGAAGGCTTCGCCGCGAACTTCGAAATTCTTGAACTGGTCGAAACTGGCGCAAGCCGGCGAAAGCAGCACCACGGCCTCGCCGCCGGTGTCCTTTGCCGCGTCATTGGCGGCATGCTCGACCGCCGCCGCCAGCGTTCCGGATATTTCGTAGGGTACTGCCTCGCCGAGCGTCGCCGAGAACGCTGGCGCCGCCTCGCCGATCAGATAGGCCTTGGCGATGCGCGGGAAGAAGCCGCGCAGCGGCTCGATGCCGCCTTCCTTGGGCAGGCCGCCGGCGATCCAATAGACGCGGTTGAAGCTCGACAGCGCGGGTGCGGCCGCATCGGCATTGGTCGCCTTGGAATCGTTGACGAACAGCACATGGTCCTTGCGGCCGACCTGCTCCATGCGATGCGCCAGCCCCGGGAAGCTCTCGAGGCCGGCCTGGATCTCGCCGAGATCGAGCCCGATCCTCAGGCACGCGGCGACGGCGGCCAGCGCGTTCTGCGCGTTGTGCTGGCCGCGCAGCGACCCGACGCCTTCGAGGAAGGCGACGCGGCTGTAGCGGCCGTGCACAGCTTCCATCAGATTGGTGCCGTCGGCGAAATAGCCGTCGGTCAAAGGCAGGCGCTTGGAAATGCGGATGACCTGCCGGCCGGCGCGCTCCAGTCGGTCGGCGATCTGGGCGCACCAGGAATCGTCGACGCCGACGATCGCGGTGTCGCTGCCGGCGACCAGCCTCTCCTTGATCGAGGCGTAATGCGCCATCGTGCCGTGCCGGTCGAGATGGTCTGGCGTAAGGTTGAGCAGGATGCCGGCGGTCGGATTGATGGAGGGCGCGAGATCGATCTGGTAGGACGAGCACTCGACCACATAGTGCCGCGTCGGCTCGGGCGGATCGAGCGTCATGACGGCACGACCGATATTGCCGCCCATCTGCGTGTCGCGGCCCGCCGACTTCACGATATGCGCCGTCAGCGCCGTCGTCGTCGACTTGCCGTTGGTGCCGGTAATCGCGATGAAGGGTGCTGCCGGCGCGTGGCTGTTGCGTTCGCGGCAGAACAGCTCGATATCGCCGATCACCTCGACGCCGGCGCCGCGCGCCAGCTCCACCGTCCAATGCGGCTTCGGATGCGTCAGCGGCACCCCCGGCGACAGCACGAAGGCGGCGAAACGCGGCCAGTCGGTCACGCGCAGATCTCCGGTCGTAATCCCCGCGGCCGCTGCCTTGGCGACGCTGTCCGGATTGTCGTCCCAGGCCAGCACCTCGGCGCCGCCGGCGATCAGCGCATGCGCGGTGGCGATCCCCGAGCCGCCAAGCCCGAAGAGCGAAATGCGTTTGCCTGAAAAGGAAGCAGCGGGGATCAAGCAGCGAGTCCTATCTGAGCTTAAGGGTGGACAGGCCGACCAGCGCCAGGATGACGGCAATGATCCAGAAGCGTATCACCACCTGGCTTTCGGTCCAGCCGAGCTTTTCGAAATGGTGATGGATCGGCGCCATCAGGAAGACGCGCTTGCCGGTCATCTTGAAATAGCCGACCTGGATGATGACCGACAGGATCTCGACCACGAACAGGCCGCCGACGATCACCAGCACGATCTCATGCTTGGTAGCGACCGCGATGGTGCCGATCAGCCCGCCCATCGCCAGCGAGCCGGTGTCGCCCATGAAGATCGCGGCCGGCGGCGCGTTGAACCAAAGGAAGCCGAGGCCCGCGCCGATCACCGCGCCGAGCACGACGGCGAGCTCACCGGTGCCGGGAACGAAATGGATCTGCAGATATTCGGCGAACACCGCGTTGCCCGAAAGATAGGCGATGACGCCGAAGGACGCCGCCGCGATCATGATCGGCACGATCGCCAGGCCGTCGAGGCCGTCGGTCAGGTTCACCGCATTGCCGGCGCCAACAATGACGAAGCAGGAGAACGGCACGAAGAACCAGCCGAGGTTGATCAGGAATTCCTTGGCGAAGGGAAAGGTCAGCGACGACGAGAACGGCGCCTGGCCGTTATGCATAATCACCCAGGCCGCGATGGCGGCGATGACGAACTCGATCGCCAGGCGGGCCTTACCGGAGAAACCCAGATGCGACTGCTTGGTGACCTTGAGATAGTCGTCGTAGAAGCCGATCGAGCCGAAGCCGACGGTGACCAGCAACACGACCCAGACATAGATGCTGGACAGGTTTGCCCATAAGAGCGACGAACCGATGATGCCGGACAGGATCATCAGCCCGCCCATGGTCGGCGTTCCGGCCTTCTTGAAATGCGTCTGCGGGCCGTCGGCGCGGATCGGCTGGCCCTTGCCCTGCCGCAGGCGCAGCGAATTGATGATCGTCGGCCCAAAGATGAAGACGATAAGCGCCGACGTGATCAGCGCGCCGCCTGTACGAAAAGTGATGTAGCGGAAGACGTTGAAGAACGAGATCTTGTCCGCGAAATCGACGAGCAGTGTGAACATGGTCCTTCCGTCCCCCGGAGCCCGACCTAGGCCGGCTTAATGTTTGTGGCTTCCGCCGGAAATTTGCCGAGCAATGCCTCGACCAGCTTTGAAAACCCGATGCCCTTCGACGACTTGACCATCACCACGTCGCCGGGCCTGAGCGCGGCGATCACGATCGGCTTCAGTTCTTCCGCTCCCGATCGATACTCGGTTGCAATGTCTGACGGCAGGGCCTCGGCCAGCGCCTGCATTTCCGGGCCGCCGAGAAAGACGTTGCGCGTGCCCGTGCCGACGATCAGCTTGGCAAGCGCTGCGTGGAGATCTGCCGAATGGCTGCCGAGCTCCAGCATGTCGCCGAGCACGGCGATGCGCCGGCCCTCGCCCGCGACCGGCGTGGCGTTGAGCAGCGCCATTGCCGCCGCCATCGACGCCGGATTGGCGTTGTAGCTCTCGTCGATCAGCGTGATCGGCCCGTTGGGATGATGCAGGATATGGCGCCGGCCCCGCCCGCGCTCGGCCGAAAGATCTGCCAGTGCCGCCGCGACCTTGTCGAGGTCGGCGCCGACCAGCTGCGAGCCGCCCAGCACCGCCAGCACGTTCTGCACGATATGGCGGCCGGGCGCCCCTACACGAGCCGTCAGGTCCCTCTTGCCGATCTTGACGGCGATGTCGGAATGGTCGGCATGAAGCTCGCAGCCGACAAGGCGGAACGCCGAGCGGACATTTTCGCCGAAGCCGAAGACATGCTCGACACCCGCCTCTTTCGCCATTTTGCCGAGCAGCTTCCAGCGTGGATCGTCACGGTTGAGCAGCGCGGCGCCACCCGGCTCGATTCCCTCGAAAATCTCGGCCTTGGCCATGGCGATCTCGTCCAGATTCTTGAAGAAGCCGAGATGAGCGGCGGCGATTATGGTCACGATGGCGACATGCGGCCTGACCATCTTTACCAGCGGCCGGATCTCGCCTGGATGGTTCATGCCGATCTCGAAGACGGCATAGTCGCAGTCCTGCGGCATGCGCGCCAGCGTCAGCGGCACGCCCCAATGGTTGTTGAACGACTGCGCCGAAGCATGCACCTTGCCGACCGCCGACAGCACATGGCGCAGCGCTTCCTTGGTGGTCGTCTTGCCGGCCGAGCCGGTGACCGCGATGATCCTGGCCTTCGAGCGAGCCCGCGCCGCCACGCCGAGCTTCTCGAGGGCCGCGAGCACGTCCTGCACGACGATCATCGGCGCCGTTAGCCGGCCGAGCGACGGCAGCTTGCCCTCGGCGACGACCAGCACCGCCGCTCCGGCCTTGACCGCCGCGGTCGCGAAATCATGGCCGTCCATCGCTTCGCCCTTGATGGCGAAGAAGGCGTTTCCCGGTTCCAGACTGCGGCTGTCGATCGAAATGCCGGTGATGCCCTCCGGCAGCAAGCCGATCGGCCTGCCGCCCATGGCTTCGACCAGCGCTTCCGACGTCCACAGCAGGTTCATGCGGCACGCTCCTTGAGCGCCTCACGCACTTCCTCATGGTCGGAGAAGTGAAAGGTTTCGGTGCCGACGGTCTGGCCTTCCTCATGTCCCTTGCCGGCGACGATGAGCGTGTCGCCGGCGCGAAGCATCGCCACCGCCTCGTGGATCGCCTTGCGGCGGTCGCCGATCTCGATGGCGCCGGGCGCGGCAGCAAGGATCGCGGCGCGGATGGTCTCGGGCACTTCCGTACGCGGGTTGTCGTCGGTGACGATGACGACATCGGCGAGCCGGGTCGCGATCTCGCCCATGATCGGCCTTTTTCCCCGGTCGCGGTCGCCGCCGCAGCCGAACACCACGACGACGCGCCCCGTGGTGAAAGGCCGGACCGAGGTCAGCACATTCTCCAGCGCATCGGGCTTGTGGGCGTAGTCGACATAAACGGGAGCGCCGGCCGCGGTGGCGCCGACGAGGTCGAGCCGGCCCGGCGCACCCTTCAATTTCTCCAATGCCGCCAAGGCCTTGCCCGCGGGTGTTCCAGTCGTGATAGCAAGCCCAGCCGAGACCAGCGCGTTGGCGATCTGGAAATCGCCGGCCAAAGGCAGGTCGACCTCGTGCAGCACGCCGTCGGCCACGATTTCGGCGCGCTGGCGATGCCGCTCATGCTCGACCCGCTTCAGCGTCAGGAAATCGCCATGGCGGCCGACGGTCAGCACTTCCAGCCCCGCCGCTTTCGCGGCTTCGATGGTCGGCTCCGACCACGGATCGTCGGCAAAGACGATGGCGGGCGCGCCCTTCGGCAGCAGCGTGTCGAACAGGCGCAGCTTGGCGCGGTGATAATCCTCCACCGTCGGATGGTAATCCATGTGGTCGCGGCCGAGATTGGTGAAAGCGCCGGCCGCCAGCTTCACCCCGTCGAGGCGGCGCTGGTCGAGGCCGTGGCTCGAAGCTTCCATCGAGGCGTGGGTGACGCCCGCATCCGCCAGCTCCTTGAGCAATCGGTGCAACGCCACCGGGTCGGGCGTCGTCAGCGAGCCATATTCGTTGCGGCCGGGCGCTACGACGCCGGTTGTGCCGATCGAGGCGGCGGCAAAACCCGCCTGCTCCCAGATCTGCCGGGTGAAGGCGGCGACGGATGTCTTGCCGGCGGTGCCGGTGACGGCGACCATGGTCTGCGGCTGGCGTCCGAAGAAGCGCGCTGCGCTGAGCGCCAGCGCCAGGCGCGGATCATCGACGGCAAGGACCGGGATCGACAGGCTGGAGACGCTCGCGCCCTTGCCGGTGACGATCGCAGCCGCGCCGCGGGCCGCGGCATCGGCGGCATAGGTCGAGCCATCGGCCTTGCTGCCGGCAAGCGCGAAGAAGACGACGCCGGTCTTGACCGCGCGGGAATCGGAGGAAAGTCCGGTCACCTCCAGATCGGGGGAAGCTGTTCCCTCGACAGGCAGGATGCCGGCTAGATCTTTTAGCTGCATTGAGTCCCGTTCACCGCAACAAAATAGCGCGCAGTTGCCGGCGCGCCCCAAGAATCACTGATAGGAAACCAGCGTTGCACCATTTTCATGGCTGAAATCTGGCTTCACGCCAAGCATGGCGGCCGCGCGTCTGATGATGTTGCCGGCCATGACCCCCGCATTGTTGGCGGCAACGTCGGTCATCCCGGGCTTTTCAGGATGCGGGGCGTCGGCGATCGTGAACACCAGATATTGCGGATCGTCCATCGGGAAGGCGGCGACGAAAGTATTGAAATTCAAGTCCTTGGAGTAGCGGCCGTTGATGACTTTCTCAGCCGTTCCGGTCTTGCCGCCAACGCGATAGCCGGGAACCCGGGCGTTTCTGGCCGAACCCTTCTCGGCGTTGAGCGTATAGAGATAGCGCATGCCTTCGACCGTCTGGTCGCTGACCACTTTCTTGGCCACCGCCATTGCCTCCTGCTCGCTGCGCACCAGGAATGTCGGCTCGATCAGATAGCCCTGCATCAGCGCCGCGCAGCCGACGGCGGCCTGCAGCGGCGTCGTCGACACGCCGTGGCCGAAGGCGATGGTGAACGAGTTGACCTGTTTCCAGACCTTGGGTTCGGTCGGGCGGGCGACTTCCGGCAGTTCGGTCTGCATCCGGTCCAGAATGCCGAGGCGGTGCAGGAATTCGCGGTGCCCTTCGATGCCGACCAGCTCGGCCTCCCTGGCCGACCCGATGTTGGACGAAAAGAGAAACACTTCCGGCAGCGACAGCACGCGGTTCTTGCCGTGGAAATCGTGGATGGCCTGATGGCCGACCCGGATCGGATGCGAAGCGTCGAAGCGGCTCGTCATCGTCGCCTTGCCGGAATCGAGCGCCATGGCCGAGGTGAAGCTCTTGAAGGTTGAGCCCATCTCGTAAAGACCGGCCGACATGCGGTTCAGTCGGTCTTTCTCCTGCGCATTATACGGATTGTTCGGATCGAAATCCGGCACCGAGGCCATGGCCATCACTTCGCCGGTCTTGATGTTCAGCACGACGGCGCCGGCGCCGATGGCGCGATAGCGCTCAAGGCCTGCGGCGATCTCGTCGCGCACCACATGCTGGACGCGCAGATCGATCGAAAGCCTGACCGGCTTGAGATCCTTGGCCACCGCGAGCCCCGACGCCTGCAGGTCGCTCAGCCCCTGCTCGTCGATATACTTCTCCATGCCGGAGATGCCCTGGTTGTCGATGTTGGTGAGGCCGACGATATAGGACGAGGTCTCGCCGCTCGGATAGAAGCGGCGCTTTTCGGTGCGGAAGCCGAGGCCGGGAACGCCCAGCGCCAGGATGTCGGCCTGCTGCTTCGGCGTCAGCTGGCGCTGCAACCACACGAAGCCGGCGCCGCTCTTGAGCTTGCGATAGGTCTGCTCGTAGTCGATCTCCGGCAGCACGGTCGACAATCTCTCGATCGCTTCGTCGGCGTCGACGATGCGGCGCGGCTCGGCAAACAGCGACGCGGTCTTGATGTCGGTCGCCAGCACCTCGCCATTGCGATCGACGATATCCGGACGCGATGCAGTGACGCGGTTCTCCGGGCCGCCCGAAAGATCGGGATTCTGCAGCCCGAGATAGACGAGCCGGCCGGCAATGGTCGAATAGATGGTGAAGAACACCGCCATGGTCATGACGATGCGCGTCTTGGCCTTGCCGCCAGTCGCCTTGCGGGCGGCGTCGACGACGATCGAGCCGTCCTCAGCCTGCTTCTTCCGGCGCGTCAGCAGGCCGCCGATCCTTGGAAGGCCGATCATTGAACGGTGCTCCCGGTGACCACCGGATCCTTGCCGTCCGAGGGCTCCTTGCCCGAATTGTCGGCCATGCCGCCAAGCTGCTGCGAGGAGAGGTCTTCGATGGTCACGGGTTTCACGGGAATGTCGTCGAGGCCGCCGATCTGGTGCGCGTTGACCGGTTCGAGCCCGAGCTGGCTCTTATAGACGTCGGCAAGCTTCTGCAGTCGCGACGGCTGAGTGAGCAGGCTCCAATCCGCCTTGAGGAGATCGATGGTCTCTTCCTCGTAGTGGATCTGCGCCTGGATCTTCTGCACCGCCGCCTGTTGCTCTTCGGCTTCGCGCTTCGTTTTGTAGGTCAGCGCCGCGGCCGAGACCATGACGGCGATCAGGACTATGTCGCTGGTACGAAACACGTGCTCACCTCTCCCCCGGCCGCTCGACGGCGGGAAGCTTTGGAAGGCCGAAAATCGAAAAATCGCCGGCGCGCGCCGGCGCCTCGGTGCGGATCGCGGCGCGTAGCCTGGCCGAGCGCGCCCGCGGGTTGGCGTCTAGCTCGGCCTCTCCCGCCGTCACGCCGCCGCCGGCCTTGCGGAAGGTGGCAATGCGCACGGGTGCATCGGGCAAATGCCGCGAGCCGCTGGCCGCTTCGGAGCGGTCGGCGATGAAGCGCTTGACGATGCGGTCTTCCAGCGAATGGAACGTCACCACGGCAAGCCGTCCGTCGGGCTTCAGCGCCCGCTCGGCAGCCAGCAGCGCCCTTGCGAGCTCGCCAAGCTCGTCATTGACGAATATGCGCAGCGCCTGGAAGACACGCGTGGCCGGATGGATCTTGTCCTTCGGCCCGCGTCCGATATGGGTTTCGATGGCGTCGGCGAGATCGAGCGTGCGTTCGAAGGGCTTCTTCTCGCGACGGCTCTCGATCATGCGCGCGATGCGGCCGGCATGGCGCTCCTCGCCGAGAAAGCCGAAGATGCGGGCAAGATCGCCCCCCTTGAAGGTGTTGACGACGTCGGCGGCGGACAGACCCGCCTGCGCCATGCGCATGTCGAGTGGCCCGTCGGCGCGAAAGGAAAAGCCCCGCTCCGCCTGGTCGAGTTGCATCGAGGAAACGCCGATGTCGAGCACCACGCCGTCGGCGCCCTCGACATGCTCGTCCAGCGTTGAGAACGGCGCCTGGACAAGCCTCAGCCTGCCGCCGGACTGTCGTTCGAGCGCCCTGCCCGCCGCGATCGCGTCCGGGTCGCGGTCGATGGCGACGACGGAGGCGCCGCGCTCGAGGATGGCGCTGGTGTAGCCGCCGGCGCCGAATGTCCCGTCGACGATCGTCTCGCCGACCTTCGGCGCGAGCGCGTCGAGCACCTCGGCAAGGAGGACCGGAATGTGACGGGCCGGTCCGCCAACGGCGCGAGGGTCATCGCCGTGGCCAGCCATCATTCCGATCGCTCCCCGGGCTTCGTCCCCTGCCGAAGCTGCAAAAGCCTGGCCCGCGCCTGCGCCCCATAGGCGGCAAGCCGTCCGGGCTCCCAGACTTGAAAGAAATTGCCGCGGCCGACAAAGGCCACCTCGTTCGAGATGCCCGTATGCTCGCGGATGAAATCGGTCATGGTGATGCGGCCGTCCTGGTCGAGCTTCAGAAATGTCCCGTCGCCATGGCAAAAGAACGACATGTCGTCCGCCGTCTGCAGAAAGGGATCCTCCAGCGCGATCCGCTGCTCGTAGCGGTCGAGCAGGTCGAGCCCGCCAACATCCATGGCCGGCAGATCCAGGCAGCGTAGCGCGTAGAGTTCCGAATAGCCGCGTTTTTGCACCACGGCGCGAAAATGCGCCGGAACGGACACCCGCCCCTTCGCATCGATCTTGCTCACCGTGTTTGACAGAAACCGGTCCAATAAACGCTACAGCCGCTGTTGCCGCTGCACCCCTCATGTTGTTCTCCGCGCCCTGCCGCATTTGCGGCAAATCGCTTCATTCACCGGGGCGAAAACCGACAAACGCGCAGCCGCCGCGGCTGCCCGATTGGCGTACGCTTCACCCTGACGCGGAACGAAAGCTTGATCTGAATGGGATATCATGGGGCACTATGGGCGTCAACGGGAACAGGCATCACAAACAAACGCGCCACAACCAGAAAGCGCAAGCTGAAGACACGTCTCGTCTTTATCGTCCATTAAGCCTAACGAAGCGTTTAGAACCCTCTGGCCCAAAAAGACCCAGCTTGCCGCGTACAGCCGGCGCGCATAGCGTCGGTTGAAGTTTTCTGCCCAAGGGATCGAGCCGATGTCCGACACTGCGAAGTCACGCGCCGCGACACTTGCCCATTTGCGCAGCGCCGATTTCGCCAAGGGTGATCCCATTCCCTTGCCGCTGACCATGGCCTCGATCTTCCACGCACCGGGCGACGCGACGGGTTTCGATCAATATGGCCGCTTCAGCAACCCGACCTGGCATGCGGTCGAGCAAGCGCTCGGCCACCTGGAAGAGGCGCAATGCATTATTTTTCCGTCGGGAATGGCCGCGATTTCCGCGGCTTTGTTCGCGCTCGTCAAATCGGGCGACCGCATCCTCTTGCCGTCGGACGGCTATCACACGACACGGGCCTTGGCTGAGCGTTTTCTGAAACCGCTCGGCGTCGCTTATGACGTGAGGCCGACGGAAAGCATGCTCGATGGCGGCTTCGCCGGCTACCGGGCGGTTTTCGTTGAAAGTCCGTCGAACCCGCGACTGGACATTTGCGACATCGCCGCCGTCGCCAAGGCCGTCGATGCGCAAGGCGGAACCCTGATCGTCGACAACACGACGATGACGCCCTTCGGCCAGCGCCCGCTCGATCTTGGCGCCGACATCGTGGTCTCGGCCGACACCAAGGCGATCAATGGCCATTCGGACGTTCTCTTTGGCCATGTCGCCAGCCGCGATCCCGACATTGTCGCCAGGGTGAAGGATTGGCGCGAGACGGCCGGCGGCATCCCCGGTCCGTTCGAAGCATGGCTGGTGCATCGCGGCCTCGAAACGCTGGAAGTACGCTTCGATCGCATGTGTTCGTCGGCTGAAACCATCGCGCAGCGGCTGAAGGGTCATCGCGCCGTCAGCGGCCTGCGCTTTCCCGGGCTCGAGGGCGATGCCTCGCACAATCTGGCGCGTGCTCAGATGGAGCGCTTCGGCTTCCTGATTTCGTTCGAGCTGGCCTCCGAAGAACAGGCAGAGGCGTTCATCGACGGCTGCGCGCTGATCGAATCGGCAACCTCCTTCGGCGGCGTGCACACATCGGCCGAGCGGCGTTCGAAACGCGGCGACGCCGTTCCGCCGGGCTTCGTTCGTCTCGCGATCGGTTGCGAACCTGTCGAGGAACTCTGGAAGGCAATCGAGGCGTCGCTGGACAAGCTCGGCGCCTAGTCCCGCTATATCAGGTCGTCAGCCTCGATTTTGCGTCGGCCATGCAGGACGCGAAGGATTTCGATCGCGTCGTTGCCAATCCGATAAAACGTAAGATACTCCCCGACAACGAGGTGGCGGATGCCCGGCAAGATATCATCGCGCGGCGCGCCTGATTGGGGATGAAGGGTCAGCAAATCCCATCGCCTCTGAAGAGCTTCCACAAAACGGACTGCGGCGTTTGGGTTGCGGGCAGCGATGTAGTCGCCGATAGTTTCGAGGTCCACCAATGCCTGTGGAAGCAGGCAGTACTTCACTCGTCAGCGCCTTTGGCTTCCGCCATCTTCGCATATTTGGCGCGCAATCGCTCCATTAAGGGGGGGCCGTCCAGCGCAGGTCCGCTGTCGATGCCTTCCTGCACCAGTTCCCGCAATTCCTCGACGGTATAGCCCAGCAGGTCGCGCCGCTCCTTCCATTGCCTGAGTGCATCGCGGATGACTTCACTGGCCGAGGCGTATTCGCCAGCAGCGACGACATTGTCGACCGCAGCCGCCAGTTCCGGCGAAAGCGTGATACTGCGTTTGTCGACCTGGCCCATGATGCGCTCCTGCTCTTCCCCAAGGTACGATTTAATCGCACCAGCTTCAAGGACAGGTTCGACCACGCCGCGGAAGCTGTCTTGCGGAATGCTTGAATCGGAAGATACGCCTGTCGGCGTAACCTCCTGATCCCGTTCGGCTATCGCTACGAGAAAATGCCAGCTGGCCTGTAAGCCGGGTTCTGTATGGCCCTCGCCTCGCGGCGAGAACGTGGCGGCCATTCATCTTGGGCGCATGTTGCCACGCGCCTCACGCAACCTACCCGGACGGTGGGCCGGAAACAGCCCTCGAAGGTTTCCCCTCGCACCGCCCCTATTCGGTTTTGCTCCCGGTGGGGTTTGCCTTGCCGCTTCTGTTGCCAGTCGCGCGGTGGGCTCTTACCCCACCCTTTCACCCTTGCCGTGGCCGAAGCCGCGGCGGTTTGCTTTCTGTGGCACTTTCCCTGGGGTCGCCCCCGCCGGCCGTTAGCCGGCACCGTGTCTCCATGGAGCCCGGACTTTCCTCACCCGCAACCTTTCGGCACGCGCGGGCGCGGCCGCCCGGCCAGCTGACAAGGGCGTATAAAGGGATTCCCGCCTGAAAACGCAAACGAAAAAGCTGTTGCCGTCGCTCAGATGCGCAGCGGTTTGGGACAACGACGCGCTTGAAACAGACACGCGTCGCCCAAATCCACTTCGGCGGACGAGCTTAGGCCGGCGAACCCAGCGCTGCCATCTGCACCTTCACCTTGCTGCAATAGGCGGCCGAAATCGGATTCATCCGCGTCGCGCCGTGGCCGGCATTGTATTTCAGGATCGTGCCGCAGGTGGTGCCACCGCCGAGACCCTGCGCCATCGCGAGGTACTTCATGCCGTATTTGATATTGGTGTCGGGATCGAACAGCCCCTTGGCCGAACCGGTGTAACCCATCATGCGCGCCGTGGCCGGCTTGATCTGCATCAGGCCGATCTCCCCGGCGCTGCCGACCAGATTCGGCCGGTAGTTGCTTTCGATCTTGATGACGGCGCTGGCCAGGGACACCGGCACGCCGTAGCTCGCGGCATAGCGGGCAATGATCGACGAATACTGGCCGCCGCCGGGTGCGGCGGGTGTCGCCAGAGCGATTTTGCCCGCGGGGATCGAGGCTGTCGTGGTGAGATCGATCGTCTTTCTGCCGCGCTTGGCGCGCTTGGCCGTCGATTTCGCCGCCCTGGTCGCGGCGGCCTTCTGCAGCTTAGCCGGGGCTCTCTTGATCTTTGGCGCTTTGTTCGCCGGTGCAGCCTTGGTCGTAGGGGCGACGGCAAGGCCGTTGTCTGCCCTAAGGCTTAAGGGGGCGCTGTTTGCCGGACTGAAGGCAAAGCTTATTACTCCGGCAGCAACGGCTGCCGCTACAACGGTCAATTTCTGCATGTAATCCTGTTCTGTTAGAACCGCGCGAAGAACTTCGCGCAGTTGTGTCAATTCAACATCGGAGCGTCAGGGGGGCTAGACGTCCAACAACTTGCGGAGAGGCATTTGGCGGCGGAATTGGCGACAATGAAGGCGGCGCAATTCACTTTAAATAACAGGTTGTAATTTAATGATCTTATCGCGACTATTTGGCAGAGGCTGCCGCGACGGAAGTCAGGAGCCTCTGCAGCGTGCGGATCGTCGAATTGTCGGCCACGCCATCCACCAGTCGCCGCCGGAAATGCCGCTGGAACGCCGCCACTGCGACTTCCGTCTGCCGATCGTAAATACCCGTTATCTCAATACCATAGCCATAGAGCGCCAGCATCGACTGCAGCGCCTCGACATCGGAGCCGGTGTCGCCGGCCTTCAACGCGGCGCCCGGTTTTATCGGCGCCGCCGGTATGAGGTGGCCGATACCGGCCGCGAACAGAACCTTCCACGGAAATTTTTCGCCCGGGTCGACCTTGCGGCCCGGCGCCACGTCCGAATGGGCAAGCACCCTCGTCGCTGGGATGGAATAACGGCCCACGATGCCCGCGCACAAATCGATCACGGCATCGATCTGCCGCCTCGGGAAGGCTTTGTAGCCCAGTGAATGCCCGGGATTGACGATCTCGATACCGACCGAACAGGAATTGATGTCGGTGCGCCCGAGCCAGGAGCTCTTGCCGGCATGCCAGGCGCGATCGCTCTCGCGCACCATCTGGATGATGCGGCCATCTTCGTGGACAAGATAATGCGAGGACACTTCACTTGCTGGATCGCACAGCCACGCCTCGGCGCCGGCGCCGGTTGCCATGCCGGTATAGTGCAGCACGATCATGTCGGGCCGCAGCGTCTCGCGGCGCGGACCGAAATTCGGCGACACCCGGACCTCGGCACCTGGCTGGTCGGGCAGGAAACCGCTCATGCGTGCCTGAGGCCCCGCTCGATCATTTCATAGGCGGCATTGATCGCCGCGACCCTGGTCGTGGCGATCTTGATGAATTCTTGCGGCAAGCCGCGTGCGATCAACCTGTCGGGATGATTGTCCGAGATCAGCTTGCGGTAGCGCTTCCTGATTTCCTCGAACGGCTTGCCGCGCTCGATGCCCAGCACGACGTAAGGATCGGCGGCGCCGAGATTGACGTGCCTGGACAGGATCGTCTCGTAATGCGCCTCATCGATCCGGAAGATCTCCGCGATCCGATGCAGGAACTGCCCTTCCCGCTCATGGATCAGGCCGTCAGCCTTGGCGATATGGAATAGGCCGTCGAGTATGTCTTCCAGCATCATGCAGTTGGCATGGCCGGAACCGCAGAGTTGCGCCATGCGCCGGGCGTAGGTCTCGAACCCGGCGACGTCCTGCTTGGCGATGTCGTAAAGCCGCGCCACGTTGCGCGTCTCGCTCGGCGGCACCTCGAAGATGTCCTGGAAGGCGCGCACCTCGTCCTGGGTGACGATGCCGTCGGCCTTGGCCATCTTGGCCGAGAGCGCGATCATCGCCACCGAGAACGCAACGCGCCGGCGCAAGTCCGGATCGCCGGAAAACACGGTGCGCACAGCTTCAACGACATCCGCGACGCCCGAGGACGCCGATGACGAAACACGAGCGATGAAGTCACCAAGGCGGTCCCAAATCGACATGTCGGCTTCATAGTGCGAACCGGGCGGTTCTATCAAGCCGGGACGATGCCGCAGTTGACTGGCGACGCGCGGGATCGACAGCGCAATAAAGAAGGCCGGCAGTGCCGGCCTTCTTCGGTATTGTGGGACGGCCCTTACTGCGCAGGCGCGGTAGGAGCCGGTTTTGTTGCCGGAGCCGGTTCAGCAGGCTTCGAAGCGTCGGGCGACGCCGGTTTCATCGGCTGTTCGTTGGCCGGCGGATTGGTGCTCTGGGTGGTGGTATTGTCAGTGCCGGTACCACTGTCGCTACAAGCCGCGACCCCCAGCAGGGCGAGCGCCGAAACAGACGCCAGAATGAGCTTCTTCATGCTATCTCTCCTTCAACAGACGCTCACGTTTCGGTGAGCGGTCGCAGGGGAAATGCATCAGCCATCTGCTGGTTTCGTAACGTTGCATTTCCACGTGTAACATCAACTTGCGATTGCTGGCGCCGAAATCCCGAACTAACACAACATACGCCCAAAGAGATTATGGATAAGCAGAATGCCGGCAGCCGTGGGAACTGGGAAATGGGACTTCTGGATCGACCGCGGCGGCACCTTTACCGACGTCATCGGCCGTGATCCGCGGGGCCGGCTGCACCCCCGAAAACTCCTGTCCGAAAATCCCGAGGCGTATGCGGATGCCGCCATCCAGGGCATCCGCGACCTGTTGGGTTTGAAAGCCGGCGCCGCCATCTCCGCCGACGCGATCGGTGACGTCAAGATGGGCACGACTGTTGCCACCAATGCGCTGCTCGAGCGCAAGGGCGACCGTGTGCTGCTGCTCATCACCAAGGGGTTCCGCGACGCTTTGCGCATCGCCTATCAGGCAAGGCCGGATATCTTTGCCAAGGAGATCGTCCTGCCGGAGCAGCTCTACGAGCGGGTGATCGAGATCAATGAACGCGTGCGCGCCGACGGCTGCGTCGAGCGCCTGCTCGACATCGCGGCCTGCCGCCCAGCGATCGAGCAGGCGAAGGCCGACGGCATCGACGCGGTTGCCATCGTCTTCATGCACGCCTGGAAATACCCGGACCACGAAAAGGCCGTGGCGAAAGTCTGCCGCAAGATCGGCTTCAGCCAGATCTCGGTCTCTCACGAGGTCTCTCCGCTCATCAAGCTGGTCGGCCGCGGCGACACCACGGTGGTCGACGCCTATCTGTCGCCGATCCTGTCGCGCTATGTGCAGCGGGTGGCCGGCGAACTGGGCGCCGGACCGCGCCTGATGTTCATGATGTCGTCGGGCGGCCTCACCGCCGCCGATATGTTCCAGGGCAAGGACGCGCTGCTTTCGGGACCGGCGGGTGGCGTCGTCGGCATGGTCGAGACGGCGAAGCTCGCCGGCTTCGAAAAGGTCATCGGCTTCGATATGGGCGGCACCTCGACCGACGTCGCCCACTATGACGGCGAATATGAGCGCGCTTTCGACACCGAGGTCGCCGGCGTTCGCATCCGCGCGCCGATGATGCGCATCCACACCGTCGCCGCCGGCGGCGGCTCGATCCTGCACTATGAGGCGGGCCGCTTCCGCGTCGGCCCGGATTCTGCCGGCGCCAATCCCGGGCCTGCCGCCTACCGGCGCGGCGGCCCGCTCGCCGTCACCGATGCCAATGTCATGCTCGGCAAATTGCAGCCCGATTTCTTTCCGGCGATTTTCGGCGCGGGCCAAGACCAAGCGCTCGACATCGGCACGGTTGGCGAAAAATTCGCGGCGCTTGCCGCCGAAATCGGCGACGGCCGGACGCCCGAGGCGGTCGCCGAAGGCTTTGTCACCATCGCCGTCGAGAACATGGCCAACGCCATCAAGAAGATCTCGGTGCAGCGCGGCTATGACGTCACCGAATATCTTTTGAACTGTTTTGGCGGCGCCGGCGGCCAGCACGCCTGCCTGGTCGCCGATGCGCTCGGCATGGAGGCGGTGCTCATCCATCCCTTCTCCGGCCTTCTCTCGGCTTACGGCATCGGCCTCTCGTCGGTCTTCGCCTCGCGCCAACAGGGTCTGCTGCAGCCGCTTGCCGAAGAATCCCGCGCGGCGATCGAGGCGCTCATCGCGGCGCTGCGCGGCGACGTCATTGCCGAGCTCGGCGAGCAAGGCATTGCCGGGGACGCGGTTTCAACGAGGCCTGTCCTGCATATCCGCTATGACGGCACCGATACGGCGCTGCCGGTGAATTTCGAGCATGGCTCGATCTTCCGCGCCAGAAGCGATTTCGAGGCCGCGCACAAGGCGCAGTTCGGTTTCGTCTATGACGATAAGCCGATCGTCGTCGAGACCGTCGCCGTCGAAGGCATGGAAGTCGCCCGACAGGACAAGGCTGAAGCCCCGGCGCTCGCCGGACCGGCAGGAATTGACGCCAAACCTTTGGAAAGCCGGCGCATCTACACCGAAGGCCGCTGGCACGAGGCGGGCGTCCATCGCCGCGAAGGCCTGCGGCCGTCCCACACTGTCGCCGGGCCCGCGCTTATCATCGAGCCGAACCAGACCATCGTTGTCGAGCCGGGCTGGCGCGCCGAAATCACCAGTCTCAATCACGTCGTGATACGCCGGACAGAAAGAAAGGCGCGTGCCGCGGCGCTCGGCACCGAAGCCGATCCAGTGATGCTGGAGGTCTTCAACAACCTCTTCATGTCGATCGCCGAACAGATGGGCGTGACGCTGCAGAACACCGCCTATTCGGTCAACATCAAGGAACGGCTCGACTTCTCCTGCGCCGTGTTCGACCGTCATGGCGCGCTGGTCGCCAACGCGCCGCATATGCCGGTGCATCTGGGTTCAATGGACCGTTCGGTGGAGACAATCATCCGCTTGAACTCCGGCGATATCCATCCCGGCGACGTCTTCGCGCTCAACGCGCCCTATAATGGCGGCACGCATTTGCCCGACATCACCGTGGTGACGCCGGTGTTTGACGACGCCCGCAAGGAAATCCTGTTCTGGGCGGCCTCGCGCGGCCATCACGCCGATGTCGGTGGCACCGCGCCGGGCTCGATGACGCCGCTTGCGACAACGGTCGACGAAGAAGGCGTGCTGTTCGACAATTTCCGCATCGTCGATCGCGGCCGCTTCCGCGAGAAGGAGCTGGAGACGCTGCTGACCGACCATGCTTATCCGGCGCGCAATCCCGTCCAGAACATCGCCGACTTGAAGGCGCAGATCGCCGCTAACGAAAAGGGCGTGGCGGAGCTGCGCAAGATGGTCGCGCATTTCGGGCTCGATGTGGTCGAGGCCTATATGGGCCACGTACAGGACAATGCCGCCGAGAGCGTGCGCCGCGTGATCGAGCGGCTTCCCGACAGCGCGGCGTACGAATATCCCACCGACACCGGCCAGGTGATCAAGGTGAAGATCACCGTCGACCGGCAAAGGCGCGAGGCGACCGTCGATTTCACCGGCACGTCGCCTGTCATGAAGAACAACTTCAACGCGCCGGAGCCCGTCGCCCGCGCCGCGGTGCTCTATGCGTTCCGCGTCATGGTCGAGGACATGATCCCGATGAATGCCGGCTGCCTCAGGCCGATCAACATCGTTATTCCGGATGGTTGCATGCTCAAGCCGTCCTATCCGGCGGCCGTCGTCGCCGGCAATGTCGAAACCTCGCAGCATGTCACCAACGCGCTGTTCGGCGCGATGGGCGCGATGGCCAACGCCCAAGGCACGATGAACAACCTCACCTTCGGCAATAGGAAACATCAGTATTACGAGACGATCTGCTCCGGCTCGCCGGCCGGCCGGATGAATTCGGGCCGGGGCTTTGCCGGCACGTCCGGCGTCCATACCCATATGACCAATTCGCGCCTCACAGATCCGGAGGTGCTGGAACTGCGCTTCCCCGTCGTGCTGGAAGACTTCCATATCCGCAAGGATTCCGGCGGCAAGGGCAAGTGGAACGCCGGCGACGGCACCAGGCGCACCATCCGCTTCCTCGAAAAGATGGAATGCGCGATCCTGTCCTCGCACCGCAACCGCCCGCCCCAGGGCCTCGACGGCGGCGGTGACGGCGAGGCGGGCTCGACCAAGGTCAGGCGCAATGACGGCTCGGTCGACGTCCTGAAGGCCTGCGACCAGACCACGCTCGATGCCGGCGAGGCCGTCATCGTCACCACGCCGACACCCGGAGCGTTCGGAAAAGCGTAAGAAACAGCGTCAACAGGCTGTCACCTGCCTGTCATGCCGCTGCGCTACCCGCTTGCGCCAAAGCAAACGGGGAATCACCTTTCCATGTCGGACGTATCCGGAGAACTCGTTTATCGTCGAGGCAAGGAAGTCGGAAAGGCCGTCTACCAGAACCGGGCATTGTCGAAGGACGGCATTTCCGAGCGGCTCTTCGCCTTCCTGTTCTCCGGCCTCGTCTATCCGCAGATCTGGGAAGATCCCGATGTCGACATGGAGGCCATGCAACTTGGCGCCGGCCACCGGGTCGTCACGATCGCCTCGGGCGGCTGCAACATCCTGGCTTACCTGACCCGCACGCCGGCCCGGATCGACGCCGTCGATCTCAATGCCGCGCATGTCGCGCTGAACCGCATGAAGCTGGAAGCGGTGCGCCACCTGCCGTCGCAGGGCGACCTGTTCCGTTTCTTCGGCGCCGCCGGCACCAGCCATAATTCCGATGCCTATGATCGCTTCATCGCGCCGCATCTCGATCCGGTCAGCCGCCATTACTGGGAACGCCGCAACTGGCGCGGCCGGCGCCGCATCTCGGTTTTCGACCGTAACTTCTACCAGACTGGCCTGCTTGGCCTCTTCATCGCCATGGGCCATCGCGTCGCAAAACTGTTCGGCGTCGATCCCGCCGGCATCATGAAGGCCGGGAACATCGGCGAGCAGCGCCGCTTCTTCAATGAGGAACTGGCACCGGTCTTCGACAAGAAGCTGCTGCGCTGGGCGACCTCGCGCAAGGCTTCGCTGTTCGGCCTCGGCATCCCGCCGGCACAGTATGACTCGCTCATCACATCCGGCGACGGCTCGATGGCGAGCGTGCTCAAGGCGCGCCTTGAAAAGCTCGCCTGCGATTTCCCGCTCAAGAACAACTATTTCGCCTGGCAGGCCTTTGCCCGCCGCTATCCGCAGCCCGGCGAGGCCGCGCTGCCTGCTTATCTGGAAGAGCGCAATTATAAGACGATCCGCGACAACATCGATCGCGTCGCCATCCACCACGCCAATTTGATCAAGTTCCTGGCCGCCAAGGATGCCGGCACCGTCGACCGCTTCGTGCTGCTCGATGCGCAGGACTGGATGACCGACGACCTGCTCAACGCGCTGTGGATCGAGATCACTCGCACGGCCTCGGCCGGCGCCCGCGTCATCTTCCGCACCGCGGCCGAACCGAGCCTCCTGCCCGGCCGTGTCTCCAGTTCGTTGCTCGACCAGTGGACCTACGAGGCCGACGCCTCGCGCGAATTCTCGGCAAGGGACCGCTCGGCGATCTATGGCGGCTTCCATCTCTATGTGAAGCGTCCCGCATGAACACGACGGAGCTGCCGGCCAGCCATGCCGAACTGATGGACAGCGTCTACCGCTGGCAGCGCCATATCTATGATCTGACCCGCAAATACTACCTGCTCGGCCGCGACCGGCTGATCGACGGGCTGGACGTGCCGCAAGGCGGCACCGTGCTGGAGCTTGGCTGCGGCACCGGCCGCAACATTGCGCTTGCCGCCCGCCGCTATCCGGATGCGCGCTTCTTCGGTTTGGACATCTCGGCCGAGATGCTGGAGACGGCTAGCGCGGCTATTGCTCGCGAAGGCCTGTCCGACAAAGTCAGGCTGTCGCGCGGCGACGCAACCGACTTCGATGCCATGGCGCTCTTCGGCATCGCGCAGTTCGACCGCGTCTTCGTGTCCTATTCGCTGTCGATGATCCCCGGCTGGGAAAAGACGGTTTCGGCAGCCCTTGCGGCGCTCGCGCCCGGCGGTTCGCTGCATGTCGTCGATTTCGGCCAACAGGAAGGCCTGCCGCACTGGTTCCGCCCCCTGCTGCGCGGCTGGCTGCGGAAATTCCATGTCGCGCCGCGCGCCTCGCTGCGCGACGTACTTGAATCGGAATCGCAGCGCACTGGCGCAACCTTCCGCTTCAGAACGCTTTATCGCGGCTACGCCTGGCTGGCCGTGATCGGATCCCGCAAATAAAAGAACGCGATCAGTGCAGGGCCTTCACCAGCGCGCTGACCATCGCTTGTGGCCGATAGCCAAACTTGCCTGGCGTCAGACCTAGCCTCACCACCACCAACTGCTCGGACGGAATGATCGCCACCGTCTGGCCGTCATGGCCCTCCATCCAATAGGTGTCCTTGGGCAGGCCTGCAGCGACGCCCGCGCCGGGATTTTCCTCATCGCCCGGCCCCTCGATCCAGACTTGGCCTTTGCCATACACCTTTGAGGCCGGTGCGGCCTCGCGCATCCAGTCGACGAAACCGGCGGGCAGGATCTGGTTTCCGTTCCAGACGCCGCCCTGCAGCAGGAACTGGCCGAAGCGCGCCCAATCATGGGCCGTGGCATAGAGATAGGACGAGCCGACGAAGGTACCTTGCTCGTCGGTCTCGAGCACCGCGCTATGCATGCCGAGCGGCTCGAACAGCGCCGTGCGCGGCCATGCCAGCGCCTTCGCCTTGTCGCCGATCGCGTCCTGCCACAGCCGCGACAGCATCACCGCCGTGCCGCTCGAGTAGGAAAACACTTTTCCCACCTCGCCGGCCAGAGGTTGGGCCTCGGCGAAGCGAGCCATGTCCGGTTCGAGATAAAGCATGCGCGTCACGTCGGCGACGTCGCCGTAATCCTCGTTGAACGCCAGCCCGCTCGACATCGCCATCATGTCGGCAAGGCTGATGGCGGCGCGGCCGTCGGTCTTCCACGGTGCGAAGAGCCCCTTGTTATCGAGCGCCAGCTTGCCGTCCTTGACCAGCGTGCCGACGATCGCGGCATTCACCGTCTTGGTCATCGACCAGCCAAGCAGCGGCGTCTTGGCCGAAAAGCCCTCGCCATAACGCTCCGCGATGATCCGGCCGTTCTTCACCACCACGATGGCGCGCATGCCGGTGCCGGCCATCGCGGCATCGTCGACGATCTTCGCGACCTCGGGGTGCTGCGAAGCATCGACCCGCTCGCCATCGGGCCAGAGCGCGTCGGGTTGCGCCGCGGCCGGCGGCGCGGCGCGCAGCGACGTCTGCCTTGCCTTGCCGGTGTCGCCGTCGGCAACCGACGCACAACCGACGCCGTCGCGCTCGACCGCGACACTCTTGCCAAAAACCCAAAGCAGGCCGGCCGAAACCAGTCCCCTTTCCTTGTCGACGGAGACCTTCATCAGCTTCAGCAACGGATGGCCCGGCGCCTGCACGTCGACGGCTAGGACCTCTTTGGCGTCGCGGCCGGCGATGAAGACGTTCGAGCAGACGATCTTGGCCGAGTAGCCGGAGCCGACGCGGATGAGTTCTGGCGGCGCGAAATAGAGCCAGGCGAAGAGCGCCGCCACCGCCAGGATCACAAGCCCAAGCAGCCATTTGATGAACTTCACGACGGCCCGCATCTTTCCCCGCCTTTTGGATTCGCCGGCTCGATTTATGTCATCGATTTGCCGCCATTGCTTCCGCAAAATCGCCGGCATCGTCGAGCGCCGTCAATGGATTATCAACCATGTTCGGCGATCAATGAGCGACTAGGACGGTCTTGTGGGGCGATCGTCCGGAGGGGGCCCGCGTAAGCGACCACCATCGATGAAGGACCCATCAGCGGCCGGCTGATCCCGGCTCGGGGAATATCATGCGCCGTCTTGCGGCCATCCTGATGCTTACGCTGCTGGGCGCCTGCTCGACTGTGGAGGACCTCTCACCATTGTCGCCGTCGTCGCAGGCAGTTGCCGTGCGCGCGCCCAAATTCGAGGACTCCAAGCCGCATGAGTGGGACAGCGGCGCGCCATGGACCTACGCCATCCACGGCACGGACGTCTCCAAATACCAGAGCTCGATCGACTGGCCGACCGCCAAGGCCAGCGGCATCTCCTTTGCCTTCATCAAGGCGACGGAGGGCGGCGATCGTTTCGACGACTATTTCAACGAGCACTGGGCGCGTACAAGGGCCGCCGGCGTCCCGCGCGCGGCCTATCATTTCTTCTATTTCTGCACGCCGGCCGAAACTCAGGCGCGCTGGTTCATCGCCAATGTCCCGAGAGACCCATCGGCAATGCCGCCGGTGCTCGACATGGAATGGAACCCGAAATCGCCGACCTGCAGGCTGCGCCCCGATCCGGCCACCGTGCGCAGCGAAATGACCGTCTTCCTGCAAATGGTCGAGCGCTATTATGGCAAGAAGCCGATCATCTACACCTCCGTCGACTTCTTCGACGACAACCAGTTGGCGACCTTCCGCGGGTATCCCTATTGGCTGCGCTCGGTCGCCGGCCACCCGCGCGAGAAATACGGCAGCCACCCCTTCACCTTCTGGCAGTACACCGGCACCGGCATCGTGCCCGGCATGACCGGCAAGTCCGACATCAACGTCTTCAACGGCTCGGAAGCTGCCTGGAAGAAGTGGCTGCGGCAGAACACCCGTTGACATCGGCCGCCGCGCCTGCTTTTCGACACGGCGGGCGGCGAAACATGCAACCGCTGGTAATCTGGGGCGGCGTACTCGTGCGAGTGCCTGGCGAGGCTCCGGAACTTTGAAATCCTCGCATGCGCCCGTCCGATCCCGTCCGGGGTCGCGATCGGGTCATGCGCCGGTCTCGAAAGGAAAGCGATGCGATTGCGCGTTGAAATCCTGGCGGCGCTCTTCCTCGGCGCGCTTGCGCTGCCGTCGGCGGCGCAGGAATGCGGCGGCGATTTCGAGGCTTGGAAACAGGGCGTCGCGGCAGAAGCCAAGGCAGCCGGCGTCGGCGCCGTCGGGCTCGACGCGCTGGAAGACGCCACCATCGACCAGCGGGCGCTGGCGCGCGACCGCGCCCAGGGTGTCTTCACCCAAACTTTCACCGAATTCGCCAAACGCATGATTTCGGCCTACCGCCTGAAGCAGGGTGCGACCAATCTGAAGAAATATGCCGAAATCTTCGACCGCGCCGACAAGGAGTTCGGCGTCCAGCCGGCGATCATCGCAGCCTTTTGGGGGTTGGAGACCGACTTCGGCGCCGTCCAGGGCGACTTCCATACCCTCGATGCGCTGGTGACGCTTTCGCATGATTGCCGCCGTCCCCAGTTGTTTCGGCAGCAATTGGTGCCGCTGCTTACCTTGATCGACCGCGGCGTGCTGCCGGCCGACGTCAAGGGCGCCTGGGCCGGCGAGATCGGCCAGACGCAGATCCTGCCGACCGACTATCTGGCGCGCGGCGTCGACGGCGACGGCGACGGCAAGGTCGATCTGAGGAACAGCGTGCCGGACGTCATCATGACCACGGCCGACAAGATCATGTCGCGCGGCTGGAAGCGCGACCAGCCCTGGGTCCAGGAAGTGCGCGTCCCCGACGAGATGCCATGGGACCAGACCGGCCGCACCAACAAGCTGCCGCTGTCGCAATGGGCGCAATGGGGCGTCACCGAACCCAACGGCAACCCGCTCATCGACAATGGTCTCAAGGCTGGCCTGGCGCTGCCGATGGGCCGCAAGGGTCCCGCTTTCCTGACCTACGACAATTTCGACGTCTATCTGGAATGGAACCAGTCCTTCACCTACGCGCTGACGGCGGCAGTGCTTGCGACCCGCCTTGCAGGCGCGCCGCAATTCGATCCGCGCACGCCCGAGCAAGGCCTGAGCGGTGACCAGATGAAGGCGCTGCAGACCAAGCTCGAGGCCAAAGGCTACGACGTCGGCACCGTCGACGGCATTCTGGGCACCAACACGCGCGAAGCGGTCCGCAAGGAGCAGATGCGGCTTGGCCTGCCAGTAGACGGTTGGCCGACGCCCGAGCTTTTGGCGAAATTGTGAGAGCGAATAGCGAATAGAGAGTAGCGAATAGGGTTGGCCGGCGCTTCTTTCGCTTACACACTATTCGCTATTCGCTATTCGCTATTCGCTACTCCCTACTCCTAATCCGCCATCGTCTCCAGGCTGGCAAAGCCCTGTGGCGCGTCGCCCTCGTCGAACGGCGTCGTCACCTCGACGAATGTGTCGGGGAAGAAGCCGTTGAAGCGTGTCCTGAGCGACAGCGAGTAGGCGCCGATATGGCCGATCTCGATCCAGTCGCCGGTGTCGACCGTTTCCGGCAGCCAGAACGGCCTGGACAGGATATCGACGGAATCGCAGGTCGCGCCGCAGACCTTGAACGGCACGATGGTGTTTTCGTTGCCGTTGCGGGTACGGATCGCGGGATCGGGAATGAAGCGCGCCGGCAGCGTGATCTTGCCGGTCCATGAATCCGACAGCGACGCCCAGATGCCGTCATTGATGTAGAGCCGCTTACCCTTGCGCAACAGCACACGCACGATCAGCGAGAGACATCGCGCTACGATCACGCGTCCGGGCTCGGCCACCAAGGGCATCTGGTCGAACTGATATTCTTTCAGGTCGCCGGCAAGCCGCGACATCAATTGGCCGAGCGACGGCATCTCGATGTGCCTGCGATTGGGGTCGTGGCCGTATTCGGCGGGAAAGCCGCCGCCGACGTCCAGCCCGGCAATGTCGAAAGTCAGGCGGTTGCGCACCCAGTCCGCCGAGGCGAGCGCACGTTCATAGGTATCGGGATCCTCGATCTGGCTGCCGACATGGAAGCAGAGGCCGACCTTGTAGCCCGTGCGATTCAGCCGCTCGGCAAGCTCGACCGCATTGGCCGGCCCGGCGCCGAACTTCTTCGACAGCTCGTAAGCCGCGTGGCCCTTGGTCTGGATGCGCACGAAGACGGTGAGAGCGCCCGGGTCGATATCGAGCGCACGCACGACGCGCGTCAGCTTGGTGATCTCGTCCTCATGGTCGAGCGAGATCACCCGGATCCCGTATTTTTCAAGCGCCAGCTTGATGTCCGACTGCGCTTTGACCGGGTGCATGTAGAGCATCTCGGCGTCGGGCGAGACGGCGCGCACGGCGGCGAACTCGCCGGGCGAGGCGACGTCGAAGGCGCTGACGCCGGCTTCCACCAGCGTCTTGAGAACGATCTGCTCGCCATTGGTCTTGACCGCGTAAGCGGTCTTGCCGGGAAACATGCCCATGAACTGCAGGGCATCCTCCTTCAGCACCTGCGGGCGGAAACAGTAGACCGGATCGTCGGGACGAAGCGCCAGTGCCGCCTCACGGGCATTTTCGAATCGCTGCATGGACGAATCCTCGGGTCTGGAGCGCGCACAATTAATCCTAGCTAGCCGCCAAAGAAAACAGTTCTGTGTCTTGGCTACCCGGAGCGGTCTGCTGCACATTTTGGCGACGCTAAACCACCGGTCAGGTTTCGGGTGGCCCTTGCCGCCGAACCCGATATCGGTTCTTGAGATGCTTTACGGGCCGAGGTTGCGATCGGCCCCGGGGAGGAACAGGACATGTCGATTACGGCCGGCGCCGCGCCGACGCGCGGAGCGATGGCGCTCAAGGATTGGGCGCAGCTTCTCCTGCTCGGCGCGATCTGGGGCGGTTCGTTCTTCTTTGCCCGCATCGCCGTTTCCGAGATCCATCCGCTGGCGCTGGTGCTGTTTCGCGTCGCCATCGCCGCGGCGGCACTTCACCTCTATCTGGCAGCCCGCGGCCCTTCGTTCCGGCTCGCCTTCCCGCATGCCGGCCTGTTCTTCCTGCTGGCGCTCACCAACAATGTCGTGCCCTTCTCGCTGATCTTCGCCGGCCAGACGCAGCTCGGCGCCGGCGTCGCTTCGGTGCTCAACGCCACGACGCCGTTCTGGACGCTGATCCTGGCCAATGCGCTCACGACCGACGAGAAGCTGTCCTGGAACAAGTTCGCCGGCATCGCGCTCGGTGTCGCCGGCACCGCGGTGATGATCGGACCCGGCCTGCTTGCCGGGCTTGGCGGACCGGCGTGGGCCAAGTTCGCACTGATCGGGGCTTCGATCTCCTACGCCGTCGCCCTGATGATCGCCCGCCGCTTCAAGGGCGTGCCATCGCCCGTCATCGCCACCGGACAGCTGACCGCATCGACCATCATCATAATCCCGCTCGTGCTGATTGCGTATGGCCCCGCGGGGCTTTTCTCGGTCTCGCCGCCCGTCTGGGCCGCGGTTTTGGGCCTGGCGCTGCTTTCAACCGCCTTTGCTTACATCCTCTATTTCAACCTCGTCGCCTCGGCCGGCGCCACCAATGCCTCGCTGGTCACCCTGGTCGTGCCGGTCAGTGCGGTGCTGCTCGGCTTCCTATTCCTCGGCGAACGGCTGGCCCTGTTCGAGATCGGCGGCATGACGCTGATCGGACTCGGCCTGGTCACCATAGACGGTCGCCTGTTTGGCCGATGGTAGCGGTGTCATGCCACGGCTCCGCCACAATTTATTCACAACGCTTGAGGCGGCTTTTGCCGAAGAGTTTCAACGGCTAACGATAAATCGGAAGTCGCAAATCCCACAATCATGTCGCATTGCAGCACGTTTTCCGCTTGCCTGTAACCCAAATGACTCTAGATTCCGGCCATAGCTCTGAAGAGGAGGCTATGGCATGGGACTGACGAGGCCGATCAACGCGTTGATGATTTGTGCCGCATTCGCATTCATCGGTGCCCTTATCATAGGTGTTCTTCCCTGACCCGCCAAAACCGGGAAGACCAGTACCGAGATATAGTCCAAACAGTTCGAAAAGGCCGGGTTCTACCCGGCCTTTTCCGTTGCAGCCTGCCCTATGCGGCGGCCGAACCCGCCGCCTCCGTCTCATGCGAGCGGATGCCGATCATGTGGCAGACGGCAAAGACGAGGTCGGCGCGGTTCATCGTGTAGAAATGGAAGTCGCCGACGCCGCGCTCGACAAGGTCGAGCACCTGTTCGGCGGCCACGGCGGAGGCCACGAGGGCATGCGTCTGCGGGTCGTTCTCCAGCCCCTCGAAGCGCTCGGCCAGCCAGGCCGGCACCAGCGCCCCGCAGCGCGACGAGAAATTGGCGACCTGGGTGAAATTATGCACCGGCAGGATGCCCGGCACGATCGGGATGTAGATGCCGGCGCGGCGCGCCCGCTCGACATAGCGCTCGTAAAGGTCGTTGTCGAAGAAGAACTGGGTGATCGCCCGCGTCGCGCCATTGTCGGCCTTGCGCTTCAGCATATCGATGTCGGTGGCAAAATCCGGGCTTTCCGGATGCTTTTCCGGATAGGCCGAGACCGAGATGTCGAAATCGCCGGCGTTCTTCAGCGCCCCGACCAGTTCGGCGCCATTGGCATAGCCATCGGGATGCGGGTGGTAACTTGCGCCGACACCGGCCGCCGGATCGCCGCGCAACGCGACGAAACGTTTGACGCCCATGTCCGCAAATTCGCGGATGACCGTGTCGACCTGATCGCGCGCGGCATCGACGCAAGTCATGTGCGCCGCCGGCGTCAGCGTCGTCTCGTTCAAGATGCGCTTGACCGTGCGCGCCGTGCGCTCGCGGGTCGAGCCGCCGGCGCCGTAGGTCACCGAGACGAATTTCGGCTTGAGCGGCTCCAGCCGGGTGACCGTATCCCAGAGCCTTGCTTCCATCTCGTCGGTCTTCGGCGGGAAGAATTCGAAGGAGACCCGGACCTTGTCGCCGATGTCGGGGCGGCGGGAAAAGCGGAACTGGTTCATCAGGCTGTTTCCCCAATTGGATATGCCTTGGCAGGTAGCGAGTCGTTGGATGGATCGGCGATCAGCAGTCGCCGATCGCGGCCGAGCCAGAGCTTCACGGTGAGCCTTGCCTCGTTGCCGCCGCGCGGCTCGAATTCCTGGCTGTCCTCGAGGTCGAGGCCGGCCTCGGCGAACCAATCGGACATCTGCCGATCGGAAAAGCCCAGCCGCATATGGGCGTGCTGGTCGCGTAGGAATTCGAGCGCGTGGGGCGCGAAGTCGACGACGATCAGCCGGCCTGATGGCCTGAGCAGCCTCGCCGCCTCGGCGATGGCGCGCGCGGGATCGTCGAGATAGTGCAGCACCTGGTGGATTGTGACGAGATCGAAAGCGTTGCGCTCGACCGGCGGCGAGAAGATGTCACCTTGGCGTACCTGCGCATTGGCGATGCCGGCCTTGTCGAGGTTGGCGCGCGCCACGCTCAGCATCTCGCGCGACATGTCGATGCCGACGCCGCGCCGGTAGAGCGGCGCAAAGATTTCGAGCAACCTGCCCGTGCCGGTGCCAAGATCGAGCATGGACTGGAACGGCCGCTTGCCGACGAGCTTGATGAGGGCCGCTTCCACCGCCCGGTCCGGCACATGCAGCGAGCGGATGTGATCCCAGCTCGCGGCATTCTCGGAAAAATATTCGGCCGCCCGGTCCTGCCGCTTGCGCTTCACCGCCGCCAGCCGCTCGAGATCGCGCACCACCTGCGGATCGGCCTCGCTTATGGCCGAGACCAGACGCTGGACGAAGTCGCGCGAATTATCGATGTCGGTCAGCCTGAAAAAAGCCCAGGACCCTTCCTGATAGCGGCCGATCAGCCCGGCATCGAGCAGCAGCTTCAGATGCCGCGAGACGCGCGGCTGCGACTGGCCGAGGATCTCGGTGAGGTCGGAGACGGTGAGATCCCCGCGCGAAAGCAGCACCAGGATGCGCAGCCGGCTGGATTCGGCCGCCGCCTTCAATGTATCTACCATTGTGTCGAGCGAGACATGCATGAGCGGGTTCTCGTTGAAAGATATAAAGATATGTTTATGTCGATTTTGATACCCTGGCAAGCGCTATGTCGCTTCCGGACAAGAAAATGGCGCAGCCGCGATCCGCGCCGGCAGGCGGTTTCTGGGCGGGATGAACAGGATGTTTGAGACACGCCAAGGTGAAATGCTTCTTGCGGCCGACCCGGCGCAGTTGCCGCCGGACGGCCATGTGGTCTTCATCGGCCGCATCGTCTCACCATGGACCAGTCGCGAGGATTGCCCCAAGAACATGCGCGCGGCCCGGGAAACCGAGCGACCCGCGACAATCCTGATTGACCAGCCCTATCGCCCGGGGTTGCAAAACCTGGAACGCGCCAGCCACGTCGTCGTCCTGTCCTGGCTCCATCACGCGCCGCGGAATCTGATTGTGCAGAAACCGCGCCACGCGGCTGAAGCGAAAGGCGTTTTCTCGCTGCGCTCCCCTGCCCGGCCCAACCCTGTCGGCCTGCATGTGGCGAAGCTCGCCGCGCTCGACATCGAGGCCGGCCGGATCGAAATCGACGCCATCGATGTGCTCGACGGCACGCCGGTCATCGACATCAAGCCCTATTACGCTTCCACGGATGCCTTCCCCGAAGCAACGATTGCCGGGCGCGACGAGAAATGAGCGCCCCCACCGGCCGCCGCCGCGCCATCGCCAAGGCGCTAACCGCCCTTTTGCCGCTCGCGCCTTACGCCGACATGGAAAAGATCCGCGCCGACGCCGGTTCCGTGCACATGAAGAGCTTGCCGCCGACGATCGCGGTGTGGCTGGCCACCATCGCCCATGTCCGCCACGTCCACACCGATTACGAAAAGCTGCTGGCCGAAGGCTACGACCGGGATTCGGCGCGCTTCTTCGTCATCGGGCGGACCAATGAGGTGCTCACCCGTTGGCGGGCGACACGGTTGCTTGAGGAAGACGAGGAGGACTCGTAAGGTCGACACTATCACCGACGTCTGATGGCGCTTGTTGGAAGAGGCGTGACGATCCCGCCGGCCGAGCGCAGCACGCTATCCTTGACCCGCGCCAAATAAATCCGCCAGCGCCTCTGGAAAAACCTCGAAAGCGCCGTACATGCAGCAAGCGGAGTACCCTCCGCTTATATCCGGAATACATCGTCCTCAAAGCAATTCCAGGAACGCTCGCAATGGTTTTGCGTTCGGAATTACGCAAAAACAATGACTTGGAGCGACTCGGCGATGCCGTAAACCGCAGAACCGTTCCAAGGGCAAGGATCGCAGATCATGACTGATAAAGTTTGGTTCATCACCGGATCGTCGAAGGGCTTTGGCCGCGTTTGGGCCGAGGCCGCGCTCGCCCGCGGCGATCGCGTCGCCGCAACTGCGCGCGATGCCGGCACGCTCGCCGATCTCGTCGAGAAATATGGCGACAAGGTCGCTGCCATGCAGCTCGATGTCAACGACAAGCACGCCGTCGACGCCGCTGTTGCCGAGGCGCACAGGCGTTTCGGCCGGCTCGACGTGGTCGTCAACAATGCCGGTTATGGCCATTTCGGCGCCATCGAGGAGGTCACGGAGCAGGAGGCGCGCGACCAGATCGAGACCAACGTCTTCGGCGCGCTTTGGGTGACCCAGGCCGTGCTTCCCGTCATGCGGGCGCAACGCTCAGGCCACATCATCCAGATCTCCTCGATCGGCGGCGTCAACGCCTTTGCCTCGCTCGGCCTTTATCACGCCTCAAAATGGGCGCTGGAAGCCTTCAGCCAGTCGCTCAGCCTCGAGGTCGCCGGCTTCGGCATCCACGTCACCCTTGTCGAGCCGGGCGGCTTCTCCACGGACTGGGCCGGGCCGTCGGCCAGGGTCTCCAAGCCGTTGGACGCCTATGAGCCGGTCCGCGCAGCGATGGCCGAGCGCCGCAGCCGTTCCGTCGCTGGCGATCCGCAAGCGACCGGCCCGGCGATGCTGGCGATCGTCGATGCCGCCGAGCCGCCGCTCAGGGTGTTCTTCGGCGACGGCGGACTGCCGATGATCCGGCAGGAATATGCCAACCGCATTGCCACTTGGGAGAAATGGGATCACGTCTCGGTAATGGCGCAGGGCGCCAACAAGAACCGCAAGGCGGCCTAACCGCGAACGCCGCGCCGCGAAAGCGGCGCGGCCTCTTTGTTCAGGCCCGATAGATCCACTGCTCGGGCACCCGGATGGAAATCTCTTCGCCAGCTCTTATGACGCCCGGCTTCTCGACCCAGGCGACAAGGCCGCGCAGCCGTTTCGCCTCCTTTGGGAAGAGCAGCGCGGTGGCCTCCTGATCCGCTGCGCCGACATGCTCGGCGATCGACTGCCCGGCGAACCGGCACGGCTTGTTCTGGCCGTCGACCTTGAGCGTCACGCCGCCCTTGAAGAACATCAGCGAGCCGGCTGGCAGCATCGAAAGATGCGGCACGCCCTCGACCACAAGATTGGCGCCGATCCACTCCGGCTTGATCTCCTCGAGCCCCATGCGTTGCGCGATGATGGCGAGCTCGTCCGCGGCCACAAGCGACAATTGCCGCTCGTTGCGCATCTCGGTGCCGCGCGGATACCAAGGCTCGCGCCCGCCCGACCGCCGCGTTGCGCCGGCATGGAAATCGCCCTCGATGCCGTCGAAGCCGAGCCGCAGTTCCTCGACCGCCCTCGTCTCGAAATGGTCGTGCGGAGCCGCATAGAGCGCCGCCGCCTTTGCCGTCAGCTTGCGGCCGGGCACGATGTCGATTGTCGGTTCGGCCGCTGGAAAAAGCTCTAGGTTCGTTTCCTGCATGCCGCTGGTCTAAAGGCCGCTGAGAAGGCGGTCCAGTCGAAAGCGCTGATGATCCGATCACATCGTTTGATGGCGATCACGACGTTATTACCAGAAAACGCCGCCCCGCTGCACACGGGTCGCATTGCCGCCGTGCGGCCGTCATAAACGATGCGCGCTATATCGGGAGGGAGGAGGCTCGATCATGCAGGTCGGACACGCTGTAGCGGCGCTTTGGCTGTTCTGGGTGGTATCCTGGATCCTTGCCGCTGGCTGGGCAGACCCAGCGCAAAAGCGCGCCGATCTCAAGTCGGAGGCGCGTTATCGGGTCCTTTGGCTCGCCGGCACCATCCTGCTGTTCGTGCCGGCGCACGGCTATGCCGGCAGGCTGCGGCTGTGGACGCCGACGCTTGCCGAAGCCTGGATCTGCGTCGCCCTGATCGCCATCGGCATCGCTTTCGCCTGGTGGGCGCGCCTGCATCTCGGCCGGCTGTGGTCGGCAAACGTCACCGCCAAGGCTGATCATCGCGTCATCGATACCGGCCCCTATGGCCTGGTCCGCCACCCGATCTACACCGGACTGCTGCTGTCCGTCCTGGCGACCATGGCCGTTAAGGGCACGGTCTGGGGCATCGCCGGCGCCGCGCTGCTGCTCGTCGGCGTCGTCGTCAAGGCGCGGCTGGAAGAGAGCTTCCTGCGCGGTGAGCTCGGCCCGGCCTATGACGATTACGCCAGGCGCGTGCCGATGCTGGTGCCCTTCGCACCGGCTTAAAGCATCCTGAGCAGCGCGCCGCCGATCGAATAGCCGGCGCCGAAGGCGCAGATCAGGCCGAAATCGCCGGCCTTCATGTCGGCATGGTTCTCCGACAGCGCCACGATCGCGCCGGCCCCGGCGGTGTTGCCGAGCCGCTCCAGCACCATCGGCGCGCGGTCATGGTCGACGTCGTGGCCAAAGGACAGTTTCAGGATCATCGCATTCATGCGCGCATTGGCCTGATGCAGCCAGAAGCGGCGGATGCCTGCCGGCGTCAGCCCGTGCTCGGCCAGGAACTCGACGATGAATTTCTGGCCGGCGACGGTGACTTCCTTGAACACCTTGTTGCCGACCTGCTTGATGAGGTTGCCTTCCAGGTTGATCATGTAGGGATCGTTCTGGGCGGTGCGCGTGTAATAGCCGAGATTGGTGCGGATGTTGTTCGACATCTGCGTCCAGGTGCGCGTGTCGAGCACCTCGAAACGTCCTGGCCGCTTCTCGCCTTGCGCCAGCCCCTCGACGACCATGGCGACCGAGGCGTCGCCGAAGATGAAATGCGTCTGCCGGTCGCGGAAGTTGAGATGCCCGGTGATGATCTCCGGCGTCGACACCAGGATGCGCTTGTGCGCCCCTGCTCTCACCAGATTGACCGCGACATGCAGCGCCGCCGCGGCGGAAGAGCAGCCAAGCCCCATGTCGAAGCCGGCGCCCCTGGTTCCCAGCGCCTCCTGCATCTCGATGGCGATGGCCGGATAGGGCCGCTGATGGTGCGAGGCCGAGCAGATCACCAGGTCGATGTCCGACCCGTCGACCCCGGCATGGGCAAGCGCCTTCCTGGCCGAGGCGAGGCCGAACTCCGCCTCCAGCGACAGCGCGTCGTCGGGCCGCGCCGGAATGCGCGGCGACATGCGGGTCGGGTCGAGAATACCCTCGCGCTCGATCACATGGCGGCTTCTCACGCCGGAGGCATGGACGATGAAGTCGCTGTCCGATTTCTGCAAAAGCGGCTCGCCGGTGTCGGCGCGGCGCGCATTCTCGGTATCGACCCAGTTGTTGAAGCTTGCGACCAGCTCTTCATTGGTGATGACGGGTTCAGGGATTTCGGCACCGATGCCGCTGATGATGACGCGATGCATGTCCAATCCGTCCGAGGGGGCGCCAAGTTGTGCCGAGGCGAGGCGCTACACTTGTCGCATTTGCCCGGTTTATTCCAGCTTAATTCGACAACCACCGCTGGCATTCAGGTGGTGGATGCTCAAGCGCGCTTGGCCACGATGAAGATGCGCGGGAAGCGCAGCAGCACCTTGCCGGTAGCCGTTTTCGGATAGGCTTTGGCGATCTTGGCGGTGTAGCTGTCGAGGAACAGCTTCTTCTCATCCGCATCGAGCGGATCGAGGAAGGGCTTCAGCCCCGTCGCTTTTACCCATTCGACGATCGCCTCGGCATCGGCCAGCGGATGGTTGTAGATGGTATGCCAGATGTCGAGCCGGTCGGCGAGCGGCGATAGAAGATCGTAGTAGAAGGAAACCGGCGGCAGCGGCCCGCGCGCCGCGCCCTCGAGCTTCGCCGAGAACGGCATCTCGGCCGCCGTATCGCGCATCAACTGGTGCGACGGCTCGCCGAGATTGTCGGGCATCTGGATGGCGAGGGCGCCGCCTGGCGCCAGCAATCCCATCAGCCGCTGGAACACCGCCGGATGCTCCGGCAGCCATTGGAAGACGGCATTGGCGAAAATGACGTCGACGGCATGCTCGGGCTGCCATCCCGCGGCGTCCGCCAGCTCGAAATTGACATTCGGCAGCCGCGCCCGCGCCTTCTCGATCATGTCGGGCGAAGTATCGAAACCAAGTACCTCGGCATCCGGCCAGCGCTCGACCAGAAGCTCGGTCGAGTTGCCGGGACCGCAGCCGATATCGACGACGCGACGCGGAAAATCGACCGGCACCTGCGCCACCAGATCCCTCGCGGGCCGTGTGCGCTCATCCTCGAACTTCAGATATTGGGCGGCGGACCAGTCGGTTCTTGGAGTTAAACTCATTAGCAACTCGTATCGTATGCTCCACCACTGAATTCATCAGCCAGCCGACGAGAGAGAACGTGGAGTTCGGATTAGGGAAACGCAAGCGTCTTACAACAGCGGATCGCAGAATGCACGAGTGTGGACCGAGGAATGGGCGGCTCAGTGGCTTTACTGCCCCAACTGCGGAACCGGTCGGCTAACGCGGTTCACCGCGAATCTTCCTGTTGCCGATCTCTTCTGTGACAGCTGCTCAGATCAATATGAGCTGAAGAGCAAGAAAGGGGAGTTCGGCGCGAAGATAGCTAATGGAGCGTATGGAAAGAAAATCGAACGTCTGACATCAAACACAAACCCGAATTTCATCCTGCTCAAGTACAATCTCGATCGCAGGATGGTTCTCTCCGTGTGTATGATTCCCAAGCATTTTTTTACGCCAGATATTGTTGAAGCGCGTCCTCCATTAGGACCTCACGCTCGCAGGGCTGGCTGGATTGGGTCGAACATCGTCATCTCGCATATTCCAGATGCGGGCAGAATCTATTTGGTCCGAGATGGAGTCGTGACCCCGAAGGAATTAGTTGTCTCTGCTTGGCAGCGGACCCGATTTCTGCGTGACGCGGACTCCAACGCGCGGGGCTGGTTGCTCGACATGATGAAGTGCCTTGATCAGCTCGGCCGCAGCGAATTCGATATTGGGGACGCCTACTCCTTCGAAAGATTCCTTTCCCAGAAATACCCAAACAACAGTAATGTGAAGCCGAAGATTCGTCAGCAGCTGCAGTATCTAAGAGATCGCGGATACCTCGAATTCATCGGTCGCGGACGATACCGTTTGACTGTATAATGATCTTTTTTTGGGGGATCAGGGGATCAAATGGCGTGGTATCTCAATAGCTATCACTGCTATCGTTGTGATCAATACTGGGTCGAACAATGGTCCTGCGGTTGCGACAGCGAATGCCCTTACTGCGAGGCTCGCAACGTCACTGCATTGGATAGTCACGACCTAAGCGTGCTGGTTGTGGAAGAAGACCACCGCTTTGTAGTACTCGCCTCCCCACCGACAGCCGAGCATAGACCCGATTACAAGCCTGTGGGCGCGTTTGACACGCCCACAGTCGCTGAAGCATTTGCCGACGAAGTTCGACTTCGAAACTCGGCTTGAAGCCAGGCTACAGGTAATCTGCCAAGCCAAGTTCCTACCGCGTCAGCCGCTTGTGGGTCATGCGGTGCGGAGTCGCCGCTTCGGCGCCCAGGCGCCTCAGCTTGTCCTTCTCATATTCCTCGAAATTGCCCTCGAACCATTCGACATGCGCGTCGCCTTCGAAGGCGAGCATGTGGGTGGCCATGCGGTCGAGGAACATGCGGTCGTGGCTGATGATGACGGCGCAGCCGGCATAGGCTTCGAGCGCGTCTTCCAGAGCGCCCAGCGTTTCGGTGTCGAGGTCGTTGGTCGGTTCGTCGAGCAGAAGAACATTGCCGCCGCCTTTCAGCATCTTGGCCAGGTGGACGCGGTTGCGCTGGCCGCCGGACAGGTTGCCGACCTTCTGCTGTTGGTCGCCGCCGCGGAAGTTGAACGACGAGCAATAGGCGCGGCTGTTGACCTCGTGCTTGCCGAGCTTGATGACTTCGGCGCCGCCGGAGATCTCTTCCCATACCGTCTTGTTCGGGTCGAGCGCGTCGCGGCTCTGGTCGACATAGCCGAGCCGCACCGTCTCGCCCTTGCGGATCGAGCCGGCATCCGGCGTTTCCTGGCCGGTGATCATCTTGAACAGCGTCGTCTTGCCGGCGCCGTTCGGGCCGATGACGCCGACGATGCCGCCCGGCGGCAGCTTGAACGACAGGTTCTCGATCAGGAGCTCGTCGCCGAAGCCCTTGTTGAGGCCTTCGACCTCGATGACGAGATTGCCGAGGCGCTCGCTCGACGGGATGACGATCTGCGTGTCGGTCGGCTTGCGGTTCTGCGACTGCTCGACAAGTTCCTCATAGGCCTTGATACGCGCCTTGGATTTGGTCTGGCGCGCCTTGGGCGAGGACTGGATCCACTCGCGCTCGCGCCAGATCGACTTCTGGCGGGCGTCGTCCTCGCGGCCTTCCTGGATCAGGCGCTTGGCCTTGGCGTCGAGATATTTGGTGTAATTGCCCTCGTAAGGGATGCCGCGGCCGCGATCGAGCTCGAGGATCCAGCCGGTCACGTTGTCCAGGAAGTAGCGGTCGTGGGTGATGATCAGCACCGAGCCCGGATAGTCGCGCAGGTGCTTTTCCAGCCATTGCGTGGTCTCGGCGTCGAGATGGTTGGTCGGCTCGTCGAGTAGCAAGAGGTCGGGCTGCTCGAGCAGCAGCCGGCAAAGCGCCACGCGGCGGCGCTCGCCGCCCGACAGGTTGGTCACTTCGGAGTCAGGTGGCGGACACTGCAGCGCGTCCATCGCCATTTCGACCTGCTGCTCCAGGTCCCAAAGATTGAGCCGGTCCATCTCGTCCTGGAGCTTGGCCGACTCGTCCGCCGTCTCGTCGGAATAGTTCATCATCAGCTCGTTGTAGCGCTCGATAATGGCGGTCTTCCTGGCGACGCCGTCCATGACGTTCTCGCGCACGGTCTTGGTGTTGTCGAGCTGCGGCTCCTGCGCCAGGTAGCCGACGGTTGCGCCCTCGGCCAGCCATGCCTCGCCCTGGAACTCCTTGTCGAGCCCGGCCATGATGCGCAGGATCGTCGACTTGCCCGAGCCGTTGGGGCCGAGAATGCCGATCTTGGCATCCGGATAGAAGGACAGGTGAACGTTATCGAGCACCTTCTTGGTGCCATAGGCCTTCGACAGGCCGGACATGTGATAGATGAACTGGCGAGCCACGCGCGCTTTCCCTGGAAACTGAAGTGTCAAGGTGGATGGGGGTTGGGCGCTATGTAGGCGATGAAGCGTCGAACGGCAATCGCTTTCGGCGCGAAACGCGCCAATCCGCGCGGATTCGCCGGTTTGCGGTGCCCAAATTCACTCAGGGCTTTTTCGGCGCTCTCGCGATCGTGCGAAATCAGAGCTTAACCATTCGCCTTCAAAACGATGTTAGGTTGGGAAATCGCGGCCACGCTGCGGTTTCGGGGAAGGATCGGATCGACGACGTGCTGAACGGTGCCCTGCTCCTTGCCGAAGCGGTTCTCTATTTCGGCGCCATGGTCACGCTTTTCCGTTTCCGGCGCCGCATCGGGCTTGGCGTGTTCATCTGCGCGCTCGGCGTCATGCATTTCCTCGAAACCTACCTTGCCAGCGTCTTCTATGTCGCGCTGCCGTTCGGGCTGGTGTCGCCGGGCTCCGCCGTGCTCTTCTCCGGCAAGCTCGTCATGCTGCTTCTGCTCTACATGAAGGAGGATGCGGCGACGGTTCGCCAGCCGATCTACGGCCTGCTGCTTGGCAACGCCGTGATGATCGGGCTGGTGCTGGTCCTGCGCCTGCACGCGATCGCTCCACTTCCAAGCGGCAAGCTTCCCGACATCGCCTTCATCGACGAGATGGGTTGGCTGATGGTCTGGGGCACCTCGCTGCTCTTCGTCGACTCCATCCTGATCATTCTGCTCTACGAGAAGCTCGGCAGCTATCTGCGCGCTAGGCCATTCATGCGCATCCTCGCATCGGTCGCCTGCGTGCTCACCTTCGATCAGGCCGGCTTCTTCACCGCGCTGCATTTCGTCGCCGGCGCGCCGCTCGAGGTCTTCTTCGGCGGCTGGTTCGCAAAGATGGGCGCCGCGCTTGCCTATAGCGGTATGCTCGTCGCCTATCTGAAATGGGTCGAAGACCACGATGTCGCTGTGCCGCGCGGCCTCTCCGACATTTTCGACGCCCTCACCTATCGCGAACGCTACGAAGCGCTGATCAAATATGTCGGCCGCGACGGCCTCACCGGCCTGCTGCATCGCGGCAGTTTCGATGCCGACGGCGAGTCCGCGGTATCGTCGGCCATCAGGATGGGCAAGCCGCTCAGCCTGCTCATTGTCGACGTCGATCATTTCAAGTCGATCAACGACAGCTTCGGTCATGCCGAGGGCGACAAGGTGCTGAAATCGATGGCTGCCCTGCTGGCCGAGACCGTCGGCGGCAACGATCAGGTGTTCCGCATCGGCGGCGAGGAATTCGCCGTGCTGACGCAACAGTCGCACGCGCCGGCCAGGCTGCTCGGCGAGACTATCAGGAACGCCACGAAGACCTCGGCGCATACCGGCCGCTACAACATCACCGTGAGTGCCGGCGTCTCCACCGTCAGCGAGACGACGCGCTGTCTTGCCGACATTTTCGCGCTGGCCGACCAGCGCCTCTACAAGGCGAAGTTGAGCGGCCGCGACCGGGTGGTCGGCGAACCCGGCAGCGAGGCGATCATCCTGCAGGCGGCCCCCAGATCAGCCTGACAAAGAACGGGCTGACCAAAATTCTCGCCTATTGAAAACCGATCGCGTCGACCGTGCCCTTCGGGCAACCGGCCTTGGCTGTCGGCGCCGACGCCATCAGGAGATCGGCCAGCTTGCTGTCCGGGCCGATCGGACCGGACAGGCCGAGCGTGATCTCGCCGATCATACGCCTGCCGCTCGACGGATCGACCAGACAGGACACGCGTACGCGATCCCCGGCGCCGGGACCGAAAGCCTGGTTGAAGGCGCCGCGGATCGCATCCGACGTCAGCTGCTTGCCGATGTTCTTGTTGAACAGATCGCGCACCGCCGAGGCGTTCACCGCCCGCATCAGGTTCAGCGCATCTGAGAAATAGTCCTGCTGGTTCTTGCCGTAGCAGGTACCGTGCTTGATCCATTCGTGGCGCTCGAGCCTGGACGCCGTGCCCGGCATCACCTGGTCGAGCTCGGCACGCGTCTTTGCGTCGAGCTCGACCGGCGGCAGGTCTCCCCAATGCGCCGGATTGTCATTGGCCTTGTCGTTCGCCGAGACCTGGCAGTAGAAATTGCCGTTCGGCTGCGGCCACAGCCCATGCAGCGTGAAGTGCGAGGCATCGAACTCGCTCGGGCTCTGTGCCTTGCATTCGGGCTTGCTCGCCTTGGTCTCGCAGAAAGCCGGCTGCCAGCTCAGCGCAAAGACATATTCGGGTTTTCCGGAGGCTGACGGCGACGGTTTGGCCTGGCCGGAAGGCGCCGGCATTGTCGCAGCGCTGCCGCCGCTGACATGACCGCAGCTGATCTTCACCCAGCGCCGCTCGGGATCGGCGCCCGGCACCTGGATAAGGTAGTGCGTGGGCTCGTCCTTGTTGCCGGCAAGAAGGTCGTAGCTTTTGCCGGCTTCGGTCGAGATGTTGCCGGGGTTCTTGCCGCTCTTGATGGCCTGCGTCGCCGGGCAGGCGCTGTCGGCAACGAACGTGCCGCTCATCTTCACGTCGGCATGCGCCACCCCGGCGCCGGCCAGCGCCAGCACCATCGAACCCCATAATGCCCAAACCCGCATCCCGCTCTCCCGGCGATCATTGAACCGTATTGGATACGTCACACTAGAACAGTCGACGTGTCAGAATTGCGATCTTTTTCGCCGCTCGAAAAAACAATCCCCAGCTGAGCGCTTCCCATTGGCATGTTCGCAAGAGCCCTGCGCGCCTCTGCGAGATGACCGATTTCCCGGTAGTGCATCATTTTGAAATCCGGCGCTTTACGAGATTGCGCGCGGGGCCTTCAACCAAGCCAATGATGAGCTAGCCACGCGAGGTACAATCCGGCTATGGCCGCATAGATAAAGCCGACCGGACCTTTGGGGACGGGCTTGTGATGCGCCACGCGTGGCCGTGGCTGCATATAATAGGATAGCAGTTGCCGTTGTGAGACGATTAGCATCTGCTCCATCTCGTGGCGCCCTTCTTCTCTTGCCCGCTTTGAATCCAGGCGCTCCTGAGCGTAGAGTTGTCTCGCATGTTCCGAGGCCGAGAGTGAGTTTTCGTCTAGCCACGCTTTGAATTTGCCGGGCCTAACGAGGACTTTGGCGTGGGTGAAGTCGCGTCGATGGAGTCTCTTCGCCTTGGAAGCTTCAAAATCCGTATGCCACTCTTCCCAAGTCTCCGGCATGTCATCGGCGCCGGCAAGCTTGCGGATAAGAGGATAATCCTTAGCAGTGTAAACTGGGATAGCTTTGAATCCGCGGGTCATTGCAAGCCTTCCCCTTCTCCCAAGAAGAGGATGCGACACCCAAGGCTTAGTGTCCAGAAAGCTACCCAGCCATCATGAGCTGCACCGTCCCGCTCTGCTAAGCTAGGGATAACTGCCCTTTCCACACAACTTGGCCGCGGGCTGCGACAAATCGACTCGGATTCCGTGTGGACTTTTGGTAATTGTGAAGACTGCTGAACCGAACTGATTCGGGGCAGCAAAAAGGCGGGCCGCAGTGCGAATGCGAACCCGCCTTTCATGACTAGCCTGAAGTCGATTGCTATCCGAGTCAGGCAAGGTCGAAAGAAGCTATATAAGCCTCCCGTTGACTCGGAGTTTATACAGCGAGTCTGACGGCCTTTCAACTCGGATAGTGCGCGCTGAACAAGGAAAAGCGCACATGACTGAGGACAATATTGTCCCATTCCCGCGCCGCCGTCGTTCTCCGGACGTTACCCCGGAAATGGCGGCAAAAATCAAGCACCTGCTCAACCTCGGAATGACGCAGCACGATATCGCTGCCCGTTTCCGGATCAACCAGGGCCGCGTAAGTGAGATCAACACCGGGATGAAGTTCCCCGGCGTCTCGCCGTCCTCACAGCTTGATCTATTCTAGACCAGTCCAGCCCCGGCTCACAAGGCCGGGGCCTTTTTCTTGCAGGTCGCGGGCCGTCTCGGCGCTTCGGCACGGGCGTCGATCAAGCTGACAATCCATTCGACATCGCGAAGGGTTTCCGAAACGCCGGCGTAGCACGATGGCAAGCGCGCTCATCCTCTTGACGCCGGCAAACGCCGCGCCCAACAGTCGCCGAGGGAGCGACACATGCCATTTGACAGAAAGACCAGCCTGGCCTCACCGACCGGGGCCGACCTCAACCTCTATGTGAAACACGCGGAGGCGAAGCCACGCGCCGTGGTCCAGATCAACCATGGACTGGCCGAGCACGCGGCGCGTTATGCCCGCTTTGCCGATTATCTCGCGCCGCGCGGATTCCATGTCTATGCCCATGACCATCGTGGCCATGGCGCGACGAAGGCGCCCGACGCGCCGCTCGGCAAATTCGCCGATAGCGACGGCATCGCCAAGGTGATCGCCGATGTCGAGGCCGTGCACGACCTGATCGCGGCCGAGCATCCCGGCTTGCCGGTGATCGCCTTTGGACATTCGCTGGGCGCCTCGGTGGCGCTGAACTTTGTCCTGCGCCATTCCGGGCGTGTCCATGCCGCCGCGATCTGGAACGGCAATTTCTCGCAAGGCCGGCTCGGGCAACTGGCGCTTGGCATTCTAGGCTGGGAGCGGATGCGGCTCGGCTCAGACGTGCCGTCGCGGCTTCTGCCCAAGCTCACCTTCCAGGCTTGGGGCAAGGCGGTGCCAAATCACCGGACCCCGTTCGACTGGCTGTCGCGCGACCCGGTCGAGGTCGACAAATATATCGCCGACCCGCTCTGCGGCTGGGATGCGTCGGTCTCGATGTGGCGCGACGTAGTCGACATGGCGCTTCACGCCGGCAAGGATTCCAGCTTCACCGGCGTCCGCCGCGATCTCTTCATCAACCTTGTCGGTGGCGAGAAGGACCCTGCGTCGGACTACGGCAAGGCGGTCCATCACCTGGCAACGCGCATGCAGGCCATGGGCTTTTCGAATCTGGTTTCAAAGGTTTACCCGGAAACCCGCCATGAAAGCCTGAACGATATCAATCGCGATGCCGTCATGAATGATTTCGTCGCTTGGGCGGACAGCGTGCTCAAATCCTGATCCGGCTTGGCCCACTGCAAGGGCCGTGACAGGTGCGGCTGCTGTTGATAGAGCCTGCGTTTCCGACCCCATTACGGTGATCCATGGCCGAACCTCCGCTGAAAGGCATCCGCGTTATCGAGCTCGCCCGCATCCTGGCCGGTCCCTGGGCCGGACAGTTGCTCGCCGATCTCGGCGCCGATGTCATCAAGGTCGAGAGCCCCGATGGCGGCGACGATACCCGCAAATGGGGTCCGCCCTTCGTCATGAGCCATGACGGCGAGAACCTGTCGGCCGCCTATTATCACTCCTGCAATCGCGGCAAGCGTTCCATCGCCGTCGATTTCTCCAAGCCCGACGGTGCCGAGACGCTGCGCAAGCTGGTCGCCACCGCCGACGTGCTGATCGAGAACTTCAAGCTCGGCGGCCTGAAGAAATACGGCCTCGACTACGAGAGCCTGAAGGCGATCAATCCGGGCCTCGTCTATTGCTCGATCACCGGCTTTGGCCAGGACGGTCCCTACGCGCCGCGCGCCGGCTACGATTTCATCATCCAGGCCATGGCCGGCATGATGTCGATCACCGGCGAGCCCGGCCGCGAGCCGCAGAAGGCCGGCGTCGCCATCTCGGATCTCTTCACCGGCCTCTATTCGGTGATCGCCATCCAGGCAGCACTGCGCCACGCCGAAAAGACCGGTGAGGGCCAGCATATCGACATGGCGCTCTTCGACAGCCAGATCTCAGCGCTCGGCAACCAGAACCTCAATTATCTGATTTCCGGCAAGTCGCCGGTGCAGATGGGCAATGCGCATATGAACATCGCCCCTTACGAGGTGCTGCCGGTCAGGGACGGCCACATCATCCTGGCGGTCGGCAATGACGGCCAGTTCGGCAAGTTCTGCGCGGCGGTCGGGCTGACCGATCTGCCCGCCAATCCGGATTTCGCCACCAATCCCGCCCGCGTCGCCAATCGCGCCAAGCTGCGCGAGCTGATCATCGCGACGCTGAGCACCTGGGACCGCGATCCGCTGTTGGCGAAGCTCGAGGCTGCCGGCGTGCCGGCAAGCCCGATCAACACCATTGGCCAGATGTTCGACGACCCACAGACCATCGCGCGCGGCATGCGGCTCGATCTCGACGACGGCCACGGCAATCGCCTGCCTTCGGTGCGCGCGCCGATGGTGATGTCGGGCACGCCGCTCGTCTATGAACGCCCCTCGCCGCGCCTTGGCGAGCACACGGACGAAATCCTTGCCGAATTGGAGAGAGCAAAATGAAGACCGGCGGACAACTGATCGTCGAGGCGCTGGAAGCGAACGGCACCGACCGCATCTTCTGCGTTCCGGGCGAATCCTATCTCGCCGTCCTCGACGCGCTGCACGACTCTTCGATCCGCACCATCGTATGCCGCCAGGAAGGGGGTGCTGCGATGATGGCCGACTGCCAGGGTCGGCTGACCGGCAAGCCCGGCATCTGCTTCGTCACCCGCGGCCCCGGCGCCACCAATGCTTCGGCCGGCGTCCATATCGCCATGCAGGATTCGGTGCCGATGATCCTGTTTATCGGCCAGGTCGCCAGCCACGCCAAGGAGCGCGAGGCCTTCCAGGAGGTCGACTACAAGCGCTTCTTCGGCGACATCGCCAAATGGGTGGTCGAGATCGACGATGCCGCGCGCATCCCCGAATTCGTCACGCGCGCCTTCGCTGTGGCGACGTCCGGCCGTCCCGGCCCGGTGGTTATCTCGCTGCCCGAGGACATGCTGACCAGCGAGGTCGAGGCTCCGGAAGCGCTGCCGTACACGCCGGTCGAGACGCGCCCGGGCGAAGCCGAGCTCGACGCGCTGGAGATGTTGCTGAGCAACGCCAAGCGGCCGTTCGTCATCCTCGGCGGCACGCGCTGGAACGAGGAAGCGGTGGCGCATTTACGCCAGATCGCCGAGGCCTGGTCGCTGCCGGTCGGCTGCTCCTTCCGCCGCCAGATGCTGTTCGACCATCTGCATGCGAATTATGCCGGCGATGTCGGCATCGGCATCAATCCCAAGCTGGCGGAGCGGATCAAGCAGGCCGACGTCGTGCTCTTGATCGGCGGCCGCCTTGGCGAGATGCCGTCTTCCGACTACACGCTGCTGAAGAGTCCCTACCCCGACCAGGCGCTGGTGCATGTTCATGCCGATGCCGGCGAGCTCGGCCGCGTCTACCGGCCGACGATAGCGATTAACGCGTCGCCCGCCGCTTTTGTCGAGGCTTTCGCCAGGCGCAAGCCAACGGCCAAGCCTGCCTGGGCGGCCGAGACGGAAAAGGCGCACGCCGCCTATCTCGAATGGTCGACGCCGCCGCAGACCGGCCCGGGCGCTGTCCAGATGGGCCCGATCATGGACTACCTCGGAAAGGTTCTGCCGGAAGATGCCATCCTCACCAATGGCGCCGGCAACTATGCCACCTGGGTGCATCGCTTCTACCGCTCGCGCCGCTTCGGCACGCAGGCGGCGCCCACGTCCGGCTCGATGGGCTACGGCACGCCCGCGGCGGTCGCCGCCAAGTCGCTGTTCCCGGATCGCACTGTGGTTGCCTTCGCCGGCGACGGCTGCTTCCTGATGAACGGCCAGGAGTTCGCGACGGCTGTCCAGTATGATCTGCCGATCGTCGTGATCGTCGTCAACAACGGCATTTACGGCACGATCCGCATGCATCAGGAGCGGGAATATCCAAGCCGCGTCGTCGCCACCACCCTCAAGAACCCTGACTTCGCGGCGCTCGCCCGCGCCTATGGCGGCCATGGCGAGACGGTGGAAAAAACCGCCGACTTCGCGCCGGCCTTCGAACGCGCGCGCGCCAGCGGCAAGCCGGCGATCGTCGAGATCAAGCTCGATCCCGAAGCGATCACGCCGACCCGCACGCTGACGCAGATCCGCGACAAGGCGTAAGGCAGCCTGCTGCCTTTCTGCCGGCTGCACGACAAAAGCGGCGGTGAACCGCCCCTTTTGCGTCTTTACATCGCCTTCTCGATCTGGCCGCGGATCTCACCGTCCTTGTTCTTGGCGGTGTGGACGTTGACGTAGTATTTGCCGGCTTCCAGATCGGCTGCCTGCGCGTCGGTCAACGTCGCCGATCCCTTGATCGGGCTCTTCAGCTTCTTGAACGGGATGACCGGGTCCGCGTTTGCGCCCATATCCGCCGGGCCGTGGATGTGGGCGGCCACGGCAGGCCCGCTGAGGCCGGAATATTTGACGTTCCAGCTGAGCTTCTTGCTGGTGGTGTCGAAGGTGAGTGTGGCGGTTCCCTTGCCCTTGGTGGTGACGGGCGGACTCTGCTGACTGCCGTCGAGCGTCGCCTTGTACTTCACCATCTCGGCCATGGCCGGCGATGCAAGAAGGAAGGCGGTCGAAACGGCCAAGGCCGAAAGCATCGGCACGGATAGGATGCGCATGAAGAACCTCCGTTGATTGCAGCATCCTTCGCGGCTCCCCGACGCGCGGATGCGCCAATCAACGGCTGAGCGGCCCGATGTATCCCGGCGCACACGGTTATTTTACCGCGGGGCAACGAGAAAGGGGCGGTCGCCCGCCCCTTTCCAACTTCCGCGCTGAGAGCGGACCTTACTTGATCGCCTTGTCGGTGATCGCGGTCGTGTAGGCGCCGCTCGCCTCCTTGCTGATGATCTTCTGGTCCAGCAGCGCCTTGGCGGTGCGCTCGTAAGCGGCCGGGATCAGCTTGCCGTCGGCATTGTCGACCAGCTTGGCCACTTCCTTCATCATGAACTTCTGGTGGTTCTCGTCCTGGCCGCCGGCGTCCACGACGATCTCGGCCGCCTCGTCGGTGTTCTCCGTGGCGTATTTCCAGCCCTTCATCGAGGCGCGCACGAAGCGCACCATCTTGTCCTCGAAGGCCGGATCCTTGAGCTTGTCCTCGAGCGTGTAGAGCCCGTCCTCCAGAAGGTCGTTGCCCATCGCGGAGTAGTTGAACACGACCAGGTCTTCCGGCTTGTAGCCAGCGTCCAGCACCTGACCGTATTCATTATAGGTCATCACCGAGATGCAGTCGGCCTGCTTCTGGATCAGCGGCTGCACGTCAAAACTCTGCTTGAGCACGGTCACGCCGTCGGGGCCGCCATCGGTCTTGAGGCCGATCTTGTTCATCCAGGCGTAGAACGGATATTCGTTGCCGAAGAACCAGACGCCCAGCGTATGACCCTTGAAGTCGGCTTCCGTCTTGATCGGGCCGTTCTTGGGGCAGACCAGTTCCATGCCCGCCTTCTTGAACGGCTGGGCGATGTTGACGAGCATCACGCCTTTGTCGCGGGCCGCGAGCGCGCCGCCCATCCAGTCGACGATGACGTCGGCGCCGCCGCCGGCGATCACCTGCTCGGGCGCAATGTCCGGGCCGCCCGGCTTGATGTCGACGTCGAGGCCTTCGGCGTCATAGAAGCCCTTGGCCTTGGCGACATAATAGCCGGCGAACTGGGCCTGCGTGACCCATTTCAATTGCAGTGTCACCTTGTCGGCGGCCATCGCCTGGAAGGCGGCCAGCGACATGGCGCCGGCCAGAGCAGAAATCAGCAGTCTTTTCATCTTATTACCCTCTGAAGTTAGCACCCAAACCCACCGCCCCTATCCACCTCGGACAGAGGGATGCCAAAACGTGACGGCTCTCTCGATGAGAGCGACCACGCCATAAAAGACCGAACCCGCCAGTGCTGCAACTGCGATTTCGGCCCACACCATGTCGATGTTCATCCGCCCGACTTCCGTCGAGATGCGGAATCCCATGCCGACCACTGGCGTTCCGAAGAACTCCGCGACGATGGCGCCGATCAGCGCCAGCGTCGAGTTGATCTTCAGCGCGTTGAAGATGAACGGCATGGCCGCCGGCAGCCTGAGCTTGAGCAAGGTCGGCCAATAGCCCGATGCATAAGTGCGCATCAGGTCGCGCTCCATATGCCCGGATGCGGCAAGGCCCGCCACCGTATTCACCAGCATCGGGAAGAAGGTCATGATGATGACGACAGCGGCCTTGGACGGCCAGTCGAAGCCGAACCACATGACCATGATCGGCGCCACGCCGATGATCGGCAGCGCCGAAACCATATTGCCGATCGGCAGCAGGCCGCGCCGCAGGAACGGCACACGGTCGGCCAGGATAGCAACGGCGAAGCCGGCGAGATTGCCGACGACATAGCCGATGAGCACCGCCTTGAAGATCGTCTGCCGCACATCCGATCCCAGGATCGGCAGCGAGTTGGCGATCCGCGCGCCAATGGCGCTCGGCGGCGGCAAGAGGATGAAGGGGATGCCGGCACCGCGTGTCACCGCTTCCCAGATGATCAGGATCCAGGCACCGAAGATCGCCGGGACGATCAGGCGCAGCGCGTTCCTTGCGACGCTCCCGCTCGGACGCAACCAGGAGAGCAAGGCAACGCAGCGCCAGGCAAGCAGCCAGGCAGCAGCAAGCAGCAGGAAATATGGCGCCAGCGCCGTGCCCTCGAAACCGGCTATGCCTTTGACTAAGAGCCAGGCTGCGGCATGGGCGCCGACGAAGAGCACGATGGCCTCAACGACCGGCGTCAGCCTTAAGGTCGAGACCAGCGCCGCAATGAGCAGCAGCCCGATGATCAGCCCCTTGGCGCCCATATGGGGATAGGCCAGCGTTGCGGCCGGCTCCGCCAGCGCGGCTGCCTCCGGCTTCGTAATTGCGCCAAGCGCAAAGGCGATGAGACAAAGCAGGATTGCCAGCACCGATTGCCATGATGGCTTCAGCCAATTCATGCCGGCCTCCCGCCCATGGCGCGGTCGACCAGGCGTCCGGCGATGCTCACGACCATCACCAGCAGCGCCGCGACGACGGACCCCGCGACCAGCGCCGACCAGATATCAATGGTCTGGCTGTAATAGGCGCCCGCAAGCAGCTTCGCGCCGATGCCGGCGACCGCACCCGTCGGCAATTCGCCGACGATGGCGCCGACGAGGCTTGCCGCCACCGCCACCTTCATCGACGTAAACAGGAATGGCACCGAGGCCGGTACCCGCAGCTTCCAGAAGGTTTGCGAGGCGCTGGCATTATAGGTGTGCATCAGGTCGAGATGCATGAGCTCGGGCGAACGCAGGCCTTTCACCATGCCGACGGCGACCGGGAAAAACGACAGATAGGTCGAGATCAGCGCCTTGGGAATCAGGCCGGTGATGCCGATCGCCGCCAGCACTACGATGATCATCGGCGCCACCGCCAGGATCGGAATGGTCTGCGAAGCGATGATCCATGGCATCAGGCTGCGGTCGAGCGTCGCCACATGCACGATACCCACCGCAATGACGATGCCAAGCGCCGTGCCGAAGGCAAACCCGAGCAGCGTCGAGGACAGCGTCACCCAGGCGTTGTAGACCAGGCTGCGGTTCGAGGTGACGGACCGCAGAAAAGTGTTTTCGAAGAAATTCACAGCCACCTGATGCGGCGCCGGCAGCGTCGGCTTCGGCTGCGCCAGCGTCTTGCCGATGAATTCGACGGCGCCGGGGGTTTCCTTGGCTCTGGCGTCGAGATCGCGCTGGAACGGCGCGTTGAGGATGACGGCGAAGACGTACCAGAGCACCACCACGCCGGCGAGGATGCTGGTGACGGGCATGATTTTCGAGCGGAAGGTGTCCATCTAGCGCTGCCCTTCTCCTCTCCCCCACGGGGAGAGGGTGGCCGGAGCGAAGCGAAGGCCGGGCACGTTCGACTGGAGTGCTGCGGCGCGGGTATTTTTCGTCATCCGAGGGCGGAGCAAGGAGCGAAGCGACGCGGCGCAGACCCTAGGATCCATTCCGTTACTTCTGAGCTCCGCAACGTTCCAGAATACAGCTCCCTGCGCCACGCTCTGCTCGTCGGGTATTCTGAGCCGCTTACGCCCTTCGACCAGCATTACGGAATGGATCCTAGGGTCTGCGCTCCGCTTCGCGTCGCTACGCCCTAGGATGACGAAATCGCGATGGCCGACTTCCTTAACACGCGGGGTGGCGCGCCTGTTCCGCCCTAGGATGACGAAGGCGCGAGTGGCCGTCCCCTCACCCGGCCGCTGCGCGGCGACCCTCTCCCCGGAGGGGAGAGGAGAGAGCTCATCCTCCCGCCCCTCAATCATCATAGCTATGCCCTGCCCTCAAGCCATCCCGCACCCGTGCGGCGATCGCCAGGAATTCAGGCGTCTCGCGGATGTCGAGCGGCCGCTCTCTCGGCAGCGTCGATTCGATGATGTCGGTGACGCGGCCTGGCCGCGGCGACATCACGACAATGCGCGTCGACAGATAGACCGCCTCGGGTATCGAATGGGTGACGAAGCAGATCGTCTTGTTGGTCCGCGCCCAGAGATCGAGCAGCTGCTCGTTCAGATGGTCGCGCACGATCTCGTCAAGCGCGCCGAACGGCTCGTCCATCAAGAGCAGGTCCGCATCGAAGGCGAGAGCACGCGCGATCGAGGCGCGCTGCTGCATGCCGCCGGAAAGCTGCCAGGGGTATTTCTTCTCGAAGCCGGAAAGGTTGACCAACTCCATCGTGCGCTTGATGCGCTCCGCCTGCTCGACTTGGCTGAGGCCGATGATCTCCAGCGGCAACGCCACGTTGCGCTCGATCGTGCGCCACGGGAACAAGGCCGCCGCCTGGAAGACATAGCCATAGGCGCGTTTCTCGCGCGCCTGCTCCGGCGTCATGCCGTTGACGGAGATCGCCCCGGCGGTCGCCTTCTCGAGATCGGCGATGACGCGCAGCAAGGTGGTCTTGCCGCAGCCGGACGGGCCGATGAAGGAGACGAATTCGCCCTTGCCGATGGTCAGATCGACATTGGACAGCGCCTGCACCGGACCGTCATTGGTCTGGAAGGTGAGGCCGAGCTTGCTTGCCGAGACGACGGCTGGCGGCTGTTCGGTCATTGGCTACAGCCTGCCTTTCGCAGCCGCTGCCGCGCTGTCCGCAATCCGGTTGATTTTATGATAGCGTTGCTTTCCACTCGTCCTGTCCCACCCGATCGACGCCGCCCGGAGCCTTGCCGATGTCGCCTAAACCCACCTGTCGTCTCGTTCGCCCCGAAAGCACCTATCAAGGCAAGCAGGGGCTGAGCTATTTCGCTGGCATCGCCGCCGAAACCGTCGGCTCCTCCGGCATCTGCATGCATCTTCTCACCATGCCGCCCGGCGCGCGCGCCAAGGCGCACATGCATGAAAGCCACGAGACGGCCATCTACGTGCTCTCCGGTGAAGTCCACACCTGGTACGGCGACCGGCTCGAACACCACACCGTCGTCAAGGCCGGCGACCTCTTCTACATTCCGGCGGGCGTGCCGCATCTGCCCGCCAATCTGAGCGGGGCGCCCTCCTCCGCGGTCATCGCCCGCACCGATCCCAACGAGCAGGAAAGCGTCGTGCTGCTGCCGGAACTGGATGGCCTCGTCGCTTGACCCTGACGGGATGACCGTCATTTGCATCGCGCGACTTCGCCCATCACATTGCCGTCTTCGTCAGCCACCACCAGCTTCTTCGCGTTCTTCACGCTGCGCTTGATGGTGAACCTGGTCGGCTGTCCCTCTTCGCCCTCAGCCTCGCATTTTGCCGTCACCACCAGCGATCCATCGGCCCGCGCTTGGCGGTCGCTGAAGGTGCAGGCGCTGGCCGCCGTGATCAGTTCCTTGTCGGTCAAAAGCAGCATCTTGTCGGCAGCGACCTGCTGGCCGTTCCGGTTGATGCAGCCATATTTGTCGCCATAGGGCTTGCTGAGGTCGATGCCGGCGGCAAGAGCCTGGCCGGCGGCAAGTATCACGGCCGCCGTGATCGCAAGATGAAGAGCCCGCATGGTCAGACCCCGGTGGCCGGAATGCCGGTTCGCTCGACCTTGCGCGGCGCGGAAATCTCCTTCCAGGTCGACAGCGCCCGGTTGACCGCGGCGTTCGGCTCGCGGGCGACGAACTCGCCATGGCCGGTCTTGGCCTTCACCTCCGCTTCCTCGATCGACAGCTCGCCGCGCGAGAAGACGAAGCGCGGCAGACCGGTCACCTCGACGCCTTCGAAGACGTTGTAGTCGATCACCGACTGCTGGTTCTTGGCCGAGATCGTCTTCTTGCGCTTCGGATCCCACACGACGATGTCGGCGTCGGCGCCTTCGACGATCGCGCCCTTCTTCGGATACATGTTGAGGATCTTGGCGATGTTGGTCGAGGTTACCGCGACGAACTCGTTCATCGTCAGCCGCCCGGTGTTGACGCCTCGCGTCCACAGAACCGGCAAACGGTCCTCGAGCCCGCCGGTGCCGTTCGGGATCTTGGTGAAGTCGCCGATGCCGTTGCGCTTTTGGCTTGTGGTGAAGGAGCAATGGTCGGTCGCCACCACCTGCAGCGAGCCGGCCTGCAGGCCTGCCCACAGCGAATCCTGGTGCCACTTGCTGCGGAAAGGCGGGCTCATCACCCGGCGCGCCGCATGGTCCCAGTCCTTGTTGAAATACTCGGTCTCGTCGAGCGTCAGGTGCTGGATCAGCGGCTCGCCGAACACCCGCATGCCCTTCTGCCGGGCGCGACGGATCGCCTCGTGGCTCTGCTCGCAGGAGACATGCACGACATAGAGCGGCACGCCCGCCATGTCGGCGATCATGATGGCGCGGTTTGTCGCCTCGCCCTCCACTTCCGGCGGCCGCGAATAGGCATGTCCCTCCGGACCATTGTTGCCGGCGGCCAAAAGCTTCTGCGAGAGCGCTGCGACCACGTCGCCATTCTCGGCATGGACCAGCGGCAGCGCGCCGAGATCGGCGCAACGCTGGAACGACGAGTACATCTCGTCGTCGTCGACCATCAGCGCGCCCTTATAGGCCATGAAATGCTTGAACGAGGTGATGCCCCGGTCGACGACTTGAGCCATCTCGTCGAACACCTGCTTGCCCCACCAGGTGATCGCCATATGGAAGGAATAGTCGCAGGATGCTTTCGAGGTCTTGTTGTCCCACATCTGCAGCGCTTCCAGCAGCGATTGCTGCGGCGCCGGCAGGCAGAAATCGACCACCATCGTCGTGCCGCCGGAGAGCGCGGCGCGCGTGCCGGATTCGAAATCGTCGGCCGAATAAGTGCCCATGAACGGCATTTCGAGATGGGTATGCGGATCGATGCCGCCCGGCATGACATAGCAGCCCGTGGCGTCGAACTCATGGTCGCCGTGCAGGTTGGAGCCGATGGCGACGATCTTGCCATGCTGCATCAGCACGTCGGCCTTCCAGGTACGGTCGGCGGTCACGATGGTGCCGTTCCGGATGACTTTGGTCATATCTGTTCCCCTGTTCTTTCGCGCTTCTTTGCGAGCGGCGTTGCGAGGTGACTGGTCTAGGCGGTCATCCAACGATTCCAGCTGTCTCGACCACCGCATGGAACAGCACATCGGCGCCCGCCGCCGCCCATTCCTTGGAGATGTCCTCGGCCTCGTTGTGGCTGAGGCCGCCGACGCAGGGGCACATGACCATGGTCGCCGGTGCCACCTTGGCCGCCCAGCAGGCGTCGTGGCCGGCGCCGGAGATGATATTCATATGGCTGTAACCGAGCTTTTCGGCGGCTGTGCGCACGCGGCCGACCAGCGTCGGATCGAAGGTCACCGGGTCGAAATGGCCGACCGCCTCGACCGAGCATTTCACGCCAAGCGCCTCGCAGATCTTCGGCGCTTCCTTTTCGATGCGGGCGCGCATGCCGTCGAGCTTGGCCTGGTCCGGCGAGCGGATGTCGACGGTGAAGACCACCGTGCCTGGCAGGACGTTCCGGGAATTGGGCGAGAACTTCACTTGGCCCACCCCGCCGACGGCGCCGGGCTGGTTCTCCATGGCGACCGTCTGCACCATCTCCAGGATGCGCGCCATGGCAAGGCCTGCATTGACGCGCATGTTCATCGGCGTCGAGCCGGTATGCGCTTCCCTGCCGGTCAGCGTGAACTCCAGCCACCACAGGCCCTGGCAGTGGGTCACCACGCCGATTTGCTTGTTCTCGGCTTCGAGGATCGGGCCCTGCTCGATATGGTATTCGAAATAGGCGTGCATCTTGCGCGCGCCGACCGTCTCGTCGCCCACCCAGCCGATCCGCTTCAGCTCGTCGCCGAAGGTCAGGCCGTCGAGATCCTTGCGGGCATAGGCATATTCCTGGGTGTGCACGCCGGCGAACACGCCCGAGGCGAGCATCGCCGGCGCGAAACGAGCGCCCTCCTCGTTCGTCCAGTTGGTGACGACGATCGGATGTCTGGTCTTGATGCCGAGATCGTTGAGCGAGCGCACCACCTCCAGGCCGGAAAGTACGCCGAGCACGCCGTCATATTTGCCGCCGGTCGGCTGGGTGTCGAGATGGGAGCCGACATAGACCGGCAGCGCGTCCGGATCGGTGCCAGCCCGCGTCATGAACATGGTGCCCATCTGATCCACGCCCATGGTGAGCCCGGCCTCATCGCACCAGGACTTGAACAGCTCGCGGCCTTGCTTGTCGGAATCGGTCAGTGTCTGACGATTGTTGCCGCCGGCAATGCCGGGGCCGATCTTCGCCATCTCCATGATGGAATCCCACAAGCGGTCTGAATTCACTCGCAGATTTTCACCAGGTGCGGCCATTTGCGGTTCCCATTTTCACCAGGGGTCTTGTCGCCCCTTGAGTGGTTTGCATCCTGACCGTATGGTCAGCTTTCAGACTACACAAGCTGACCAAGCGGTCAACGAGAATCTTGGGGGAGACATGAGCGAATCCACCCGTCCCATGCGGCGGCAGGACATAAGGCGGGAGAATGAAAAAGCAATTCTGCTCGCCGCCGAAAAGGTGTTTGCGGAAGCCGGGTTCGGCGGCGCCACGATGCAGCTGATCGCCGATCTGGCGGGACTGCCAAAGGCAAATCTCCACTATTATTTCGCCACCAAGGAAGAGCTCTACCGGTCCGTCGTCCAGAACATTTTCGAGATCTGGCTGCAGGCGGCCAATTGCTTCGACGCGGCGCGCGGCCCGGTAGACGGCATCAGCGCCTATATCGACGCCAAGATGGAAATATCGCGTCGCCACCCGGACGGCTCGAAGGTCTGGGCCTCGGAAGTCATGCACGGCGCGCCCGTGCTTCAGGACTATATGGAATCGACGCTGCGCGAATGGACCGACGGTCGCGTCGAGATCATCAGGCGCTGGATCGAGGAGGGCAAGATGGACCCGGTCGACCCGCGTCATCTCCTCTACATGCTCTGGGCCACGACCCAGCATTACGCCGATTTCGGCCACCAGATCGAGACGCTGAACGGCGGCAAGTCGCTCTCCGACCGGCAATGGCGGGAAGCCAAGGAAAACATCAAGCGGGTGATCCTGACCGGCATTGGCGCGCAGCCGGCCTGACTCGCACCGAAGGTCGGCGCTGCGGCGTCGACCTCAGCCGGCGGCTTCGCGGACACCCTCCCTCCACGGCAGAGTGTCCGCTCCGGCTTGTCAGTCGATCGACCTCAGCACCTCACGCACATGGTCGATGAGTTCGTTGATCTGGCCCTTGGTGATGATCAGCGGCGGCGACAGCGCGATGATGTCGCCGGTGGTGCGGATCAGCGCGCCGCGTTCGAACGCCTTGACGAAGGCTGAGAAGGCCCGCTTGGTCGGGCTGCCGGCGATCGGCGCCAGCTCGATCGCGCCGATCAGGCCGATGTTGCGGATATCGACGACATGCGGCTCGCCCTTGAGCGAATGCAGCGCGTCCTCCCAGTAAGGCGCCAGCTCCTCGCCGCGGGTCAAAAGGCCTTCTTCCTTGTAGGTGTCGAGCGTGCCGAGCGCCGCGGCGCAGGCGATCGGATTGCCCGAATAGGTGTAGCCGTGGAAGAACTCGATCATGTGCTCCGGGCCGGTCATGAAGGCGTCGTGGATCTCCTTCTTGACGAACACCGCGCCCATCGGGATGACGCCGTTGGAGACGCCCTTGGCGGTGGTCATGATGTCCGGCGTGACCCCGAAATAGTCCGCAGCGAACGGCGTGCCGAGGCGGCCGAAGCCGGTGATCACTTCATCGAAAATCAACAATATGCCGTGCTTCGTGCAGATTTCCCGAAGCTTCTGCAGGTAGCCCTTCGGCGGCAGGATGACGCCGGTGGAGCCGGCGACCGGCTCGACGATGACGGCAGCGATGGTCGAGGCGTCATGCAAGGTGACGAGACGCTCCAGCTCATTGGCGAGCTCGGCGCCATGCTCCGGCACGCCCTTCGAGAAGGCGTTCTTCTCCGGCAGATGCGTGTGCGGCAGGTGGTCGACGCCGCCGAGCAGTGTGCCGAACATCTTGCGGTTGGAGACGATGCCGCCGACCGAGATGCCGCCGAAATTGACGCCGTGATAGCCGCGCTCGCGGCCGATCAGACGGGTGCGCGAGCCCTCGCCGCGAACGCGGTGATAGGCGATCGCCATCTTGAGCGCGGTGTCCACCGATTCCGATCCTGAATTGGTGAAGAAGACATGGTCCATGCCCTTGGGCGCGATATCGACCAGGCGGTTCGCCAGCTCGAACACGATCGGGTGGCCCATCTGGAAGGCCGGCGCGTAGTCGAGCTCGGCAGCCTGGTTCTGGATCGCCTCGGTGATCTTCGGCCGGCAGTGGCCGGCGTTCACGCACCACAGGCCCGCGGTGCCGTCGAGCACCTTGCGGCCGTCGCTGGTGGTGTAGTGCATGTCCTTGGCGGACACGAACATGCGCGGCGCCTGCTTGAACTGCCGGTTTGCCGTGAACGGCATCCAAAATGCGCTGAGATCGTTCGGCGTGACTTTCAGCCGGTTGGACATGACCAGGACTTCCCCTTGTAAGCGTGTTTCGGTGCGGCCAACGCTTGGTCTTTGCTGCGTTTTCGTGCTACGCAAATTTTTGACCGGTTGGACAAACGTTAGCACCGCCTGTCGGCGGTCAGGGGATTACTAGCGGAAATGCGGCATAAAAAGCGCGCTCCACAGCCCAAGGAAAAACTGGTCCAGACAATTGGTCCAGAGAGCCGGCGCAAAGACGGCCGGCCAGGATGACGGCGGCGATGGAAGGCTCCGCTCCCCGCCGCACCCGCATCCAGCAGGAAAAGCGCGAGCTGATCCTGGAAGCCGCGCTCGAAGTCTTCTCCGCCAACGGGTTTCGCGGCTCGACCATCGACCAGATCGCCGAAGCCGCCGGCATGTCGAAGCCCAACCTTCTCTATTACTTCCGCCGCAAGGAGGACATTCACGAGACGTTGATGCAGCGTCTGCTCGACACCTGGCTGGCGCCATTGCGCGAGCTTGACGACATCGGCGATCCGCTGACGGAGCTCAGGAGCTATATCCGCAGGAAGCTGGAGATGGCGCGCGATTTTCCGCGCGAAAGCCGGCTGTTCGCCAACGAGATCCTGCAGGGCGCGCCGCGCATCAAGCCGATGCTGGAGGGCGAGCTGAAGACGCTGGTCGACGAGAAGGCCGCCGTCATCAAGGGCTGGATGCGCGCCGGCAAGATCGCCCGCACCGATCCCTGGCACCTGATCTTCTCGATCTGGGCGACGACGCAGCACTATGCCGATTTCGACGTCCAGGTCCGCGCCGTGCTCGGCGCCGACCGCGGCGGCGACGGCCGCTTCGAGGACGCAGCGCGGTTTCTGGAGCAGCTGTTCCTGGATGGGCTGAAGCCGAAGGGCTAGCGTCGACAAAATGGCCTAGCAGGTGGACCCGTATGTGGGGCCAACTTGTCCGCCGTGTTGTTTTTGCTGACCTTGGAGATTGGCCGCGGCGCCCATCACTTCGTCATCCACGGGCGGAGCAAGGAGCGAAGCGACGCGGCGCAGACCCGAGGATCCATTCCGTGACCTCGGAGCGCCGCTACCGTCCAGAATTCTGCACCGCTGCACCCACGGCAAAAGTAACGGAATGGATCCTCGGGTCTCCGCGTCCGCTTCGCTCCCGCTCCGCCCGTGGATGACGAAGTCGAGGGGACCTCACGCGCTGCGCCGCTCGGTTGGAAGCCCCTCGAGCAGCTTGCGCAATTTCACCACCGAGTTCTGCTCCGCCAGCGGCGTGTAGACGATCAGCCGCATGTCCGAGCCGTCGTCGATCGACAGGCTCATATGCTCGAACGTCATCGCGCCGGCGATCGAATGCCGCAGATGCTTCAGGCCGGAGAGCCGATGCACCACATCGCGCTGCGGCCACCATTCGCGGAACTCGGGGCTTGAGCGCATCATCAACTCGATCAGCCGCTCGAAATCCGGATCGCCGGTGTATTTCGCGCTCTCGGCGCGGAACGCGGCAAGGGTCGCGCGCGCCAGCTGCTCCCAATCCACCAAAAGGTGGCGCCGGTGCGGATCGGTGAACACGCCGTGGATGATGTTGCGGGCATCGCCCTCCAGCAGGCCGTAATCACCGAAAATGGCGACGGCCGCGTCATTCCATGCCAGCACGTCCCAGCGCGGGCCGACGACATAGGCGGGCTGCAGAACCAGGCTCTGCAGCATGTGCAGCAACGGCCCCTCGACCTTTCCCTGCACGATGCGGCGCCGCTCGGGCTGCTGGCGGCCAGCGAGCGTGAACAGATGCCGCTGCTCGGCGGCGTCGAGCCGCAGCGCCTGGCAGAGAGCCGACAGCACCTCGACCGAAGGCCGCACGTCCCTGCCCTGTTCCAGCCAGGTGTACCAGGTGGTGCCGACGCCGGCGATCATCGCCACTTCCTCGCGCCGCAGACCCGGCGTGCGCCGCCGCGCGCCGCAGGCGATGCCGGCGGTATCCGGCGAAAGCCTTTCGCGGCGGGACCGCAGGAAGGCGCCGAGCTCGCGCCGGCGGTGATCTTCGGGGGAATGAGTGATGACGTCCATATGCCTATTATAGCAGTACCGATACCAGGATAAAGTTTGAACTGTTAGCGCCCCGCGCGATGTCCCATCTTTGCGTTCAGAGCAGCGCAAGGAGGCTCCGGACATGGAACTCAACGACAAAACAATTCTCGTCACCGGCTCGACCGACGGCGTCGGCCGCGTGGTCGCCGAGCGGCTCGGCGCCGGCGGTGCCCGCGTGCTGGTGCATGGCCGCGACGAAAGCCGCGGCAAGGCGACCGTTGCCGCCATAAAGGCAAAAGGTGGCAAGGCCGAATTTCTCATCGCCGATCTTTCGTCGCTTGCCGAGGTGCGTCGCCTCGCCGAAGCGGTGCGCGCCAGGACCGATCGGCTCGACGTCCTGATCAACAATGCCGGCGTCGGCACCGGCGGCCAGGCCGCCAGCCGGCAGGTCAGCGCCGACGGCTATGAGTTGCGCTTCGCCGTCAACTATCTTGCTGGCTTCCTGCTGACGTCGGAGCTCTTGCCGCTCATCAAGGCAAGCGCGCCGGCGCGCATCGTCAACGTCGCCTCGGCCGGCCAGCAGGCGATCGACTTCGACGACGTGATGCTGACGCATGGCTATAGCGGCGTGCGCGCATACTGCCAGAGCAAGCTGGCGCAGATCCTGTTCACCATCGATCTGGCGGAGCAGCTCGACGGCACCGGCATCACGGTCAATGCTCTGCACCCGGCAAGCTACATGGACACAACGATGGTGCGGCAGGCCGGGGTCACGCCATGGAGCTCGGTCGAGACCGGCGCCGACGCCATTCTCAACCTGGCAACATCGCCGGCGCTCGAAGGCCGCAGCGGCCGTTACTTCGACGGCCAGCGGGAGTCGCGCGCCGACGCCCAGGCCTATGACGAGAAAGCCCGCCGCCGGCTGCGCGCGCTTAGCCTCGAGCTGATCGGACAATCTTCCGCAACATCCAGGGAAAAGCATTCATGAGCGAGACTATCGAACATTGCGTCATCATCGGCGGCTCGTCCGGCATCGGCCTTGCCACGGCCAAAAGGCTGGTCAGCCCCACGATGAAAGTGACGATCACCGGTCGCAACGAGGAGAAGCTGAAAAGCGCCTGGAAAAGCCTCGACGGCACCGTCGGCAAGGCAGCGTTCGATGCCACCAAGCCGGACGAGGTCCGGAATTTCTTCGAGCGCCTCGGGCCGTTCGATCACCTTGTTCTCGCCGCCAGCGGCGGCAAGGGACTGGGATCGTTCGCGACGCTCGACCTCGCCGACATCGGCAGCGGCGTCGATGAAAAGATCCGGCCGCAACTCTCCTGCCTGCAGGCGGCCCTGCCGACCTTGAACAAAGCTGGATCGGTGACTTTCATCTCGGCTGTGTCGGCGCAGATCGCCGCGCCCGGCGTCGCCGGCATCGGCGCCATCAACGGCATGCTGTTGACCGTCGCACCGATCCTGGCCGTCGAGCTGAAGCCGCTGCGCGTCAACGTCGTGGCGCCCGGCGTCATTGACACGCCCTGGTGGGACTTCTTGCCGGACGACCAGCGGCAGGCGGTGTTTGCCGAATATGCCGGCAAGACGCCGGTCGGCCGCATCGGTCGCGCCGAGGACGTCGCCGAAGCGATCGCCTTCCTGGTCTCGAACAGCTTCATGACCGGCCAGGTGCTGACCTGCGACGGAGGCCTGCGCTTTGCTGCGTGAACAGGCGCGGGGATCTCTTATCCGCGCGCCAAGCCGTTCGATCAGGCAGCCTTGGCGGCCGGCATCGGATGAATGGCGTGGAAGGGAATGCACAGCCGGTTCCAGGTGTTGATCATGCCGAGCGCGACCGAGAGGTTGACCAGTTCCTCTTCCGAGAAATGCTCGAGCGTGCGGGCGTAGAGCTCGTCCGATACGCCATTGTCGGCGATCAGCGTCACGGCTTCGGTCCATGCAAGGGCGGCTCGTTCGCGCTCTGAAAACAGCGGCGATTCCTTCCAGGCGGCGACGAGATAGAGCCGGGTCTCGGTCTCGCCGTCGCGTCGCGCCTCGCGACTATGCATTTCGACACAATATGAGCAGCCATTGATCTGCGAGGCCCTGAGCTTGATCAGGTGCAGGAGGCTCACTTCCAGCCCGCATTCGTCGACGGCCTTGTTGAGCGCCGATACCGCCTTCATGATTTCCGGCGCCTTGGCAAAGAACTGCAGTCTCGGTTTCATCGTCTTTTTCCTTTCAGGCTTGGGGTGGTTTAGAGGTTCAAATCTGCTTCGGTGAAGCGGATTTCTGGCGCCGCTGGTGACGCTCGACGAAGGCGCAACTCGCGGCATAGGATCGCGGATCGCCTTCGGCCGCGTAGTCCGCCACGATGTCGGACAGCTTCACTTCGGCGAGTGCCGCCCGGTAGGCACGCTCGGCCTTGAGCATCGCGGCATTGATGCCGCAAGGCTTCACATAGGCCGAGGCGTCGAGCTTGACCGGGCCGCGCTGGCGGATCTCGCCGCAGCGGAAGGCGGGCTCCCTGCCCTCCACTGCAAGCACAATGTCGAGCAGCGTGATGCGCTCGGCCGCCCGCGCCAGCCTGTAGCCGCCCGCCGGCCCCGGCACCGATTCCAGGATGCGCGCCGCCGTGAGCTGGTTCAGATGCTTGAGCAGGTAACTCGGCGACAGACCAAACGCCTCAGCCAACGCCGCGCCCGGCATCGTGCTGTTGCCATCGACGCTGGCCAGCGTCGCCGCGCAATGGATGGCCGCTTCGACGCCATCTCCCAGTTTCATTGTGCAGATCTCCCAATCATCGATATCTTTTATCATGGATAATTTTTATCTGCAATAGAAAAATGAAGATTGCCCGCCGATTCGCAATGACAGAGTGAGGGAGAATTGGCGCTTCGCGGGACTTGGGTTCCTCGCACCCCGCAAAGCGGGGGAGAGGTGGCCCGGCGAAGCCGGGACGGAGAGGAGGACGCCTTCTGTGAGCTCAGAGTCGGTGAAGAATGAGGTGTTAGCAAGATAAACAGGCGGTCAGGAGCCTGGACTAGTTCCCATCCGTCCCGAAGACCCCTCTCCGTCCCAGCTTCACCGGGCCACCTCTCCCCACTTCGTCTACGGCATGCACACGTTTCCAAGCGGCCTGGCCTTTGGCGATAGCGTGCATAGCAGTTTGGCGCATGCATTGTCTTATGTAGCGCTGGTCGACCCCCACTCCGTCTCGGCTTCGCCGAGCCACCTCTCCCCCGATCGACGGGGTAGAGGAAAGGCGCCAAGCTTTTTGCCGTCAACGCTCGTCCAGCAACGCTCCCTTCCTTTCCCTCCGGAGGGGGGAAAGGTGGCGCTGCGAAGCAGCGACGGATTGGGGGAACCACGTCGCAATCAAGGCTCGGCCTGATCAGTCGCGCCAGTCACAGAAGATCTGTGCCCACTACGTGGGGCGAGGAACCAATCCTACTCCGCGGCCACCTTGGCCATCGGATTGTTGGGGTGCGTGGTCCAGTTGGCGTAGACCGGCGACACCGGCAAGCCGGTGCGCTGGTCGAGCACGCCGGCGGCCAGCGGCTGCATGGTGATGCAGCCCTCCACCGGACAGACATTGACGCAAAGGTTGCAGCCGACGCATTCGGCTTCGATCACCTCGAAATGCCTGACACCGTCGACCATGCTGGTGATCGCCTGATGCGAGGTGTCCTCGCAGGCGATGTGGCAGCGGCCGCATTTGATGCAGGCATCCTGGTCGATATGCGCCTTGGCGACATAGTTGAGGTTGAGATACTGCCAGTCGGTGACATTGGGCGTGGCACGGCCGATGATGTCGGAGAGCGAGGCGTGACCCTTCTCGTCCATCCAGTTCTCCAGTCCGGCGATCATTTCCTGTACGATCTTGAAGCCATAGGTCATCGCCGCCGTGCAGACCTGCACGTTGCCGGCGCCGAGCGCCATGAATTCGGCGGCGTCGCGCCAGGTGGTGATGCCGCCGATGCCTGAGATCGGCAGGCCATGCGTTTCCGGATCGCGCGCGATCTCGGCCACCATGTTCATGGCGATCGGCTTCACCGCCGGGCCGCAATAGCCGCCATGCGAGCCCTTGCCGTCGATGGTCGGCTGCGGCGCGAAACTGTCGAGATCGACGCCGGTGATGGAGTTGATGGTGTTGATCAGTGACACCGCATCGGTGCCGCCGGCATGCGCCGCCCGGGCCGGCTTGCGGATGTCGGTGATGTTGGGCGTCAGCTTGGTGATGACCGGCATGCGCGTGTACTGTTTGCACCAGCGCACGACCATCTCGATATATTCCGGCACCTGGCCGACCGCCGAGCCCATGCCGCGCTCGCTCATGCCGTGCGGGCAGCCGAAATTGAGCTCGATTCCGTCAGCGCCGGTCTCCTCGACCAGCGGCAGGATCGCCTTCCAGCTCTCCTCCACGCAAGGCACCATGATCGAGGCGATCAGCGCCCGGTCCGGCCAGTTCATCTTCACCTGCTTCATCTCGCGCAGATTGGTCTGCAGGTCGCGGTCGGTGATCAACTCGATATTGTTCAAGCCGAGCAGCCGGCGATCGGCGCCCCAGATCGCGCCATAACGCGGGCCGTTGACGTTGACGACCGGCGGGCCCTCCTCGCCCAGCGTCTTCCACACCACGCCGCCCCAGCCGGCCTTGAAGGCGCGCTCGACATTGTAGGCCTTGTCGGTCGGCGGCGCCGAGGCCAGCCAGAACGGGTTGGGCGATTTGATGCCGACGAAATTGTTGCGGATGTCTGCCATGCTCATGCCCTCCCGTTAGAGGCCAGTGCCCGGTGGATGCTCTCGGCCGCGTCGCGCCCCTGCGCCACTGCCGAGACAGTCAAATCGTCGCCGCCGAAGATGCAGTCGCCGCCGGCCCAGACCTTGGCCAGCGAGGTGCGGCCTTCGGCATCGACCTTGATGCGGCCGCCTTCGAGCTCGATCTGTTCCGCGCTGCCGTTGAGATGCGCCGGCACGAAGCTCTGGCCGATCGCCTTGAACACCTGGTCGGCATTGAGCCGCAGCGTCTCGCCGGTGCCGACAAGCTTGTCGCCGCTCATCGCCGTGTATTCGAGCTCGATGGCCGACACCTTGCCGTTCTCGGCAATGACGCGCTTCGGCTGCAGCCAGTGGCGGATGGTGACGCCGTTGGCGGCGGCCAGATCCTGCTCGAACTCTGAAGCATTCATGTGCTCCTGGCCGCGCCGGTAGCAGATCGTCACTTCTTCGGCGCCGAGCAGCTTCGACTGCACCGCGGCGTCGATCGCCGTCATGCCGCCGCCGATGACGACGACGCGCCGGCCGACCGGCAGGCCGGAAAGATCGCTCGCCTGGCGCAGTTCCGAGATGAACTCGACGGCATTGGCGACGCCGTCGGCGTCCTCGCCATCGGCGCGCAGCGCGTTGACGCCGCCAAGCCCCATGCCGAGGAAAACCGCGTCGTAGTTGCGGATCAGGTCGGCAAGCTGGAAGTCGCGGCCGAGCGCCTTGCCGTTCTGGATGTCGATGCCGCCGATCGCGGTGACATAGTCCACTTCCGCCTGGGCGAAATCGTCGACGCTCTTATAGGCGGCGATGCCGTATTCGTTGAGCCCGCCGGCCTTCGGCCGCGCCTCGAGGATCGTCACATCATGGCCGTGGCGGGCAAGCCGATGCGCCGCCGCCAGCCCCGCCGGGCCGGCGCCGACCACGGCGATGCTCTTCCCGGTCGGTTCGGCGCGCTTGTAGAACTGCTTGCCCTCGCCCATGGCGACATCGGTGGCATAGCGCTGCAGCCGGCCGATCTGCACCGGCTTGCCTTCGGCGACCTCGCGCACGCAGGCCTCTTCGCACAGCGTCTCGGTCGGGCAGACGCGGGCGCACATGCCGCCGAGAATATTCTGGTCGAAGATCGTCTTGGCCGAACCCAGCGGATTGCCCGTCGCGATCTGCCGAATGAATAGCGGGATGTCGATCGACGTCGGGCACGCGTTCATGCACGGCGCGTCGTAGCAGAAATAGCAGCGATCGGACTCGACCAGCGCCTCGTGATGATCGAGCGGCGGATGCAGGTCGGAAAAATTGTCGGCATATTGCTCGGAAGACAGCCGGCCGCCGGCAATGCCTTCGATGAAATGACCAGTCGCCATTCCAGTTCCCCTTGTTGTCGTTTTGGGGAAGGCTAGCACGTTTTATTTTTTTATCAATTGGTCAATTTTCGGCCAAGCCACTGTATTGTTTGCGCAAAAACATGACGAATGTAGTCATGTTATAGCCGGCTCGGCAACCTTTGCTGTGTCATGGCTTGTGACGCTGTGGCCATGGATGGACCGGATCTCGTCCGCCACCAGTTCCTGCAGCCGCCACAGATTGCGGTCATGGATGCCAAAGGTCTCGAGGTGGCTGACGGTGTTGTAGAGATATTCGGCGCCAGAGCCGACATGGCCGCAGGCGCGTGCCAGTATCTTCGCCACGCTTTCCAGCGGCTGCCCGAGCGAAGTGCCCTTGCCGGTCACGCCGACCCAGAAGCCGAGCGCCCGCAAAGACCCTTGCGCCGTTCTTACCGGAACCCAGCGGACCGAGCTGACGCTTTCGTGGTCGTCGATTTCACGCCGCAGCAATCGCTCGATCTGGGCTGGTTTCTCGCCCTCCGGCAAACGATAGATGACCCCGTCGCAGCGCCCGCCCCGTTCCAGCGCCATCATTAATCCAGGCTGCTCGCGGCTGCCGCGCCAGCGCTTTATGTCGAGGCAGAACGAGCGGTGCCAGCCATGCGCGGCCGCGCGCCTTTGCTCGACCGATTCGAAGGCCGGCTTCCAGATCAGCGAGCCATAGGCGAACACCCACAGCGGACCGTCGTCGGCTTCGCCGGACAGGCGCATGGCAAGCGTCCGGAAATCATCATCGCTTAGCTGTGTCCAGCTGCCGTCGGGACCAGGGTCGACCTCGTCGCGATGGCACAAGGCCACGAGCTCAGGCGTGAGTGACATACGACGCATGAAGACAGCCCCCTCTTTGAGGCCAGCAAAGTCGAAAAGCGCCGGATACGCAAGATCGTGGGCCTAATGCATGTCAGCGAGAAGTGTGCAGCGGTTCTGGGTGACAACGACATGCATCAAGACAAGGACTTAAAGCGCGCCGCCTGAATCCGTTTCAGCGCGACGCGATTTAAGCCGCTTGCCGTCCTCGAATTCTGGCCCAGATGTCGGATTCCTGTCGTCAGGATCGTCCTAGGGTGTGTTGAGATTCAGGTCAGGCCGCGCCGAAACGGGGGTTTTCGAGAACCGGAGCGGAGCGTACTCAAGTACGTGAGCACCGGAAGCGCAGGAAACCGCCGTTTGCAGGCCGGCATCACCTGGACATCAACATACCTTAGGATGGATCGAACAACGATCGCTGCCCGAACCGGTGAGGAGACCGACCATGCCGAAATCCCCGCAACCTTTCTTCTGGTACGAGTTGATGACCACCGACCTCGACGCCGCCGAGGCTTTCTACACCGCCGTTGTCGGCTGGCGGGCCGAGCCCTTCGACAAGGCGCCCGGCATGCCCCGCTACATCGTCGTGAACTCCGCCATGCGCGGCGTCGGCGGGCTGATGACGATGCCGGAAGAGCCCGCCAAGATGGGCATGCCGCCAGCCTGGATGGGCTACATCTACACCAAGGATGCCGACGCCTCGACGCAAGCGCTCAAGGACGCCGGCGGTGCCGTCCACCGCGCGCCGGACGATATTCCGGGCGTCGGCCGCTTCGCGGTCGTTGCGGACCCGCAAGGGGCTTCCTTCATGTTCCTGCAGCCTAATCAGGCCGAGCAGCCGCCGGTGCCGGCGACCACGCCCGGCCATGTCGGTTGGCATGAGCTCTACACATCGGACTGGAAAGCCGCCTTCGATTTCTATTCCAGCCAGTTCGGCTGGGAGAGCGCCGGCCAGTTCGACATGGGCGAGATGGGCATCTACCAGACTTTTGGCGCCGGCGCCGAATCCGGCGGCGGCATCATGAACAAGCCACCGCAGATACCGGTTCCCGTCTGGCAGTTCTATTTCAACGTCGACGCCATCGACGCCGCCGCCAAGCGCGTCGCCGACAATGGCGGCAAAGTCATCATGGGTCCGATGGACGTGCCGAGCGGCCAGTGGATCATCCAGTGCCAGGACCCGCAAGGCGCGCATTTCGCGCTGCTGGCACCGGTTCGGTAATAGCACTCGGCGGGCTGCCGCTGGATCACTCCGGCGTCAGCACCGCCAGCTTCAGATCGGCCTTCTTGGCGCCGCTGAGCTGGACGACGGCCGCTCCGCCCTGGAGCTTGAAACGCACGCTTTTGCGAATGCCCGGGCAGGTCTTCACGCCGCTGAAAGCCGCCGATTTCACGATCTTGCCATCCTGCACGACATCGATCCAGGCCTCGTCGGACAGGCTGAACTGCAGCTCGCCTTCAGGCGGCACGGTCACATTTGCCGTCGCGCCGAAGGTGCCGGCTTTCGGTGCACGGTCAGGCGGCACTTCAAAGCTGACCGTGTCGATAGCCGCGAGCGAGAAATCCACCGCTTGGCCGACCGTCAGGGTGGCGCCGGACTGGGCGGCGGGCGCGGCCGGAAACAGGGCCTGCTCACGTTCAACCGGCCATTTGAAGGCGTCGCAGCCGGTATCCGCGGCTGCGGCGAAGCTGGTGCCTGCAAGGATTGCGAATAGGCTGAGGGCGACTTTTCTCATGGTTAAGGGACCTGCCTGGTTTGATGAGTCACCCCTATTCATACAACCATAAGGATACATATGCAACCATAGAGAGAAGAAATATGGGGATTGAAGCCATTTCCACTCACCGATTGTTGATGGCAGGCCACGGGAAGTGAGTGGTCCGTCGCCGGGCGATAATCTAAGGCCCGAGCGGGATAAAACGGAGTTCTAGATGAAGCTTTTCGAAAACCTAGCTCAGTACAGCCCGCAGGCGCTGGGTGTGTTGCGCATCATGACCGCCTTGCAATTCATCGAACATGGCTCGCAGAAGCTGTTCAACTTCCCGGCCGCTGCCGAGCCACATGCCCTCACCGGGTTGACGACGGCTGCCGGCATTCTCGAATTCGCCGGCGGCATCCTGCTGGCGCTCGGCCTCTTCACCCGCCCGGTCGCTTTCCTCCTGGCCGGCGAAATGGCGATCGCCTATTTCATGGCGCACATGCCGCGCGACTTCTTCCCCGTCAACAACGGCGGCGACGCGGCGATCTCCTTCTGTTTCATCTTCCTCTATCTGATCTTCGCCGGGGCCGGCGCCTTCGCGCTGGATAACCGCCGCAGCGCCTGAAGCATCGAAGGGTGCGCGCCTGGAGGCTTTTTGTTTTGACGCAATTCCGGATCGGAAACCGCTTCGCACTTTTCCTGGAATTGCTCTAGAGCATGATCCCGAAAAGTGGGAACCGGTTTTCGGAAAAGATCATGCTCCAACAAAGAGTTAGAGCAGGATGACGATTCAACGAAACGTCATCCTGCTCTAGCCGCGCATCCGCTCGAAATTGGCGTCGTACAGCGGCGCCGCCTGGATGCGCGCCGCATGGCGCTTGCCGAGGATCTCGATCTCGAAACCGTCCGGTCTGTCGGCGATCTCCTTGGGCACATAGCCCATAGCGACCGACTTCTTCGAATGATGCGCATAGCCGCCCGAGGTGACCCAGCCGCGCACAACGCCGTCATGCCAGATCGCCTCGTCACCGATCACATCGGCATCGGTGGCGTCGACGATGAAGCAGCGCAGCCTGAGCTTGCCGCCGTCTTTGCGCTCGGTAAGTGCTGCTTCCTTGCCGATGAAATCAGCCTCCTTGCCATAGGCGACGAAGCGGTCGAGCCCGGCCTCAAGCGGCCCATAGATCGGCCGGTACTCGCGCGCCCATGAGCCATAGTTCTTCTCGAGTCTCAGCGCATTGAGCGCGCGCGAGCCGAACAGGCCGATGCCTGACGCTTCGCCCGCGGCCAGCAGCGCCTGGTATGCGGCGCGCTGATATTCGGGCGCTACCCAGATCTCGTAGCCGAGATCGCCGGTGTAGCTGACGCGGCCGACCAGGCATGGCGCCATGCCGATATCCATCCGCGCAACCGCCATGAAAGGGAACGCCGCGTTGGAGACATCGGCGCGGGTGACCTTGGCGAGCACTTCCCTCGCTTTCGGTCCGGCGATCGCAAGGCCGGTGAGCTTCTGCCCCAGCGCCTCGATCCGCACCGAGCCGTCCTTGGGCAGATGCGTCTCGAACCAGCGCATGTGGTATTGCTCGGCGATGCCGGAGCCGGCGATGAACCACTCTGCGTCGTCGATGTTGGCCAAAGTGAAATCGCCGATCAGTCTGCCGTCGTCCTTCAGCATCGGCGCCAGGGTCATGCGGCCGCGCTTTGGCAGCCTGCAGGCAAGCATGCGGTCGAGCCAGGCGGCCGCGCCCTCGCCGGTCACCTTGTATTTGGCGAAGTTCGAGATCTCCGACAGGCCGACGCCGTCGCGCACCGCCGCGACTTCCTTGGCAACATGGTCGAAGTCGGTCGAGCGCCGCCACGAGAACTCGTCCTTGACGCCGTCCGGCGCATACCAGAGCGGCACTTCGAGCCCATAGGACACGCCCCATTGCGCGCCCTTGGCCGACAGCGTGTCATAGAGAGGCGTCGTCTTCAGCGGCCGCCCGGCCGGCAGTTCCTCATTCGGGAAGCGGATCGAGAAACGACGCGAATAATTCTCGCGCACCTTGGCGTTGGTGTAGGCCATGGTCGCCCAGTCGCCGTAGCGCGCCACGTCCATCGCCCAGATGTCGGCGCCCGGATCACCCTCGATCATCCAGTTGGAGAGCGCGAGCCCCACGCCGCCGCCCTGGCTGAATCCGGCCATGATGCCGCAGGCGACCCAGAAGCCCGGCAGGCCGCGCACCGGGCCGACCAGCGGATTGCCGTCCGGCGCAAAGGTGAAGGGGCCGTTGATGATCTGCTTGATGCCGGTTTTCTGGAAAGCGGGGAAATGGCGGAAGCCGACTTCGAGCGACGGCGCGATGCGGTCGATGTCCGGCTCCAGGAGCTCATGGCCGAAATTCCAGGGTGTCTGGAACTCGGACCAGACCTTGTTGGCCTTCTCGTAAGTGCCCATCAGCATGCCGCCGCGCTCCTGGCGCAGATAGAGCTCACCGTCGAAATCGACCGCGTGTATGATCTCGGTGCCGGTCTTCTTGTTCCAGTCGGCGACTTCCGGCATGTCCTCGGTGATCAGGTACATGTGCTCCATGGCCAGCACCGGCAGCTCGAGCCCGACCATGCGGCCGACCTCGCGCGCCCACAGACCGCCGGCATTGACGACGTGCTCGGCAATGATATCCCCCTTGTTGGTGATGATCCGCCACAGCCCGTCGGGACGGCGCACGATGTCCTCGACCTTGGTGAAGCGCTCGACCTCGGCCCCCAGTTTCCGCGCCGCCTTGGCATAGGCATGCGTCACGCCGGACGGGTCGAGATGGCCGTCCTCCTTGTTGCGGACGGCGCCGACAAACTGGCTGGGATCGATGAGCGGCATCAGTTCCGCCGCTTCCTTGGCCGAGATCACTTCGAGGTCGATGCCGAGATAGCGGCCCTTGGACACCACGCCGCGCAGCCAGTCGAGCCGCGCTTCGGTCGCCGCTAGTAGCACGCCGCCCGTGAGGTGCACGCCGGTGGCCTGCCCCGACAGTTCCTCGATCTCCTTGTAGAGCGAGATCGTGTATTTCTGCAGCTTGGCGACGTTGGGGTCGCCGTTGATGGTGTGCATGCCGCCGGCCGCATGCCAGGTCGACCCCGACGTCAGTTCGTCGCGCTCCAGAAGCACGACGTCGGTCCAGCCATGGCGGGCAAGATGGAACAGCACCGAGCATCCGACGACACCGCCACCGATGACCACGACCTTTGCATGCGACTTCATGGACTTTTCTCGTTGGTTCAGTGAGTTGAGAGATTGAAATGAATCAGGATGGGAAGCTGTTCCCTCACGGCTCACCCTGCCCGATCGCTTCCTTGCGGCGCGCCATATAGGCTTCGAGCGCCTCGCGCACCGCGGGATCCATGGCCGGCTGGACATATTCCTCCAGCGCCTTCTTCCACAGCCGCGTCGCGCGCGCCGTCGTGTCGAGCGCACCCGCCTCCTGCCAGGCCTCGTAATTCTGCCAGTTGGAAAGCATCGGCTGGTAGAAGGCGGTGGCGTAGCGCTCCAGCGTGTGCGGCTCGCCGAAGAAGTGGCCGCCGGTCGGCACCGCGCCGAGCGCCTCGACCGCAAGTTCCGCCTCGTCGACGACGATCGGCCGCAGGAACTCCATCATGTGCTGGATCATCTCGACATCGATGATGAGCTTTTCGAACGACGCCGTCAGCCCGCCTTCCTGCCACCCGGCAGCGTGGTAGACGAGATTGCCGTGGCCGAGCACCGCGCCCCACAGAGCCATCATCGTCTCGTAGGCGCCCTGCACATCGGCGGCGTTGGAGGCCGAGCCAGGCGTCGTGCGGTAAGGCAATTTGTAACGCCGCGCCAACTGCCCGGAAGCGATGTTGGCCTTGGTGTTTTCTGGCGTACCGAAGGCGGGCGCGCCCGACTTCATGTCGACATTGGAGGTGAAGGCGCCATACATCACCGGTGCGCCCGGACGCACCAGCTGCGTCAGTACGATGCCGAACAGCGCCTCGGCGTTCTGCTGCGCCAGCGCGCCGGCCAGCGTCACCGGGCTCATCGCCCCCATCAGCGTGAACGGCGTCACCGCCACCGACTGGCCGTATTCGGCCATCGTCATCAACCCTTCGGCCATCATCTCGTCGAAGCGGCGCGGCGAGTTGACCGAAATGATGGTGGTGACGCCGGGATCCTCTCCCATCTGCTCAAGCGTCAGCCCGCGCGCGATCGCCATCATCTCGATGCCGTCTAGCGCCCTGCCCCGCCCGATCGCCGAGACGTGGAAGCATTTGTCGGTCAGCGTCAGATTGGCGAAATAGGTATCCATATGCCTGGTGTTCGCCGGCAGCTCGACCGGGGCGCAGACCTGGTTGCCAAGCATGTGGATGCAGTTGAAATGCTGCGCCAGCCGGACGAGGTCCGAGTAGTCGGCAAGGTTGCCGGCGCGGCGGCCGCGTTCCATGTCATGCACATTGGGCGGCCCGGCGACGAGCGTGAAGTTGATGGTGCTGCCGCCAAGATGGATGGCGTGGTCCGGGTTTCGGGGCGTCAGCGTATAGGCCGAGCGCGTCGACTTCAGCGCCTCCTCGACCATGCCGCGATCGACGCGCACATTCATCGAGCCGTGGTCGACCTTGGCGCCGGCGCGCTCGAACAGCGACAGGGCGCGTGCGCTCATCACCTCGATGCCGAAATTCTCCAGTATGTGCATCGATGCCTGGTGGATGGCCTCGATCTGGTCGGCCGACAGCAGCGCCATGGGCGGATAGGGATTCTCCACCCGCCGCGCCGGCAGTTGCGGGATGGCGGCTGGTCCCCGGTTGCTGGTGCGCTCGGCGCCGCGCTTGCGTCTTGGTTCGCTCATGCGCGCATCAGAGCGCCGGCATCGCATGCGAGCTGTCAGGAATTCGCCATTTGCCGGCGTGATTTTAGCCAAGGCGGCATTTTTCAAAATTGAGGAAAAGAATAGCGACACGAGTAGTCGTGATATCGATACTTAGCTTTTTCGCGCCTCCCACCCCTCGTTAAGAAAGCGCGCAACACTCCTTTTATGATTTCGGCCTATTCGTCTTCCAATGCGTAGGTCGAGTTTTAGTAAAATTGTCGCTGTCTCGGTGCTGCTGGCGCTTTCGGCCTGCGCGACGGCGCCCAGTCATATCAACAATGTCTGCGCGGTCTTCGACCAGAATGACGGCTGGTTCGACAACTGGCAGTCCGCCGCCGAACGGACCGAGCGGAAATACGGCGTTCCCGTCCCCGTGCTGATGGCGACGGTGCGCAAGGAATCCGGCTTCAAGAGCAATGCCCGCCCGCCGCGCACCAAGCTGCTCGGCTTCATCCCGTGGACGCATGTCTCGAGCGCCACCGGCTACTCGCAGGCGCTCGACGGCACATGGTCGCAATATCAAAGCGAGACCGGCAACTGGGCGGCGCGCCGCACGCGCTTTGCCGACGCCATCGATTTCGTCGGCTGGTACCACTCAAAGACGGCCGACACGTTCGGCGTCGCCCGCAACGACACCTACAATCTCTATCTGGCCTATTATCTCGGCTGGACCGCCTATGGCCGCGGCAACCGCGGCGATGGCGGCGTTCAAAACTACGCGCGCGCCACCGACCAGATGGCGCGCGATTACGCCGCGCAGATGCGGCAGTGCGGCAACTAGTTCCTCAACACGGTGATTTTGAAAGATTGAAGGCTTGTCGGGCAAGGCTATCAACGCAAACGCTGGCGATGAGCTGAGGCTCCTGAACCTCGTCCTTCTAGGGCGGAGCAAGGAGCGTAGCGACGCGCGCAGACCCTAGAATCCATTCCGTTACCTAGACCGAAGTGTGCAACGGTGCAGAATTTCTGCCGCCGCGGCGCTTCCATGTCACGGCATGGATCCTCGGGTCTGCGCGCGTCGCTACGCTCCTTGCTCCGCCCGTGGATGACGATCGCGATAGGCGTCTCGGCCAATCGCCAAGGCATGGGCTTTGCCAACGCACACATAACCAACCGGTCAAACTTCTATGTTAAGGAACCGGGTCTAGTGCCGCCTTGTCGTGTCCTTCGGCCTTGAGACACCGGTTTCCGAATCCTCGTCGCGCACTTCGTGGCGACGGGCTTTGAGCACCTCGTCGTTCTCCTCGACGCCCTTTCCGATCGCATCGGCCTCCGCGCTGGCGTTTTTGCCGTCGGGCCGCTGCGGCGGCGAACCGGCAAAGCCTGGCCCCTCGCCGTGCGGCGGATCATCCGGCACGCCTTCACGCGCGGCATGTTCCTTGTCGAACTTGATGACCGGTTCCATCTTGGCCAGGACATCGTCCGAGAGCCAGCACAGGCTCATATGGCCGTTGCCGAGATTCTTCACCGGCGGCACCTTCGTCTCGCACAGATTGTCGGGCACCAGCCTCTTGTAGCCGCATCGCGTCTGGAACGGGCAGCCGGTCGGCGGGTTCATCGCCGACGGGATGTCGCCTTCCAGCACGATGTGCTTCTTGACCACGCTGGTGTCGGCGATCGGGATCGCCGACAGCAATGCCTCGGTATAGGGGTGGTAAGGCGGCGAGAAGATCTGATCGGTCGTGCCTTGCTCGACGATGTAGCCGAGATACATGACGACGACGCGGTCGGCGATGTAGCGCACCACCGACAGATCGTGGCTGATGAACAGCATCGTGGTCTTGTTCTTGCGCTGGATGTCCATCAACAGCTCGGTCACCGCCGCCTGCACCGAGACGTCGAGCGCCGAGACCGGCTCGTCGGCCACCACCACCTTGGCGTCGCCGGCAAAGGCGCGCGCGACGCCGATACGCTGCTTCTGCCCGCCCGACAACTGGCGCGGCTTGCGCGTTTCGAAGGCGCGCGGCAGCTTCACCAGGTCGAGCAGTTCCAGCATCCGCTGGCGCCGCTCGGCGACCGTCTTGCCGACTTTGAACTTCTCCAGCGTGCGGATGATCTGCGAGCCGACCGTGTGGCTGGGGTTCAGCGTGTCGAACGGATTCTGGAACACCATCTGGATCGAAGACACCGTCTCGACATTGCGGCGCTCGATGCCGGTCGACTGGATCTCCTTGTTGCCCAGCGTCACGGTGCCGGAGCTTGCGGTCTCGAGGCCCAACAACACCTTGGCGAGCGTCGACTTACCGCAGCCGGATTCGCCGACGATCGCGACCGTCTCGGATTCGCGCGCGGTGAACGAGATCGTCTCGTTTGCCTTGACGACGCGGCCTTCGCTGGAGCCGAACACCTCGCTGCCGCCGACCTTGTAGTATTTCTTGAGATCGTCGATCTTGAGCACCGGCGCGCCGGGCTCGACCTTTTCGTTGACCTTCTTGGCACCGGGCGGCAGCGCCTCCCAGTCGATCTCGTTGAACCGCACGCAGCGCGAGAAATGGCCCTCATGGCCCTCGACCGGGATCATCGGGATTTCCGCGGCGTTGCAGACGCCCTCGACGAAATGGTGGCAGCGTGGCCCGAAATTGCAGCCCTTCGGCCGCTCATGCGGCAGCGGCAACTGTCCAGGAATGGAGATCAGCGGCCGCGAGTTCTTGTCGGCGCCAGGCAGCGGGATCGAGCGGAACAGCCCTTGCGTGTAGGGGTGGCGCATCCGGTCGAACACGTCCTCGATCTTGCCGGTCTCGACCGCCTCGCCCGAATACATCACCGTGATCTTGTCGCAGGTCTCGAGGATGAGGCCGAGATTGTGCGACACGAAGATCATCGAGGTGCCGAACTTCTCGCCCAGACCTTTGACCAGCTCGACGATGCCGGCCTCGACGGTGACGTCGAGCGCGGTCGTCGGCTCGTCGAGCAACAAGAGCGCCGGCTTGGAAAGCAGCGCCATGGCGATGACGATGCGCTGCTGTTGGCCGCCGGAAAGCTGGTGCGGATAGGAGCGCATCATGCGCTCCGGGTCGGGCAGCTTCACCGCCCGCACCATCTCCAGGGCGCGGTTGTAGGCCTCTTCCTTCGACACCTTGTCGTGGATCAGCGGCACTTCCATCAGCTGCTGGCCGATCTTCATCGCCGGGTTGAGGCTCGCCATCGGCTCCTGGTAGATCATGGCTATCTTGTTGCCGCGGATCGAGCGCAGCTCATCTTCGGAGAGCTCGCCCATGTCCTTGCCCTGGAACTTGATCTTTCCGCCGACGATCTTCCCGATGTTGGAGAGGTCGCGCATGATCCCGAGCGACACGGTCGACTTGCCGCAGCCGGACTCGCCGACGATGCCCATCGCCTCGCCGGGCATGACCGTGCAGGAAAAATCCATCACGGCCGGGATCTCGCCCTTGCGGGTGAAGAAGGAGATCGAGAGGTTCTCGATCTCGATGATCGGCTGACTGGTCGCCTTGGCTGGATCTCGAACTGCCTCGTTCATGGGTCGCTCCAATCCTTGGTCCTTGGAAGATGGGGCCAAAAACCCCGCCATCAATCTTTCATCGACTGTTCACGCAGCGAATCCGCCAACAGATTCAGCCCCAGCACGAACGACATCAGCGCGATCGTCGGCGGCAGCGCCGGGTGGATGAAGGACCGCAAGAGGCGGCTGGCGTCCTTGATCGCGGTGCCCCAGTCGGGGCTTTCCGGCGCCAGGCCCAAGCCGAAATAGCCGAGCGTTCCGAGCAGGATCGTCGTGTAGCCGATGCGCAGGCAGGCATCGACGATCAGCGGACCGCGCGCATTGGGCAGGATCTCCCACAGCATGATGTACCAGGGCGATTCACCGCGCGTCTGCGCCGCCGCCACATAGTCGCGCGTCTTGATGTCCATGGTCAGCCCGCGCACGATGCGGAACACGCCCGGGCTGGAGGCGAACACCACCGCCACGAAGATGTTGAGCTGGTTGGGATCGATATGGACGATGCGCAGCGGATCCTTGTCGAAGACGAGGCCCGTATAGATCCAGCCGCCTAGGACCAGCGTGATGCCGAGCAGGATATAGAGCCGGTCCGGTCGGTTCTTGTAGCGGGTCCAGAACAGCACGCAGAAGAAGATGATCGGGAACAGGAAGAACAGTCCCGCCATCCCATAGGGGATCGGCGTGTCCATGATGCCCGGCGTCACCAGCAGGTAAAACAGGAGGATGACCGGGAAGGCCAGCACCAGATTGGCAAGGAACGACAAGAGCGTGTCGATCTTGCCGCCATAATAACCAGCCGGCAGGCCGAGCGTGATGCCGACCATCAGCGCGAAGCCGGTGGCGGCCGGCGCGATGATCAGCACGATCTGGCTGCCATAGACCATCCGCGAGAACACGTCGCGGGCGAGCTTGTCGCCGCCGAAATAATAGACGAGCTTCGACGCCGGCTCGATCGCCCCGGGCAGCGTGTCCTTCATCACCGAGACCTGCGCCAGCGGATCGAAGGGCGAGATGGTGGAGGCGAAGATCGCCGTGAACAGCCAGAACAGGCAGATGAAGACGCCGGCAATGCCGACGCCGCTGTCGAAGAGCTGGCCGTAGAGCCCGAGCCGCTTCTTGTAGGTAAAGCTGGCGCCCATCACCAGGATGAGCCCGACCCACACCGGCCAGAACCGCCAGAGCACGCCGATAACCACGTTGAAGGCGCTGATATATTCGGTTTGCATCGGCCCCTGCCTCTACTGAACCCTGATACGCGGATTGAGAAACGCGTAGCCGACGTCGGAAATCAGCTGCGTGATCAGCACGATGAACACCGAGACCAGCGAGCAGCCGAGCAGCAGGTCGATGTCGTTGTTGCCGGCGGCCTCGACCAGCGTGTAGCCGAAACCCTGGTAGCGGAACATCACCTCGACGATGACGACGCCGGTGAGCAGCCACGGGAACTGCAGCATGATGACGGTGAAGGGCGCAATCAGCGCGTTGCGCAACGCATGCTTGATGACCACGCTGCTGAAGGACAGGCCCTTCAGCCGGGCGGTGCGGATATATTGCTGCGTCATCACCTCGACCATCGAGGCGCGTGTCATGCGCGCGATATAGCCGATGCCGTAGATCGCCAGCGTGATCACCGGCAGCGTGAAATTGTAGAAGGTTATGCCCTGGCTGGCGGACGCCGCCGAGCCGTTCAGCCAACCGAGCCAAGATGCGAAGATGACGGTGAAGATGACGCCCGACACGTATTCGGGCGTCGCCGTCGAGGCGATCGAGGCCACCGACAGCACGCGGTCGGTGCGCGAGCCCTCGCGCATGCCGGCGAGAATGCCGATCAGCAGCGAGATCGGCACCATCACCGCCAGCACCCAGAACATCAACAATCCGGTGGCGCCGAGGGCCGGGAACAGCTTGGCCGCGACCGTCGTCTTGAACTTGGTCGAGCAGCCGAAATCGCCCTGCAGGACGCCGGAGAATTGCGGCTCGGCCGGGTCGTTGCAGAACGAGAAGCGCTGCGTCGTCTTGCCGGTCGCCGGATCGGTGATCGGATGCTTCGGCAGGACCCCCAGCCACTGGCCGTAGCGCACGAAGAAGTTCTGCCGGTAGCCATGATTGACCAGCCAGCTTTCGAGCTGGTCGGCTGGCGTGTGCATCTCGGTCTGGCTGATCGCCAGTTTCTTCAGATTGGGCTCGAGATTGACGAGAAAGAAGACGACCAGCGTCAGGCACAGCATCGTGAGCAGTATCGTGCCGATGCGTCTGGCGATGAATGAGAACATGTGCCCCCCTGCCGGCCGGGTTGGGGTCAGATACGTTCAACCCTGTTTCGAAAAGCGGATGACGCCCCGCCGCCGCTGCAGGATATGCAACGGCGACGAAGCTGCAAATACGAGGGGCCGCGGCCCCTCGTATCCATCGCGCTATGGATCATGCCTGCTCGAGCCAGACCTTGCCGAAGTCGTGCTCGTAGGTGGGGTGCATCGAGTGGTTCTTCACCTCGGGCTTGATGTTGATGTAGAGCTTGCGCCAGTAAGGCTGGATGATGATGCCGGAATCTTGCAGGGTCTGCTCGATATCCTTCATCACAACCTTGCGCTTCTCCGCATCGGCAATGCCGAGCGCCTCGTTCACCTTCTTGTCGAAGTCCGGATTGGCGTAGGCCGTCTCGTTCCAAGCTTCACCGGTGCGGTAAGCGATGGCGATCACCTGGATGCCCAGCGGGCGCATGTTCCAGTTGGTTTCCGAGAACGGATACTTCGTCCAGTCGTTCCAGAAGGTCGAGCTCGGCAGCACGGTGCGCTTCACCTTGATGCCGGCTTCGCGCAGCTGGGCGGCGATCGCGTCCGTGGTGTTCTTGTGGTAGTCCTCGTCGTTGCTGATCAGTTCGTGCTCGAAATCGATCGCGCCGGCCTCCGTCAGCATCTGCTTGGCCTTGGCGATGTCGCGCTTGACCTCCGGCAGCTTGACGTATTCCGGATGGATCGGCGCGACGTGGTGGTTTTCGGCCGGCGTACCGGCATTGCCGTAGCCGAGCTGCAGCACGGTGGCGTTGTCGACGGCAAGCAACATCGCCTGACGAACCTTCTGGTCGTCATAGGGCTTGTGGGTGATGTTGAAGCGCGACACCACGGTGGCAGCCGTCACGACTTCCGAGACCGGAGCGCCGACGTCGGCGATGATCTTGATGTAGTCGGCGGTCGTTTCGTGGTTGGTCTGGACTTCGCCCGACTCGAAGGCAGAGACGGTCGCGGCCGGATCGGTGCCGTAATCGATGAACTCGACGCCGTCGAGGAAGGCCTCGCCCTGCCACCACTTGCCGGTCTCGCGGCGCTTGTAGACCACCTTCTGGCCGACGTCGTAGGAGACTAGCTCGAACGGACCGGTGCCGATCGGGCAGCTCTTGAAGTTGGCGCCCTTCTCGTCGAAGGTCTTGTGCACGACCAGCGCCGGATAGTCGCAAAGGTTCGGGATGATGGCGATGTCGGGCTTGGTCAGCTTGAGCTTGACGGTCATGTCGTCGACCTTGACGACGGAGCCTTCGCGCAGCTTCTTGGTCGTGTCGTCAACGAGGCTGCCGAGGCGGCCAGGCATCGAGTTGCCTTCCGCGCCCTTATCCGCCCAGCGCGTGAAGTTGTAGATCACGTCGTCGGCCGTGAACTTGTCGCCGTTGTTCCATTCGACGCCCGGCCGCACATGCAGCGTGTATTCGGTGGCGTCGTCGTTGATGTCCCAGCTCGCCAGCAGATACGGCGCGAAGGTATATTCCTTCGTGTATTTCACCAGCGGCTCGAGCGCCTGGCGCTCGGCATTGGAGATTTCGGACCAGTCGGCGGTGCGCGGATCCTTCGGATCCTTGATCGACATCGCGACCTTGAGCACGCCGCCCTTCTTGCCCTGCACGTCCTCGGCCCGGGCCGGGGTCGGCGCGGCGAGGCCGAGCATGCCATAGGCCATTGCCGTCGATGCGCCGAAGACGCTGGCCATAGCCAGGAATTCGCGGCGGTCCACGCCGCCCGATTTGGCTTCTTCAGCCATTTTCAGGATGTGATCGGGAACACGATCACCATTGCTCTTATAGATTGCCATGACTTACTCCCATTGTTGGCTTTCCGCCTTTTAACATTCCGCATCCAGACCGTGATGTCAAAACACGGTGTGGAGTAGGAACATGCCAGGGAATGTGCATCTTTGGCTACAACCCGGTTCGCGCGTTAGCGACAGTCTTGACGCAAATTTGTTATCGCGAGGCGGATTTCCAAAAAAATCGTTGCGGGCGATTAAATCAATACATTTTATACGGATAACGGCCCCGTCCCCGCGGCGGACAGCCTGCTGGGCAGACACAGAAGCGCCGGCGCGGCCTCAATATTCGCGTTCGTAGAAGACGCCGCCCTTGGCTTCGCCGGCATCATTGGCCTCGCCGCGCAGCTTCACGCCGCGACCGACATTGAGGTCGATCGTGGCCTTGCCGGAGCCCGGCTTATCGCCCTTCTGTATGGTCACATAGGTGCGGTCGTTAAGGTATTTGCCGGCCGAAACCGCGGTGCCGCCCTTCTCGTCCGTCGTCACGTCGAGATCGTCGACGCCGATTGCGTTGCGCAGGCTGTCGAGCAGCGAGGTCGTGCCGCCGGCGCCTGCCAATTGCGCGGCGGCGTCGGCGAGCTGGGCGATCTGCAGCGGTGACAGTCTGGACATGGATTGACCGAAGATGAGCTGCGCCAGGACCTCGTCCTGGGGCAGCGCCGGCACCGAGGAGAAGTTGAATTTCGGATCGGTCGCCTCGCCGGAAACCACGATTGTCACGGTGGCACTGCTTGTCGTGGTGGTCGCGGTGAGATTGAGGTAAGGCACCAGCGATCCCTGGAACCCGACCGTGCCCTCCGTGAATGTCAGCCGTTTTGCAAGGATCGTTAGCCGTCCGCGCTGCAAGGTGAAAGTGCCCACAGCCTGCGGTGACGACGCCGGGCCGGTTAGTTTGAGCGAGCCGCCGAGCTCGGCGTCGACGCCCCTGCCCTGGATGAAGATCTGGTTCGGCGCGTTGACCGTCACGTCAAGCGTCAGGCCGCTGCCGCCCTTGCTGCTGCCGCTGGACGTTGGCGGGCGCAGCGCCTTGTCCTGTGCCCGCACGGCGCGTGGCGCGTTCTTGTGCTTGACGTTGAGTTCCGAGAGTGACCCGGGCAGCTTGTCCGGAACGGTGATGACCGTTCTCGCCAGATTGATGGTGCCGGCGATCACCGGTGCCGAGACCAGCGGCCCCTTGACGGTCAGGTCGCCGCCGAGATTGGCGGTCACTACCCGGCCGTCGGTGTAGCGGCCATCGCTGAGCTTGATCGACAGGTCGGCCGGGAAGCCTTGCGCCGGCGTGATGCCCACCGTGCCGCTGGCCGACAGGCTGCCGCGCGTCGACAGCTTTCCGGTCAAGCGATTGATCCTGGCGACGCCGCCGCCGATCGAAACGTCGGCGTCGATATCGTTGACCGCCAGGCCGGAACGCGCATCGATAAGGCGCGCGCCGGATGTCGTGACTTTGCCGCTGATCACCGGCGCGGATGCGGGACCGCGCACCTGCACATCGACATTGGCAGTGCCGTTGAGCGCCAGACCTTGCGCGGCGAGCTTGGCGGCAAGGAAGGAAAACGGCACCTTGCCCTTGAAGTCGAGCGCCAAGGTGGGCGTGCCTGCCGTCGCCACCGTGCCGCCACCCTTGAGACCGAGGCCGGCGCCATCGCTGATGTCGGCATCGAAAGCGAGCTTGTTGCCGACGAAGGTTCCCGACGACGACACATTCATGCCGCCGAGGCCGGCGCCGCGCGTCTGCGAGGTCTGCACGCCGGAAGCGTCGATCTTGAAGGCCGCCGATGGGGTCGCCGGCGCGCCGGTGACCTTGACCGTGCCCGAGACCGAGCCGGCCGCGTCGAGACCCGGCGAGAAACTGTTGGCGAGCGAGATCGGCACCCGAGCCAGATTGGCGTTGATGTCGAGCGTCTGCGCGACCTTGCCCGTCACCGTCGCCGTGCCGCCGCCGAGATTCAGCACCAGCCGGTCGAGCGTCGTCACCCCGTTGGCGATGGTCACGGTCGAGGCCTGCGCGATCGCGGCCTTGATGCCCTGCATCGTCGCTTGGCCCGACGCGAGCTCGACCGTCGTCGTGCCGTTGGCGATCCTCACCCGGCCGGCTGCCTTCGCCGGGATGTTCTTGACGGTTGCGCCGCCGGAAAAACCGGTCCAGTCGCCGTCGCGCTTGAGATCGACATCGATGCCGGTGACGGCCGTGCCGCCGGAAGTCACGCTCTCGGCGCGCACCGTACCGGCAATGACCGGTGCTGCCATGTAATTCGCGATCTGCGCGTCGATGGCGACATTCCTGGCGGAGAGATCGCCGCGCTTGATCTCGGAGGTGTTCGCCTTGACGGCGACATTGGGTCCGTTGGCTGCCTTGGTAAAAGCGATCGTGCCGCGCACATTGCCCTCGGCTTTTTCCAGCGCCAGCGCGGCCAGCGGCCCGATATCGGGCAAGTCGAGCGAAACGGTGCCGACCGGCACGAAGGCATCGTCGAGAGTGAGATCGCCGGCAATCTTGTTCGGACCGAGCGACAGCAAAAGCCCATTGATCGCGCGGCTGCCATTGGTCGTGGCGAGCACTGCGCTGCCTTGCAGATTCTGCCCGGCGACATTGCCGGTGAGTTCAACATTGGCCGCCGGATTGGCGGCATCGGCCTTGCCGCTGGCCGTAAGCCTCAGTCCCGTGATCTCGCGCGCCGCCACGGAAAGCCGGTCGCTGCTCACCGTCATCGACAGGTCCGGCGTGGTGACCGGGCCTTGCGCGTTCAAGACAAAGGCGATGGCGCCCTTGGCGTCTTTCGACAGCCCCGAAACATCGCTCAATGCGCCTCTGATCCCGGCGGCCAACCTGCCGTCGGCAAGGCTCGCCTGCCCGTCGGCGCTGAGCGCGCCGGAATTCAGCTTCAGCCCGTCGACATTGACATTGCCATTGGCATCGCGCTTCAGCGAGGCGCTCAACGCAGCGCTCTCGCCAAGCATGCCGCGCACCGCCGCCGGTAAGGCTGAAGAGGCGACATTGGCGTTCATATTGAGGTCGACCGAACCGTCGCCCAGCGATATCCGGCCGGCGACCTGGCTGTTGAGCGCATCGCTTCTCAAGGAGCCGCTGTCGACGGCAACGGCATCGGTCGTCAGGCGGCCATTGACCTTGGCCGTGACCTTGCCGGCGATCAGCGGCGCGATCGTCGGATTGTCGAGGCCAATCCTGTCCACCGACACCGTGCCGGAAACCTGACCTGCCCGCCCCTTGAGGTCGAAGGCATCCGAATGCAGCGCCAGGATGAGGCCGTCGACCGTCGCCTGGCTGGCGGCAATGGAAGGAAGGATCGCGGACACATCGAGCCGCGCCTGCGTGCTTTCGCCCGCCATCTTTGCCGACAAGGACTGGACGGCGATCTTGACCGGGCTTTGGGCGCTGCCGACGGTCAACGGCAGGCTGGCTCCGGATGAGGTAAGATCGAGAGAGAAATCGCTGGCGCCGTTCGGGTTGAGAGTGCCGGCGGCCTTGCCTGAAATCCCTTCGCCCGAAAGCGTGGCGTGGTCCAGGGCGACGCCGCCCGCCAGCGTGTAGGTACCGGCAGCGTCCAGATCCAGCGGCCCGAGCCCCGCCTGCCGGGTCTGGCTGGTCTCGGCGCCCGCCACCTTCGCGTCGAACTGAATGTCGGGATTGGACGATGGACCCGTGACGTGTGCCGTGCCTTCCAGCGTTCCGGCCCCGTCGAGGCCGGGCACGAAATCATTGGCGAGCGCCAACGGGAGGTTGGCGAGATTGGCCGTCAGGTCCAGTGCCTGACCGGCGCTCCCGGAAACCGTTGCCGAGCCGCCGCCGAGATTGAGCGCGAGCTTCTCGATGGCGGTCACGCCATTGGCGATGGAGAGGCTGGAAGGCTCGGCGATGGCCGCCTTGATGCCGCGCACCGTCGCCTCGCCGGAAGCGATTTCCACGCTCGTCGTGCCGTTGGCGATCTTCACCCGGCCGGTGGCAGTGGCCGGAATGCCGGACGCCGTGGCGCCGCCGGTAAAGTTCGTCCACTCGCCGTCGCGCTTCAAGTCGATGCCGATGCCGCTGATGACCGTGCCGCCGGAGGTCACGCTATCGGCCTTGATCGTGCCTGAGATCGCCGGCCCTTTCAGATAGTTGGCGATCAGCGCGTTGACGGTGATGGCTTTCGCCGCCAGATCGCCGCGGGCGATCGACGTGCTGGTCGCATTTACGGTGACGGTCGGCGCCTCGCCGTTCTTGGCGAAGGCGATCGTGCCGTTGATATCGCCGGTCGCGCTCTGATTTGCGAGCGCCGCGAGCGGTCCGATGTCGGGCACGGCAAGCGTCAGCGTGCCGAGCGGCAGGAACTTGTCGTCGAGCGCGAGATCGCCCGAGACCTTGTTGTCGCCCAGCGCCAGGCTGAGACCCCTGATCGAGCGCTTGCCGTCGGCCGTCACCAGCGAGGCTTCGATGTCCAGCGCCTGCCCCTCGGCGCTGCCCGTCAGCGAGATTTCGGCGGACGGGTTGGCGATGTCGGCCTTGCCCTTGGCCGAGAGTTTGATGTCCTTCACGGTGCGGCCGGCGGCCGTCAGGCTGGCGCTGTCTGCTGAAACGGAAAAATCCGGCGCCCAGCGCGGGCCGCTCGTGGTCAGCGCGAAATTGACCCCGCCGGCAAGCGGCGTGCCGGCGAGCGACGACAGTGGCGAGACATCGCCCAACGTGCCTTTGACGCTGGCCTGGATATCCGATCCTTGCATGCTGCCGGTACCGCTGGCGCTGAGCGAGCCGGAACTGATCTCCAGCGAATTGGCGGCGAACGCGCCTTGCGGATCGCGCGTGGCGGTGGCCGAGAATTTCACCCGCTCGCCAAGCAGCGAGCTGATCTGCGGCGGCAATGCCTTCGAGACGGTGTCGGCATTCATCTTCAGCGTCATCGACAAATCGGCCAGCGCCACATTTGCCGTCAGCCCGGCATTGAGCGCATCGCTGCGCAAGGTGCCTTTGTCGATGGTTACGGTCTCGCGGCTGATCGTGCCGGAAAGGTCCGCGGCGAGCTTGCCGGTCACCAGCGGCGCCAGCGTCGCGACGTCGGTCTTCAGGCCGGCGGCCGCGAGCCTGATGGCGACCGGGCCGCTAACGGTCTCGATGTCGAAGCCGTCGGAATGGATCTCGCCCGTAATATTGTTGAGCTGCGTGCCGCCGACGGCGACCGAAGTAAGCGACGTGCCGATATCGACCATCGGCGCCTTGCCGTCGCCGAAGGCGCGCACCGTGGCCTTTTCGACCGCGACCAGGATCGGAACCGCGCTGTTGCCGACATCGACGGTGACCGGCTTGTCCTTGGCGGAGAGCTCGACCGCCAGGTCGCTGGCGCCCTTCGGATCGACATTGCCGGTGGCAGTGCCGTGCACCGCATCGCTCTCTATGATGGCCTGCTCGATATCGATCCCACCCGACGCGGTGGCCGTTCCGGCAAGGTCGAAGCTCGTCTTACCCGCAAACAAAGCCTTTATCTTCTCCGGCAGGAACTCTTCGAACTGGCCGTCGCCCTTGGCCTCGATGCGGTGGCCCTTGTCAGTGAGCTGGTGCCGGCCGGTCAGTTGGCTGACGATCCGACCGTCGACCATGAAGGTGCCGACGCCGCTCCAGTTGGCCAAAGGCCCGCCGCCGGAAACGACGATGTTGACGGGCGGCGCATCCGGCAGCTTGAGCAAATTGGCGATGATGCCGCCGGCCGGTTCCGACGCCTTGAGGTCGAGGTCGAGCTTGTTGTCGGCCGGCGCAAAGTGGATCTTGGCGTCGACATTGCCTTGCTTGCCGTCGTGGCGGCTGACGTTGAGCACGCTTTCGATCGCCAGCGGCGACGGATCGGCCTTGAGCGAACCCTTGGCGGCCAGTTCGGCGATGCCGCTGCCGGCAAGCTCCTGTCCAAGCGCGATCTCCGGCAGGTCGATCTGCTTCACGTCGATCGACACCGGCAGGCTGGACGAGCCGCCTTGCGATGGCTGCTGGCTCGGCTGCGGCAGCCGCGCCAGCTCGATGCGCTCGGCGGCTAAGTGATCGGCATTGAAATTCCAGGACAGCAGCGCCGCCGGCGACCAGTCGAGCGCCACCTTGCGCGCCACCATCCAGGGGCCGGCGCGGTCTTCCAGCACGATGTGGTCGACCCTGAGCGCGCCCGACCAGATGCCTTCGATGCCGCTGACCGTCACCTTGCGGTTCTCGCTCGAAGCCACCTTCGAAATCAGGCCGGCAAGATTCTGCCGGCCGCCTTCGGTGCCGGTCAGAACGACAAGCGCGCCGATCGCCACCACGAGCAGCACAAGCAGCGCGTAGAGGCAGATACGGAGGATGCGCCAGACCATCTTCATCGTCAGAACGCCTGGCCGATGCCGGCATAGATGCCGAAATGCGGATCGCCCGGATCGCGGTTGAGCGGCACGGCAGCGTCGATGCGCAACGGCCCGAAGGGAGTAATATAGCGCAGGCCGACGCCGGCGCCGACCTTCACATTCGAGAAATCGGGGAAGGATTTGGTCGAGACCGTGCCGGCATCGACGAAGGGCACGATGCCGATCGTGTCGGTGACGCCGATGCGCATCTCGACCGAGGTTTCGAAGAAGGAGAGGCCGCCGATCGGCTGGCCGTCAATGTCTTTCGGGCCGATGCCCTGATATGCATAGCCGCGCACCGAACCGCCGCCGCCGGAATAGAAGCGCCTGTCGGCCGGCACGTTCTGCAGCCCGGTGCCGACGATCGAGCCGAGCGTCGCGCGCTCGGCGAGCACGAACCGGCTTGCCGTGTCGAGCGACTGGTAGGTGTAGCCCTCGCCCTTCAGCTTCAGGAAGGTTGCGCCATTCAATATGTCGTAGCTTGGCTCGGCATAGGCTAAGAAGCGGAAGCCTCTGGTCGGGTTCAGCTTGTTGTCGCGGCTGTCATAGACATATTGCAGCGGCACGCTGGCGATCAGATAGGTATGCTTGCCGAAGGCGTCGGTGATCCTCGAATAATCGAGGTCGAACTCGGCCGACACCCGCTGCTTCTTGTCGAGGTCATAGGAGACGCCAACATCGCCCTTGACCGAGAAATGGTCATAGGCATCGGGGTGTTCGAACACCGTCTTGATGCCGGTGAAGAACTTCGACGTCGGCCCGAGCACCCCCGGCTTCTCGAACATGACGCCGGCATTGTAGTTGAGCGCGGAAAGGCTGTTGCTGCCGATGCCGCTGATCGACCCGTCGATGCGCAGCTTCTCCGCCTGGCCGAACAGGTTGCGATGGCCCCAATAGCCTTCGAGCCCCAGGCCTTCGGTATTCGAGAAGCTGCCGCCGACGCCGAAATAGCGCGGCTTGCGCTCGCTCACCTGGACGCCGATCGGAATGTTGCCGTTGGCGTCGAGCCTGTCGCCTTCCTTGATCGTCACGCTGTTGAAGACCTCGAGCCCGAGCAGCCGGTCGCGCGCATCGTCGATCTCCTGCGGCGAATATTGCTGGCCCCGTTTCAGCCCGGTCATGTATTCGGTGAAGTCGCGATCGACCTTTTCCGTGCCCTCGACCGTCGTGGCGCCATAGCCGGCGACCGGGCCGGCGGCCACCGTCAACGTCACGTCCAGCGTCGAGCTGGTGTGCTCGGCGACGATCTCGCGGTTCGTGACCCTGGCAAGCGGCCTGCCCTCTTCCTTCAGCGCCCGCACGATCAGCAGTTCGGCCTTGAGCACTGCGCCTGAACCGGCATCGCCGCCGGCGATCAGGCCGAAATCGGCTGCCGCCAACCCCGCCGCATCGCCCTTCAGCCGGATGTTGCCAAGCGTGAATTTCGCCCCGGGGGAAACCGTTATGACCACCGGAATGGGCTGTGGCCCTTTGAACTCGGCATCCGGCGGCAATTCGTCGATCGACTTGCCCTCGATCGTGATGGTGACCACGCCTTCGTAGCGAGCATCGGCGTAGAGGGCGGCGACGAGCTGTTCGCGGTCGCCGCGTGCCTTGGCCATCAGGCCGAGCGACCCCGACACCGGATGATCCTCGTCATTTTTCAGCGCCGAGGCGTTTTCGAGCCTCTTGATCAGATCCTTGTCGGCATCAGGCGCATCGATCGTCACCGAGTAGCGCAGCGGATCGACGATGTCGGCATCTTCGTCCTTGGACGAGCCCCAAAGCTTGATGCCGAAAATCTCGAAAGCCGCCGCCTGCCGCACCTCTGCGGTCAGCACGGTCGAGCAGACGAGCGCGAAAAGCAGGGCGCGCGGGAGCCCGCGCCCTGGCGCGATCCCCTTTGACATCTGCGTTTCATGCGCCGGCATTAAGACAACCTAGTCGACAAAACTAAAATTGGAATGAAGTTCCGCAACGTTCGTAAAGGGGCCACAATCCAATTGTCTGAAATAGACCGGGCTTGGAATTCACACCTTTTGCATTTTCGCAAGAATGTGTGATCCGTCTCACAGAGGTTCTGTCGAAATACCGGCCTTTGGCCGGCATGGAAACCGTTCGCGGGTGATAAACCTGCGGCGCTCCGGCGTTGACAAGCCTGCACGAAGCTTGATCATGCCCGGACGCTGGCGATGTCTGGAGGGTGGTATGGCAATGCGCGCGGCTCGTGGTCTCTCTTTGCTTCTTCTCATCTTTTTCGCCCTCGGCGGAGCGGCCTTTGCGGCAGAAGCCCGGCGAATCGTGACGACCGATAATTCCGACTATTTCGGCTTCGACCTGAGGTCGGAGCAGAATGTCAGCCTCGACCAGTGCAAGACCGCATGTCTCGGCGATCCCGCCTGCCGCGCCTTCACCTACAACACCAAGGCCAAATGGTGTTTTCTCAAATCCGACTATAACCAGTTGAAATCCTTCACCGGCGCAGTCGCCGGCAAGGTCGCCAATGTCGACGGCGATCCCGATATCGGCGCTCCGCCGGCACTGGCTTTTTTCCCCAACTGGATGGCCGACCAGGCCCAGCAGTTCCGCAACAAGCTGACCGATCCGGCCTATGACAAGCCGACCGAAGGGCTTGCCGCCCTGCAGGCCGCCGCTGAGCAGGCATCGCTTATCGGCGACCATCGCCTTGCCATGCAGAAATACCAGGCCGCGGTCTCGGTGCTGCCCGATGACGGCGCGCTGTGGCTGGCGCTGGCGCGCGAGACGCTTGCCGTGCAGCCGGCGTCGAACACCACCGAACCTTCGACTTTGCCGATGAACGCCACCTCGGCGGCCTTCAACGCCTACAAGCTGGTGCGCACGGCAAAGACCCGTGCCGAGGCGCTGGCGCTGCTTGGCGCCGGCCTCGACAAGCGCGACCTCTACAGGCCCTCGCTGCAGGCCTATGAGGCGAGCCTTGCGCTGGTGAGCTCGCCGGCTGTCCAGGCCGACTACGCCGACCTCAAGGCGCGCAAGGGTTTTCGCGTCGTCGAGCACACCGTCGACGCCGATTCCTCCTCGCCGCGCATCTGCGCCCAGTTTTCCGAGCAACTGGTCAAGACCGGGGTCGATTATTCGCAATTCGTGACGTTGGACAACGCCGCGCCCAAGGCCGTCGAGGCCAAGGACAAGCAGATCTGCGTCGAAGGCCTGGAACACGGCCAGCATTATGACGTGACCTTCCGCGCCGGCCTGCCGTCGGCGATCGGCGAGACGATCGCCGCGCCCGTCGTGCTGTCGATCTACGTCCAGGACCGCGCTCCCTCCGCCCGCTTCACCGGAGACAGCTTCGTGCTGCCGGCCGGGGCGCGCCGCGGCATCCCGGTCGTCACTGTCAACATGAACGCCGCCAAGATGACGCTCTATCGCATTGGCGATCGTTCGCTGGCGCAGCTTCTGTCCGGCTATCAGTTCCTGCATCAGCTCGACGGCTATGACATTTCCACCATTTCCGACCAGATGGGCTCGCCCGTCTGGTCGGGCACGCTCGAAATCGCCAATGATCTCAATAAGGAGGTTACCACTTCGTTCCCGGTGGATGAGGCGATCCCACAGCGCAAGCCCGGCGTCTATGTGCTGACCGCGCAGCCGGTCGACGACAAGAGCGACGACTATGGTTCACGCGCCACGCAGTGGTTCGTCGTCTCCGATATCGGCCTTTCCACCTATACCGGCCAGGACGGCCTCAACGTCTTTGCCCGTTCGCTGGGCTCGGCCAAGCCGATCTCCGGCGCCGAATTGACGCTGCTTGCCAGGAACAACGAGATTCTCGGCACGGCGACCACCGACGCCGAGGGCCACGCCGTCTTCAATCCGGGCCTCACCCGCGGCGAGAACGGCATGGTGCCGGCCGTGCTGATGGCCAAGCAGGGCGACAACGACTTCGTCTTCCTCGACATGGGCAAGGCCGGCTTCGACCTGTCGGATCGCGGCGTCGAGGGGCGCGCCTCGCCAGGCGCCCTCGACGTTTATGCCTGGACGGAGCGCGGCATATACCGCGCCGGCGAGGACGTTCACGTCGCGGCCCTCGCCCGCGACGGCGCGGCAAAAGCGGTCGAGAACCTGCCGCTGACCTTCATCTTCACACGTCCAGACGGAGTCGAGAACCGCCGCATCATCAGCAATGGCGAGTCCGCCGGCGGCCACGCCGTCGACCTGCCGCTGGAGGCCAACGCCATGCGCGGCACCTGGACGGTGTCTATCTACACCGACCCCAAGCAGTCGCCGGTCGCCAGCCAGATGTTCCTGGTTGAGGATTTCGTGCCGGATCGCATCGAATTCGACCTGACCGCCGACAAGAAGGAGATCGCCCAGGGCGAGACCGCCAACGCTACCGTCGACGGCCGCTTTCTCTATGGCGCGCCGGCCGCGGGCCTCGCGCTGGAAGGCGAGCTGACGCTGTCGACCACAAGCACCTGGGACAGCTTCAAGGATTTCACCTTCGGCCTGGCCGACGAGCAGTCGGGCGAGCCGACCGTGACGCCTCTCGCCAACCTTCCGGTGGTCGGCGATGACGGCAAGGCGACTTTCCCGGTGACGATCGACCAGTTGCCGTCGACCACCAAGCTGGTCAACGCCAAGGTCACCGTGCGCATGCGCGAGGCCGGCGGCCGCGCCGTCGAGCGCTCGCTCGACATCGGCGTTCGCCCCCAGCGCGACGTCATCGGCATTCGCCCGGATTTCGAAGGCGATGAGGTGCCGCAAGGCGGAACCGCCAAGTTCAGCATCATCGCGGTCGACCCGAACGGCAAGCGCGAGGAGCTGAAAGGCGCGCAGTGGTCGCTGGTCACGGTCGAGCGGAACTATCAGTGGTACCGTTCCAACAATTCCTGGAACTACGAAGCGGTCAGCCTCACCAAGGCCGTCGCCAATGGCGCGGTCGACCTGAAGGCCGATGGCGAGGCGACCGTGTCGCTGCCCGTCGACTGGGGCCGCTACCGGCTCGAGGTCGAGACGGCCGATCCCGACGGTCCGGCGACCAGCTATGAGTTCGACGCTGGCTGGTACGTCGCCTCCACCACCACCGAGACGCCGGACGGCCTGGAGATCGCGCTGGACAAGGACACTTATGCCGCCGGCGAAGTCGCCAAGCTGAAGGTCTCGCCGCATTTTGCCGGCGAGTTGCTGGTCACCATCGGCGCCGAGAAGCTGCTGAAGACCGTCACCGCTTCGGTGCCGGCCGGCGGCAGCACCGTAGACATCCCCGTCGGCGCCGACTGGGGCGCCGGCGCCTATGTCACCGCGACCTTGTTCCGGCCCGGCGACGCGCAGGAATCGCGCATGCCTGCCCGCGCCATCGGCATCCAATGGCTGTCAGTCGATCCTGGCTCGAAGAAGCTGGCGGTCAGCCTGACGCCGCCGGAAAAGACCGTGCCGCGCCAGCAGCTGTCGATCCCGGTCGCCGTCAGCGGCGCTCAGGCCGGCAGCAATGCCTATGTGATGGTGGCTGCCGTCGACGTCGGCATCCTCAACCTCACCAACTACAAGGCGCCCGATCCGGAGGACTGGTTCTTCGGCCAGCGCATGCTGGGGCTGGAGATCCGCGACCTCTACGGGCGCCTGATCGACGGCTCGCTCGGCGCCATGGGCAAGATACGCACCGGCGGTGATGGGGCGAACATGCAGGCGCAAGGCAGCCCGCCGACGGAAAAGCTGGTCGCCTTCTTCTCCGGCCCGGTCGAGCTCGATGCCAATGGCAAGGCGCGCGTCGATTTCGACATCCCGCAGTTCAACGGCACCGTGCGCGTCATGGCCGTCGCCTGGACCAAGGATGCGGTCGGCCATGCCCAGACCGACGTCATCGTTCGCGATCCGGTGGTGATCACCGCCGGCCTGCCGCGCTTCCTGGCGCCGGGCGATGCGGCGACCATGCGCCTCGACATCGCCGACACCGACGGCCCGGCCGGCGACTATGCACTTTCGGTCACCACGACCGGCGACCTGTCGACCGGCGACAAGCCACTGCCCGAGAAGCTGACTCTCGCCCAGGGCAAGCGGCAGTCGCTCTCCTTCCCGCTGGTCGCCAAGACCGCGGGCGACGCCTCGGTCACAGTCAAGCTCGCGCATGCCGATGGCACGGAAGTCGAGCAGACGCTCTATTTGCCGGTGCGCCCGGCGCAGCTTCCGGTCACCAACCGCATGGTTGTTGACCTCAAGCCCAATGACGGCTCGCTGCGCGTCGACAAGGAACTGCTTGCCGCAAGCGTGCTCGACGGCGCTTCGGTCAGCGTCGGCGTCTCGCAGTCGTCCGCGCTCGACGTGCCGTCGCTTCTGATGTCGCTCGACCGCTACCCCTATGGCTGCGCCGAGCAGACCACCAGCCGCGCCATGCCGCTGCTCTATGTCAACGACATGGCCAAGAGCATCGGCATGGAGAGCGATCCGGACCTGCATGGCCGCATCCAGGACGCCATCTACAAGGTGCTGTCCTACCAGGCGGCAAGCGGCAGCTTCGGCCTCTGGGGCCCCGGCTCCGGCGATCTGTGGCTCGACGCCTATGTCACGGAGTTCCTGACCCGGGCGCGTGAGCAGAAGTACGATGTGCCGGCGCTGGCCATGAACCAGGCGCTCAACAACCTGCAGAACGCACTCGGCTACGACCAAGACGTCCAGGACAAGGGCAGCGAGATCGCCTATGCGCTTTACGTGCTCGCCCGCAACAAGAAGGCCTCGATCGGCGACCTGCGCTATTATGCCGACACGCAGCTCGAAGCCTTCTCCAGCCCGATGGCCGTCGCCCAGTTGGCGGCAAGCCTGGCGCTCTATGGCGACGCGCAGCGTTCGGAAGCTACCTTCCAGACGGCGCTCAGGCTGGCGAAGTCGGAAACCGACTACGACTACTACCGCTCGGACTACGGCTCGCGGCTGCGTGACGGCGCGGCGATGCTGGCGCTGGCGGCAGAATCGAAGCCGGTGCCGAGCATCATGCCGCAGCTGATCAAGCTGGTGGGCGTGGCACGCGCGGACGCCCGCTGGACGAGCACGCAGGACGAATCCTGGATGCTGCTGGCCGCGCGGGCGCTGAAGGAAGGCAATGATTCCATCACGCTTTCCGTCAACGGCGCGCCGCATTCGGGCGGCTATTCAGACCAGGTCGCCGGCAGCGAGCTTGTCGACAGCCCCCTCACCATCGCCAATACCGGCGCGACGCCGCTGCAGGCGGTGGTGACCGCGGTCGCCGCGCCGGTCGAGCCGCTGCCGGCCGGCGGCGACGGTTTCACCATCGCGCGCACTTACTACAAGCTCGACGGCACCGAGGCCAATGTCACCGAGGCCAAGCAGAACGAGCGCTACGTGGTCGTGCTCAAGGTCTATGAGCAGAACAAATGGCCGTCGCGGCTCCTGATCACCGACCTGTTGCCGGCCGGCTTCGAGATCGACAATCCGAGCCTGGTTTCCAGCGCGCAATTGTCGAACTTCTCCTGGCTGGCGCAAACCGACGCCGCGCATCTTGAGTTCCGCAACGACCGCTTCGTCGCCGCTTTCAATCCGAACGAAGGCGACGGCGACCGCAACATCACGCTGGCCTACGTCGTGCGCGCCGTGACGCCGGGCACCTACGCCCATCCGGCGGCGACGGTGGAGGACATGTACCGGCCGCAATACTCGGCCCGCACCGCCACCGGCGTGATGGAGGTGAAGGCCGAGTAGCGATGACAAGGTCGCTGATATCTCCCTTCTCCCCGTCTCCATACCGGGAGAAGGGGCCGGTTCACCCTCCGAAGCTGCAGCGTAGCTGCTGCGAAGGATGGGCAGGCGGGTGAGGGTCAGCGCCATGCTTTCCAGGAAATTTCTCAGACGCACCGCGATCGCAGGTCTTTGCCTCGCCGGCTTGGCAGCGCTTTCCGTCGCCGCGCTCTGGGAGCTCGACCGCGCTTTCCCGCCGCCGCTGCCGGCAAAGCTGACGGTCTCGACGGAGGTGCAGGACCGCGACGGTCAGCTGCTGCGCGCCTTCGCCACGCCGGACGGCTATTGGCGGCTCGAGACCCGCCTCGACCAGGTCGACCGGCAATTCGTCGACATGCTGGTGGCTTACGAAGACAAGCGCTTCTGGGATCACCGCGGCGTCGATGTCCTGGCGCTTTGCCGTGCCGCCGGCCAGCTCGTCACCAGCGGCCATATCGTTTCCGGCGGCTCGACCTTGTCGATGCAGCTCGCCCGGCTGATCGAACCGCGCGACGGCCGCAGCCTCGGCTCCAAGATCAAGCAGATGCTGCGCGCCATCCAGATCGAACGGCGGCTCACCAAGCAGGAAATCCTCGAGCGCTATCTGACGCTAGCGCCTTATGGCGGCAATCTCGAAGGCGTGCGCGCCGCATCGCTCGCCTATTTCGGCAAGGAGCCGAAGCGGCTTACGGTTTCGGAAGCCGCCCTGCTCGTCGCGCTGCCGCAATTGCCGGAGAAGCGCCGGCCCGACCGCAATCTCGGCATTGCTCATGCCGCGCGCGACCGCGTGCTCACCCGTATGGTCTCGGCCGGTCTGCTCGGCGAACGCGAAGCCGCGCGCGCCGCGCTGGACGACGTCTCCGGCCTGCGCAGAAAATTGCCGACGCTGGCCGCGCATGCTTCCTATGCCATGCTGCCCAGGGCCGTGCCAGGCAAGCCGCTGCAGCTCACCATCCGCAAAAGCGTGCAGCAGGGGCTGGAACAGGTGGCAAGGGATGCCGCCAGGAAGCTCGGGCCGAAACTTTCCGTCGCCATGGTCATGGCCGATGCGCGCACCGGCGACATTCTGGGCGAGGTCGGCTCGGCCGATTTCTTCGATGCCAGCCGCTCCGGCTGGATCGACATGACCAAGGTGGTACGCTCACCCGGCTCGACGCTGAAGCCCTTCATCTATGGGCTGGCCTTCGAGCAGGGGCTGGTGGCGCAGGAGATGATCATCGAGGACAGCCCCGCCGATTTCGGCGGCTACCGTCCGAAGAATTTCGACATGGGCTACCAGGGCGACGTCTCGATCCGCCAGGCGCTGCAATTGTCGCTCAATGTGCCGGCGATCCGCGTGCTCGACGCTGTCGGCCCCGCGCGGCTCACCGCGCGCTTCCGCCAGGCGGGCGTCAACCCGATCCTGCCGGTCAACGAAGCGCCGGGCCTGGCGATCGGACTTGGCGGCGTCGGCGTGACCTTGCGCGACCTGGTGCAGCTCTATACGGGGCTGGCCAATGGCGGCAAGATGCATACGCTGCGTGACGGCACCGAGCCGGCCGACGCCGAGCGCACCACCGCCACCATCCTCGAAGACCAGGCGGCCTGGCAGATCAACGACATCCTGTCCGGCGTGAAGCCGCCGGAAGGCGCCATGCAGCGCGGCATCGCCTACAAGACCGGCACCTCTTACGGCTATCGCGATGCCTGGTCCGTCGGCTTCGACGGCCGCTACGTGCTGGGTGTGTGGGTCGGCCGCGCCGATGCCAGCCCTGTCCCTGGCCTGTCGGGCTATGTCTCGGCAGCACCCATCCTGTTCGAAGGCTTCGTCCGTTCCGGTCTTGCCGGCGTGCCGCTGCCCGGCCGGCCGCCGGGCGTCTTCAACCCCAAGCGCGAGGAATTGCCGGTGACGCTCGCCCGCTTCGGCGCCGGCGCCGACGGTCTGGTGCAGGCCACCGCCACCGAGCCGGCGCTGACCATCATCTTCCCGCCCAACGGCGCCCGCGTCGACCTCGGCACCAATTCGGCCGATGCCACACCGCTGGTGCTGAAGCTACAGGGCGGCCGGGCGCCGTTCCGCTGGCTCGCCAACGGCAAGCCGCTCGCCGGCATCGACCGCCGCCGCACCGCGACCTGGCAACCCGACGGCGCCGGCTATTCGACGCTGACGGTGATCGACGCTGTTGGGCGGGCGGCAAGCGTGAAGGTTTTCGTTGAATAGGATGCGGCAAGCGATTCAGGGGATGGCGTTTCTCGACCTGATGTCTGGCGCGAGGCCCCCCTCTCTGGCCTGCCGGCCATCTCCCCCGCATGGGGGGAGATTATTCGCTTCACCGCCTTCGCCAATCATCAACCTGAGAAAGCTAGAGCCAGCGCCGAAACTGCCAATCTCCCCCCTTGAGGGGGAGATGCCCGGTAGGGCAGAGAGGGGGGCCTCGCACCGACTTTTGTCGAGAGCATTCTTCGCAGCGCTTGCGCTAGCAATCGCGAGCCCTCTCTCAGCCCGCGCCGATCCCCTCCCCGCCGGCTTCGTCAGGCTGGCCGACATCGACCCGACCATTCGCCAGGATATCCGCTACGCCGGCCTGGAAAATTTCCTGCACCGCAAAGCCGACGGCTATGACGCGCCGGTCTGCATCCTGACCGCGCAGGCGGCGAAGGCGCTGTCCAGCGTCCAGAAAGCCATGACCGCCAAAGGCCTGACGCTGGTCGTCTTCGACTGCTACCGCCCCGCGCGAGCGGTTGCCGATATGGGCAGGTGGACAAGAGAAGGCGGCCGGCCTGACCCGCAATGGTATCCGACCGCCGAGCGTGGCGATCTCATCGCCAAAGGCTATATCGGCGAGTTCTCCAGCCATTCTCGAGGTTCGACGGTGGACCTTGCCATCGCCGAGCCCGGCAATAAAAGCGCGGTTCATCCGGCCTGCGGTGCGCCGGACGGCGACACGCTCGACTTCGGCACCGGTTTCGACTGCTTTGACCCAAAGAGCGAAACCGCCAGCGCCTTGATCGGCGCCGAAGCCACCGCAAACCGCAAGACGCTGCTGACCGCGATGCGCGCCGCCGGCTTTCGCAACTATGCACGCGAATGGTGGCACTTCACCCTGGCAAAAGAGCCTTTCCCAAAACAGCGCTTCGATTTCCCGGTTAACGCCAATTGAGGCGCCCGGGGTTGTCATCACCCTGACCGCTTCTAATTAGGGCCGGCGGATGAAGCCCTGCGGCCGCTGGCTGAGGAAGTTATTTCCTCAACCGGCCCAAGCTCGGCGAAAAATTGCTTCGAGGAGATGAAAAAGGCAACATTCAATGCATCTAAATTCTATAAACTCGGTAGAGTTCGTGCAGTTCAACGGAGGCCGGAATGACCAAACCTCATTTCAGGAAACTGCTCGGCGCGCTGGTCGCCACGTCTGTCCAGTTCGGCACGCTCGGTTTCGCGTTTGCCGACACGACCATTTTGAATGTGTCCTATGACCCGACACGTGAGCTCTATAAAGCCTATGACGAGGCGTTCGCCGCGCACTGGAAGGCTGAGACCGGCGAAACCGTCACCATCCAGCAGTCGCATGGCGGTTCCGGCGCGCAGGCCCGGGCGGTGATCGACGGCCTCGACGCCGACGTCGTCACGCTGGCCCTCGAAGGCGACATCAACGCCATCGTCTCAAAGACGAAGAAGATCAACCCGGATTGGCGCACGAAGTTCGAGAACAACTCGGCACCTTACACCTCGACCATCATCTTCCTGGTGCGCAAGGGCAATCCCAAGGGCATCCACGACTGGAGCGATCTGGTGAAGGACGGCGTCCAGGTGATCACGCCGAACCCGAAGACGTCCGGCGGCGCCCGCTGGAACTATCTTGCCGCCTGGGCCTACGCAAACGCCAATGACGGCAACGATGAAGCCAAGACCAAGGAGTTCGTCGGCAAGCTCTATGCGAACGTCCCGGTCCTCGATACCGGCGCGCGTGGCTCGACGGTGACCTTCGCGCAGAAGGGCCTGGGGGATGTGCTGATCGCCTGGGAGAATGAAGCCTATCTCGCGCTCGACGAATTCGGCGCCGACAATTTCGACATCGTCTACCCGCCGACCTCGATCCTGGCGGAACCGCCGGTCGCGGTCGTCGACGCCAATGTCGACGCCAAGGGCACGCGCAAGGTCGCGGAGGCCTATCTGGGCTGGCTCTATTCCAAGGAAGCGCAGACCATCATCGCCAAGAACCACTATCGCCCGGCCAAGCCCGACCTGGTGCCAGCCGAGGACCTTGCCAAGCTGCCGGCAATCAAGCTGGTCACCATCGACGACCCGCAATTCGGCGGTTGGAAGAAAGCGCAGCCTTACCATTTCGGCGACGGTGGTATATTCGACCAGATCTACAAACCGGCGCAGTGAGGACGGACGGCCGGAGCCTCACGGGCGTCCCGGCCGAATGCTACTGCGCGGAGCCATTCCGGTTTGAATAGAAGGACGATCCAGGACAGCATGACCACAGCACCCGTCAAGGCGGGGTGGCGATTCAAGCAGCCGAGTGTCATTCCGGGTTTCGGACTGACGCTCGGCTTCTCACTTGCCTACCTCACGCTCATCATCCTCATCCCGCTTTCGGGGCTGGTCTGGCGTTCGGCAGCGCTCGGCTGGGCCGATTTCTGGGCGATCGCCGTCGACCGACGCACCCTCAACGCGCTGAAGATAAGCTTCGGCACCGCCTTCCTGGCGGCTGTCGTCAACGTCGTGTTCGGCACCATCGTCGCCTGGGTGCTGGTCCGCTACCGCTTCCCTGGACGCCGCATCGCCGACGCGATGGTCGACCTGCCCTTCGCCCTGCCAACGGCCGTCGCCGGCATCGCGCTCACCACGCTCTATGCACCGAACGGCTGGATCGGCCAGCTTCTGATGCCGCTCGGCATCAAGGTCGCCTACACGCCGCTCGGCATCGTCGTCGCGCTGGTGTTCATCGGCCTGCCCTTCGTCGTGCGCACGGTACAGCCGATCATGGAAGAGATCGACAAGGAGGTCGAGGAAGCAGCCGCCACGCTCGGCGCCAGCCGTTTCCAGATCATCACCCGCGTGCTTTTTCCGGGCCTGGCGCCGGCGATCATTACCGGCTTCTCCCTCGCCTTCGCGCGCGGCGTCGGCGAATACGGCTCGGTCATCTTCATCGCCGGCAACCTGCCCTTCAAGTCCGAGATCGCGCCGCTTCTCATCGTGATCAGGCTTGAGGAATACAATTACGAGGCGGCGACCGCGATCGCCGCGATCATGCTGGCGCTGTCCTTCGTGATGCTTTTGGTGGTCAATCTCGTCCAGACATGGAGCCGCAAGCGCTATGGCTGATCCCGAGATCAAATCCTACGAGCCGCATCACGAGAGCCAGTCGGCTGCGGTGACCGAAAGCCGGCCCGTCAAGGCCGTGCTGATGGCAATCGCCTTCGCCTTCCTTGCAGTCTTCCTGCTTTTGCCGCTGATCGTCGTCTTTCATGAGGCGCTTGCCAAAGGCATCGGCGCCTACACGGAAGCCCTTTCCAGCCCCGATACGCGCTCCGCCATCCGCCTGACGTTGCTTGTGGCGGCGATCTCGGTGCCGCTCAACGTCGTCTTCGGCATCTCTGCCGCCTGGGCCATCGCCAAGTTCGAATTCAAGGGCAAGGCGTTCCTGACCACGCTGATCGACCTGCCCTTCTCGGTCTCGCCGGTCATCTCCGGCCTGGTCTATGTGCTGCTCTTCGGCGCGCAGGGGCTGCTCGGCGCCTGGTTGAAGGCGCATGGCATCGTCATCCTCTTCGCCGTGCCCGGCATCGTGCTGGCCACCATCTTCGTCACCTTCCCCTTCGTCGCCCGCGAGCTCATCCCGCTGATGCAGGAACAGGGCAATGGCGACGAAGAGGCGGCGCTTTCGCTGGGCGCCAGCGGCTGGCAAACCTTCTGGTATGTGACGCTGCCCAACGTCAAATGGGGACTGCTCTATGGCGTGCTTCTGTGCAATGCGCGCGCTATGGGCGAGTTCGGCGCGGTCTCGGTGGTTTCGGGCCATATACGCGGCCTCACCAACACCATGCCGCTGCATGTCGAGATCCTTTATAACGAATACAACGCCGTCGGCGCCTTTGCCGTCGCTTCGCTGCTGGCCGGCCTGGCGCTGGTGACGCTGGTCTTGAAAACGCTTTTGGAGATGCGCTACGGCGCCGAGCTTGCCGCGACACGCGGACACTGAACACTACCTGTCGCCCGAGAGTGCCTGGCAGTTTGGGAACACCGACAGCATCAACGAACCGAGGGATTTGCATGGAAGTTCGCGTAGTCAACGTGCGCAAGGAGTTCGAGCGGTTTCCAGCGCTCCATGATGTATCGCTCGACATCAGGTCCGGCGAGCTCATCGCGCTGCTCGGGCCGTCCGGCTCCGGCAAGACGACGCTGCTTCGGCTGATCGCCGGCCTGGAACGGCCGACCAAGGGCGCGATCTTCTTCGGCGACGAGGACGCCTCGCAGAAGTCGATCCAGGAGCGCAATGTCGGCTTCGTCTTCCAGCATTACGCGCTGTTCCGCCACATGACGGTTGCCGACAACATCGGCTTCGGCCTGAAGGTCCGGCACGGCGCCGCAAGGCCGTCGGGGCAGGAAATCCGCCGCCGGGCCCTGGAATTGCTCGATCTCGTCCAGCTGTCGGGCCTGGAGAAACGCTACCCCGCTCAGCTTTCAGGCGGCCAGCGCCAGCGCGTCGCGCTCGCCCGCGCCATGGCGATCGAGCCCAAGGTGCTTTTGCTCGACGAACCGTTCGGCGCGCTCGACGCACAGGTTCGCCGTGAGCTGCGCCGCTGGCTGCGCGAGATCCACGACCGCACCGGCCACACGACCGTCTTCGTCACGCATGACCAGGAAGAAGCGCTGGAGCTTGCCGACCGCGTCGTCGTCATGAGCCAGGGCCGCATCGAGCAGGTCGGCACCGCCGACGATATCTACGACACGCCGAACTCGCCCTTCGTCTACTCCTTCATCGGCGAGTCGAGCTCACTGCCGGTCAAGGTCGAGAACGGCGAGGTGTGGATCGCCGACCGGCCGATCGGGCTCTCGGCGCCGCACGCGCCGTCCGGCGAGGCAGTGCTCCACTTCCGTCCGCATGACGTCGACCTGGTCGACGGCTGCAGCGGCTGCATCGCCGGCACGGTTGCCGCCAGCCGCCGCGTCGCCGGCACCAGGCGCGTCGAGCTCGAGATCGGCGGTGAGCGCCAGCGCGTCGAGATCGAGCTGCCGGTCGACCATCCCGCGGCGCAGAAGAGCCGGGTGGCTTTCAGGCCGCGACGCTGGAAGCTTTTTCCGGCTTCCTGAGCTGACTTTCACCCCGACGCCAGCGCCCGAGCCTGGCGCCATCTACGAATTTGCTTGGAAGAAGATCCTAGAAAAGGATTGTTTTGGCGATATATTTTCCAGAGCATCGCTCGCCTTCCGGAGCCCGTGCCTCCTCGCACCAGGCTTTCACGACTAGGGTTGCGCCTTAGCTTCGATCTTATTTCCAAGGAGCCCGTTTTCATGAAGCGTCTGTTGCTCGGCATCGCGGCTGTTGCCGGTCTCGTCCTCGCGTCCTCCCAAGCCTGGTCGGCCGACAAGCTTTTGAATGCATCCTATGATGTCGGCCGCGAGTTGTTCGCCGACATCAACAAGGCCTTCATCGCCAAGCACCCCGGCGTCGCGATCGACCAATCGCACGCCGGCACCTCGGCGCAGGCGCGCGCGATCGCCGAAGGCCTTGGCGCCGATGTCGTCACCTTCAACCAGGTCACCGATGTCGACTTCCTGGTCAAGAAGGGTCTCGTCTCGGCCGACTGGCAGAAGAATTTCCCGGACAACGCCTCGCCCTTCTATTCGCTGCCGTCCTTCCTGGTGCGCGCCGGCAATCCCAAGCATATCAAGGACTGGAACGATCTGGTGCGCGACGACGTGCAGGTGATCTTCCCGAACCCGAAGACATCCGGCAATGCGCGCTACACCTATCTCGCCGCCACCGCCTACGCCAAGGAAGCCTTCAAGGGCGACGACGCCAAGGTGAAGGAGTTCATCACCAAGCTCTTCAACAACGTGCCGATCTTCGACACCGGCGGCCGCGCCGCCACCACCACTTTCGTCCAGCGCGAGATCGGCGACGTGCTGATCACCTTCGAGTCTGAGACGCGCGGCATTCGCAAGGAGTATGGCGACGACAAGTTCGAGCAGGTCACGCCTTCGGTCAGCCTGCTGGCGGAGTTCCCCGTAGCGGTCGTCGACAAGGTCGCCGACGAGCATGGCAGCCGCGATCTCGCCAAGACCTATCTCGACTTCCTCTACACGCCGGAGGGCCAGGAGATCGCCGCCGGGAACGGCTTGCGTGTCCGCGACGCGACGGTCGCCGCCAAGCACAAGGCGGATTTCCCGGATGTCCGGCTGCTGACCGTGGAGGACGTCTTTGGCGGCTGGGACAAGGTGCAGAAAGAGCATTTCGCCGCCGGCGGGCTGCTCGATCAGGCCTACGGCAGCCGCTGAAAAGCTCCGCAATCAGGAAGAGCAGGAAAGCCGGCTGAGCCGGCTTTCTTCATGTAAGCGGGGCTGCATGAGTTCGCGGGGAAATCCCAACCCCCAATGTGAAAAACGTTACGAAGAATCAACGCGTTTGTGCCTAAGCTGTGGTGCGAATTATTGGGCCAGGCGGCGTCAGGCGGTCAAACTGTCATGATTTGCACACAAACAACCGCCAGATGCAGGCGCATTGGGGTTGATGAACTGAATCGGGCATGCTGACCAAAAAAGGCAAATACGGCCTCAAGGCCCTCGTGCATCTTTCCGGCCTGCCGGCTGGCCAGCTTGCATTCGTCAACGACATCGCCGTCGCCAACAACATCCCGAAGAAATTCCTGGATGCGATCCTGGGCGAGCTGCGCAATGCCGGTTTCGTCCAGAGCCGCAAGGGCAAGGAAGGCGGTTACCGCCTTGCCCGTCCCGCTTCCGAGATCAAGATTGGCCATGTCGTGCGCGTGCTCGACGGGCCGCTGGCGCCGATCCCTTGCGCCAGCCGCACGCAATACCAGCGCTGCGAGGATTGCGATGAGGCAACCTGCCAGGTCCGCCACATGATGCTGGAAGTGCGCCAGGCGATCGCCGAGGTGCTCGACAACCGCAGCCTCGCCGCCATGCGCGACGCCGACAACGACGATTTCCCGGCGGAGCTCACGTCTCAGATTTGAAGCGACCCGGCCCTGACGGCAGTCCCCTCGGTTGCTTGTCTGCTTTCCACGCAGTAAAGCGGCTGGAGGATGAAACGGGGCTCTGACGCATGAGGCTGCCTTGGCTTGGCAATTCCCGTAAGGCCAGCCGGCAACCATCGTCGAACGACATCTATCATACCGAGATCACGGCCGACGTGCCTGTACCGGAGCGCGGCGAGTCCGTTCGCTTCTTCAGCCGCAAGGTGGTGCGCCCCGGCAAATTGCGTCGCTTCACCAATCGGGATCCGCGCGAGAGCCTGTTGTCCTGTTTCTATCTCGGCGTCGCGGCGATGCTGCCGGTCTCCTGGTGGAGCTCGATCTGCGGCTGGGTGTCCAGGCTCAGGCGCAAGCGCCACTTCCGCAAGGAGTTTGCCCGGTACGACGTCGCGGTGAAGGCCGTGCTCGGCGATGCCGTCGACACGAAAAGCATGTTCGAGGCGCAACTCGCCGCCGTTCACCGCCGGCGGCTGACGCTTGCGGCGCATCTCGTCGCCGGCTGGCGCTGGTCGCCGGCGATCCGGCTCGAAGGCCTCGAAGCTCTGCAACAAGCCCTGCGCAACGGGCGCGGCGCCATCGTGTGGTGCGACCAGTTCACGGCGCAGACGATCATGGGCAAGCGCGCACTGCATGAGGCCGGCGTCGATGCCCATCAGGTGAGCGCACGCTACCACGGCTTCTCGCCGAGTATGTTCGGGCTGCGCGTGATCAACCCGCCGCTGGTCAGGCTCGAGAACCGCTTCCTGAAAAGCCGGATCGTCTTTGAGCGCACCGACGCCTATCAGGTCACCACGCGTATCCAGAAGGTGCTGAAAGAAAACGGCGTGGTGCTGATGACCAACACCGTCTATGCCGGCTCCGCCTTCACCGAGGCCGCCATGGGCGAGCGCGGCTGGACCCACCTCGCCTCGGCGCCGGCAAACTTCGCCGCGCGCGCCGGCGCTGCGCTGTTTCATATGGCGACCATCGAGACGGCGCCCTTTCGCGAGTATAGGGCGATCGTCAAAGAACTGAGAGCGACGCCAGAGGCGCCAGCATCGCCTGCCAAGGACATGACAGGGAAGAACCTCGTCGTTCAGGCGGGATTTATCCTGTCGAAGCGCGACCGGATGCTGGAGACGCTCAAACTCTGTCCTGAGCAGATGATGGCCTGGTCGAGCGCCGTGCGGCTGACAGAGCAGCCAGCCGAAGCCGCGATCGGCAACGACGAAGCCTGATTACCAACTGGTCTAGCGGACGATCTCCTGCAGGATCCCTGCAACACTTCGCGTTCCGTCGACCGCTACCGCCTGTTCGTCCGCGGCAGGCTCCTCCAGCGTGGCGAACTGGCTGTCGACCAGGCTGGCGGGCATGAAATGGCCCTTGCGATCGGCGACCCGTCGCCAAGCGGTCTCCCGATCGATCCTGAGATAGAGGAAGACCATACCGGGGCAGAAGCGGCTCAGCCGGTCACGATAACTTCGCTTCAGCGCCGAGCACGCCGCCACCGCCTTCCGCCCATCGGCAACCGAGGTCGCGATACGCTCGCCTATGGCGTCGAGCCAGCCGGCGCGCAACGCATCGGTCAGCGGCTCGCCGCGCGCCATGCGCGCCACATTCTCCGGCGGATGCAGCAGGTCTCCTTCGATGAAGTCGGCGCCCAGCGTCTCAGCGAGCGCCTCGCCGACGGCCGTCTTGCCGCAACCGGCAACGCCCATCACGACGATGGCGGGCGCCGTCCGAAGATCGTTCATGCCAGGCTCCGGGATCTGCAGTCTTGCGTGCGCCTCATCCACGGTCAGCGGCTTGCCGGCGCGCGCCCGTAAAGCAGGAGCATGGCGACGATGACGACGCCATAGATGATCTGCCGCCCCGCTTCCGGCATCTGCATGACCGAGAGGATGGATTGCAGGAGCGTGATCAGGATCACGCCGGCCACCGTGCCCAGATAGGAGCCGCGCCCGCCCAGGATCGACGTGCCGCCCAGAACAACCGCCGCGATCGACGGCAGGAGATAGGCATCGCCCATGGACTGCGCCGCCTTGGATGCATAACCCGCCAGAAGCACGCCGCCAAAGGCAGACAACCCGCCGGAGACGGCGAAGGCGATCATGACGATGCGACGCGTGTCGATGCCGGACAGGTAGGCGGCGCGCTCACGGTTGCCGATGCCGTAAACGGCGCGGCCGAAGCTTGTGCGGGTCAGCGCGAAGACCATCGCGGCGCCGATCAGCACCCAGATGACGACGGCATTGGGAACGCCCGGGATGGTGAAACCGGTTGCCAGGTAGCGCATCGCGGCGGTCGCCGAATCCTGTGGCGAGAACCCGCCTGTGTAGACCACCATCAGCCCTTGCGCCACGGCATTGGTGGCTAAAGTAATGATCATCGAGGGGATGCGCAGGTAGGCGACACCGATGCCGTTGACGATGCCTATCGCCACGCCGCACAGGACGCCGAAGGGGATGGCGAGAGCAACGCCGACCGACCCGTAGGCCGCGGCCGCGCAGGCCATCATGGCGCCGGCGGCCACGGCCCATGGCACGGAAAGATCGATCTGGCCAAGCAGGATGACCAGCATCATGCCGGTGGCGATGACGCCGAGGAAAGACGCGACCTTCAATTGCTGCAGGAGATATTCCGGCGACAGGAAGTTGCGCGAATAGAGGCTGCCGAGCAGGAGCAGGACCACGATGCAGGCAAAGGCCGTCAGCACCGCCGGGTCGGCGCGCCGGATGAATTTGGGCATGCGGCCGGCGATGCCGCCCATGATGCCGCCATGCGTCGTTTCGCTCACAGGAACCACTCCAGCCGGTTGCGTACCCGAAACAGCGCGAAGGCGCCAAGGCTGACCGCGATCAACAGGATAACGCCCTGGAACAGCGGCTGCCAGAGCGGATCGAAATCGAAGACGAACAGGAGGTCGCCGATGGTGCGAAAGGCAAGCGCGCCGAAGATCGCGCCGATGGCGCTGCCCTTGCCGCCGAACAGCGACACGCCGCCGAGCACGACGGCGGCGATCGAAAACAGCGTATAGGCATTGCCGCTGGCATAGGCCGCCTCGCCCGTATAGGTGAAGAAGGTCAGGAACAGTCCCCCGATCGCCGCAAGCAGGCCGGCAAGCGTATAAGCCAGCAACTTGCCTCTGCGGATCGGCACCCCGGACATGTAGGCCGCCGTCTCCGACGAGCCCGCAGCATAAGCGGCGCGCCCAAGTTCGGAGCGACTGAACGGCACCCAGACGACAAGCACGATGACGAGTAGCGCCACGAGGCTCGCAGGCACGATGCCGAAGAAACGCCCGGTCAGGAAATCGGCAAGGTCCTCGTTGACCGAACCACCGGGAACGGGGCGCAAAAGCAAGGCCAAGCCGAAATAGACGGCGCCCGTGGCGATGGTGGCCACGATCGGCTGCAGCCGCCCGTAGATGGCGATGGCGCCGTTGACCGCCCCGCAGATGAGCCCGGTGCCCAGCACCGCCAGCACGCCGAACGCCGTTTCCAGGCCGGTGCCGACCACCAGCCATGAAGCCATGCAGTTGGTCAGCGTGAAGATCATGCCGACCGACAGATCGATGCCGGCGGTGATCACCACCAATGTCTGCGCCATCGCGACGAAGGCGAGCAGCACGCCCTTGTTGGCGGCCGTCTGCACGACATTGGCGGTGAAGCCTGCCGGATGGTTCGCGCTGTAAATTGCGAACATGACGATGAAGATGCCGAAGGCCAAAAGCGTTCCGCGTTGTTCGGCCAGCCGGTAGCGCCAATCCTTCACGCGCGCTCTCCCTGCCCGATGCGGACGTCATCGCCGTGGATGTTGAGCGCGCTGGCGATAAGCGCATGCTCGGTGAGCCCCGCGCCGACCAGCTCGCGCTTGACCGCGCCGTCATAGAGCACGAGCACGCGGTCGCAGCAGCCGATCAGCTCGTCATAGTCCGTCGAATAGAACAGGATCGCAGCACCCGCATCCGCGAGCTTGCGCATCAGTTGGTAGAGCTCCTGCTTGGTGCCGACATCGATGCCGCGCGTCGGATCGTTGAGCAGGATGATGCGCGGCTGCCGCATCAGCCATTTGGCGATCACCACCTTCTGCTGGTTGCCGCCGGAAAGCGCGCCGACCGGAATGTCCAGGCCCGCCGTCTTGATCGCCAGCAGCCCGACCATGTCGTCGATCAGGCGCTGTTCGGCGGCGCGGTCGATGATGCCGGCCTTGGACAACCGGTCGAGTGCTGCAAACGACAGGTTCTCGCGCACCGTCATCGGCAGCATCAGTCCTTCGGTCTTGCGATCCTCGGGGATCAGCGCCATGCCGATGCGGCCATGGCTGGCCGCGGTCGGGCTGGCGATCGAAACCGGCTTGCCGTCGATCAGCACCTCGCCACGCAGGCCGCGCAGCACGCCGAAGAAGGCAAGCAGCAATTCGCGCTGACCCTGCCCGTCGAGACCGCCCAGGCCCACAACCTCCCCTGCCCTGACACTGAGCGAAATATTGTCCAGCCGGTCGGCCCAGGAGAGATTACGCGCTTCGAGCACCGTCGCAGCGGCCGGAGCGGAAGCGGGTTTCGGCGGGAAGATATGACTATATTCGCGGCCGATCATCAGCTCGACCACCTCATTGTCGCTCTTCGAGCCGGCCGGGTAGCTGGCGACGTTGCGGCCGTTGCGGAACACCGTGCAATGGTCGGCGAGTTCCGCGATCTCGTTCATGCGGTGCGAGATGTAGAGCAGCGCCAGCCCTTCCGAGCGCAGCCGTTTCAACACCTCGAAGACCTTGGCGACGTCCGCCGCCGTCAGCGCCGAGGTCGCCTCGTCGAGGATCAGGATGCGCGGCTTCCGAGCCAGCGCCTTGGCGATCTCCACCATCTGCCGGCGCGACAGCGGCAGGTCCTTGACCAGCGCGCGGGGATGAATGTCGGAAGCGCCGGCGCGTGCCAGCGCTTCCTCAGCGATCTTCCGCTGCGCCTTGCGGTCGATCATGCCGAAACGCTTGGGTGGATTGGAAATGACGATGTTGTCGGCGACGCTGAGCTCCGGAATCAGCGACAGCTCCTGGAAAATGCAGACGATGCCGGCCTGGTTGGCGGCGGCAGGCGAAGCGAAGGTGACCTCGCTTCCGTCCAGTGTCATGCGTCCTTCATCCGGCGCCACGACGCCCGCCATGACCTTGATCAGCGTCGATTTGCCGGCGCCGTTCTCGCCGAGGATGGCGTGGATGCTGCCGGCGGTGACCGTCAGCTCGGCCTTTTCCAGGGCCCGAACGCCGCCATAGCGCTTGGATATGCCTTCCATGCGGAAGAGCGGAGCCGTGCCGTCCATCAGCCCTCCCGGCCGGTTTTGATTGGGGAGACAGTGCCGCGGGCTCGCCGCGGCACTGTCCGGTCAGACTATTTGTTTTCCTTGGTTTGGCCCATGATTTCCTGCGCGGTGAAATTGATGCCGCAGGTCGGGAAGGAATTGCCGACGAAGAAATTGTCGGACTGGTCGGGGAAGAAATCCTGACCCGCCTTGAAGTTCGGATCCTCGACGATGGCCAAGGGCAGCTTGACCGATTGCGGCACGACATTGCCTTCGAGCGCGGCAATCGCAGTCTTGATGGCAACCGCCACCTGGGCCGGGCCGGTACCGGCGGACGAGCATTTCAGCCCGTCGGCCGCATGCGCGGCGCAGAATTTGCGGAAGCCGTTTTCCGTCTCGCCGCCGAACGGCACGAATGGATGCTTGGCGTCGATCATCGCCTGCACGATGCCGGTGTCGCCGCCCTGCCCGGTGATGCCGTCGAACGGGCCGCTGGTGGCGATCGCGTCGGCCGTGGCCTTTTGCGCCACGCCGTCATCCCACTTGCCGACCACCTCGGTGACGGCCCACTTCTTGCCGGAACCGTCGAGCACCTCATGGATGCCGTTGTGGCGGTCGGTGTCGACCGAAGTGCCGGCGACGCCGCGTACCTCGAGCACCTTGCCGCCGTTCGGCACATGCGCGACCAGCCACTTGCCCCAGAGCTCGCCGAGGCCCTTCTGATCGACATTGACGTTGATGGCGTCCTTGGTGTCGAGGATGTTGTCGAAGGCGACCAGCACGACACCGGCTTCCTTGGCGCGCTTGATGACCGGCCCGAATGCGGTCGGGTTCTGCGCGTTGACGACGATCGCGTCAAAGCCGGAATCGATGAAGTTGTTGATCGCCGAGATCTGCGCCGGCACATCCTCGCCGGTCGACACGACCTTGAATTCCTTGAGCTTCTTGGCGACATCCGGCTGCGCCGCATAGGCCTTGGCCGTCTGGATCATCTGGATGCGCCAGGTGTTGGCGATGTAGCCGTTGGCAAGCGCGATGCGGTATGGACCGTCCTTCTTCGGATACTTGAAAAACTGCGTGTCGGCCGACCACGGCGCGAAGCAGTCCGGCTCGGCCGCGGGCCCCTTGACGACCTCGGGTCCGGCGATCGCCGACGAACCCAGCATGACAAATGCGGTGGCGGCAATGACGCCGCCAACGAGTGACTTGATCATCGATATTCCTCCCAGTTGCAGTTCTGCTTGTTATGAATCTTTGGCGATACGGTCGGCAACCCTCCGGCCAACCAGACACCCACACAGGACGGCCGCGCCGCCCAGATCCTCCTCGTCCCCCTCAGCTCTCTGGCAATTTAGAAAACTATCATATTATACATAATAAACAAGTACGAGCTGTTGCTTATGTATAATAAACAGCCTTCCCGCCTCGCCGAGCCTTTACCGGCATGCAAATGGTAGCGCTACCATCTCAGGCTGTAAAGAATCATCTTAAGGAACCAACAGTACCGCGTCAGCGCCCGGTGCTCTCGCGCCGCATCAGCTCGAAACCGAGATCGACGATCCGCTGTTCCGGCCGGTTTCCGGCGATCGCTGACAGCGCCATGGCGACGGCACGGGTGCCGATTTCATAGCGATGCGTGCGCACGCTTGTGATTGAAGGAAACGACACCTGCATCATGTCGAGATCGTTGAAACCGACAATGCCGATCTGCTTCGGCACGTCGATCGATGCGCGATGGCATTCGAACAGAACGCCAAGCGCGATATCATCATTGTTGCAGAACACGCCGTCCAGCGTCGGCATCTTGGCCAGCGCGTCGCGGAACAACTCGCGCCCGAGCGTCACGCTTGACGGCACCGGCGTTGTGGTGACCAGCCGCGCATCGAACAGGCCGGCGGCCTCCATCGCGGCGCGGTAGCCGGCAAGGCGCCGCTGCGAACGCGGATCCATCCGCGCGCCGATGAAGCCGATCTTGCGGTATCCGGCTTGCAGCAGGTGTTCGGCGGCGGTCCTGCCGCCGTCGAAATGCGAGAAGCCGACCATCATGTCGACCGGGTCCGGCCCGGTCTCCATCACTTGCACCACCGGGCAGCCGGCATTCTCCAGCAGTCGTCGCGCGCTGGGCGTCTGGTCTATGCCGGCCACGATCAGCGCCGCCGGGCGTTGCGATCCGAAGACCTGCAGCAGCCGCTCTTCCTCCAGGCCTGAATAATGGGTGTTGCCGATCTGGATGCGGAACGGACTGTCGGAAAGACTGTCATAGATGCCGCGCACCACCTCGGCGAAGACGTTGTTGGTCAGCGAAGGCACCAGCACGCCGAACACCTCGGCGCGCGCCGAGGCAAGCGCGCGGGCGTTCGGGTCGGGCACGTAGCCGAGCTCGTCGACCGCGGCCTGTATCTGCCGTCGAAGGTCTTCCGACACCCGCCCGGGCTCACGCAAGGCCCGCGACACGGTGATCGCGCCGACACCGGCCTTGCGCGCCACGTCCGCAATGGTCGGACGGCCGCCGCCACGGCGGGAGCGCGGCTTGGTCAAGGGCGAGCCTCGTGCGTCAAATCCCGCCTGCTGCGCGCTTGCAATGCCATTGACCCTGGTGTCGCCATCTAGCAGGCCTGTACCACATTCCCTGCCCTTGGCGTCGCGCAGCCGCGATTTGTTGTCAAGCTGAGGGCATTTCAGGAGAAGCGCCGGCGCGAGCCGTCAGGCCATGACGACGCCGCTGCGCCTTGCCCTCCAGAACACCACGACCATCATCAGGATGTTGAGCAGGTTCCACCCAATTCCGTTGAGGAACGCGGCCGCGTAAGATCCGGTGAGATCGTAGATCCAGCCCGACATCCAGCCGCCGATAGCCATGCCGAAAATGGTCGCCATGATGACGATGCCAACGCGCTGGCCGGCCTCCTTGGCGGGCATGTATTCGCGCACAATGATCGCATAGCAGGGCACGATGCCGCCTTGCGACAGGCCGAACACCAGCGAGACGACATAGAGCGAGGCAAGACCGTCGAAGGGAATGTAGAAGAACAGCGACAGGCACTGCAGCACCGAACCGATCAGCAAGGTCTTCACCCCGCCGATACGGTCGGCGACGAAGCCGGAAACAAGGCGGCTGACGACTCCGGCGGCCATCATGATCGACAGCATATCGGCGCCGTGGGCGACACCATAGCCGAGGTCCATGCAATAGGCGACGATATGCACCTGCGGCATCGACATCGCCACGCAACAGCCAAGACCGGCTATGACGAGCAGCGCCTGAAGGGCGGCCGGCGACAATGAGATCGGCTGGACCGGGCGTGCGCCTGGCGAGCCTGCGACGACCACCGGGGCGCGACGCCGCAGCATTATGACCAGCGGCGCCATAGTCACCAGGCAAGCGATGCCGATAGCCACATAGGTGAAGCGCCAACCCTCCGCCTTCATCAGCGGCGGTATGATTGCTGGCCAGACCGTTCCGGCGAGATAGCTGCCGGCCGCGGCCGTAGCCACGGCAACGCCGCGCCGGCGGTTGAACCAGTGCGAGATATCGGCGATCAGCGGTCCGAAAATCGCCGATGTCCCCACCCCGATGAGCAAGCCTTGGGCGAGCGTGAATTGCAGGATCGAAGTGGAGAGCGACGCCAGCGCGAAGCCGGCAACCAGGGCCATCGAGGAAACCAGCGCCGGGATCCAGTAACCGACACGGTCGATGGCGCGGCCGACCAGCACATTGCCGGCGGCGAAGCCGACCATTGTAGCGGTGTAAGGCATCGAGGCGGCGGCACGATCGACGCCGAACTCGGCCTGCACGGCGGGCAGGACCACGACTACGGCCCACATGCCGACGCCGCCGATCGTCGCCAGCAGCAAGGAGATCCCGAGCCGCGTCCACGCGTAGAAGCTGTCGATGCCGGCGCTGTTTGCCGCGTTTCCTGGAATTGTCGTCACGGCGTCTCCTGTTCGCGATTTCTTCGAGATCGCGCGTTTGAGCGCACTATCGGCCCATTTCCTGAGCCGAGCAGCGCCACGACCGGCAAATCCGTGGCTCCAGAACCGGGAACCCGCCTCACCTCATGGGGTTTCTCTGAAGGAAGGAGTTTGTCATGACCGCCAAGAAGAAATGGTCGGCCGACGTGACCGAACACAGCGACGCCCTCGATCTCGAGGAGCACGTCTTCGAATCCGATGACGCGAAGAAGATCGCCGCCTCGCTCAAGCGCTCGGCCGAGCACAGCCACCGCCGCAAGGCAGAGCCGTTCCAATCCGCCATGTCGATGTTGAATTTCTACATCAACCGTGCCGGCAAGAATCTGCCTGACGAGCGCAAGAAGGTGCTGGAAAAGGCGAAGGACGAGCTGCGTGTCGCCTTCGGTCGCGAAAAGCAGGATTAAGGGTTGCTGGGAGCGCTAGCACCAGTTCCTCAACACAGGGATCTGGAAAGATTGCAGGCTTGTCGGGCAAGGCTATCAGCATCCGTTTGGGGTGTTCAGCGCAAACGCTGGCGATGAGCTGAAGCCCCCCAACCTCGTCATTCTAGGGCGGAGCTACGCGAAGCGCAGCGTAGACCTAGAATCCTGTGTGTTGGTTCTGGTGTATGGTTGAAGTGGGAAGGAGACCGAATGAATCCTGGTCGTCCTTTCGGACAGGCCGTGGCATGGCTCGGTCCCTTCCCACCGGTGAACCATCAACCTGAACAGTTGCACGGGGCTGTTCCAAGCAGACCCCGCACCACAGGAAGAGGCGTGGACATGATAATGCAGAACTATGTCGGCTGCGACATCTCAAAACAGTGGCTCGACTTTTTCGATGAGACAAGCGGCCGTCTTCGGCGCATCGACAACCAGGCCGACACGATCGCGGCCTGTGTGGCGGGCCTTGATCCCAGCCGCGACTTCGTTGTCATGGAGGCGACAGGCGTCCATGACCGGCTGTTGCGCCACGCGCTGGCCAAGGCCGGCGTGCCGTTCTCGCGGCACAACCCGGCGCACACCCACCACTATGCCAAGTCGACGCGACGGCGCGCCAAGACCGATCCTCTCGATGCCAGGATGCTGAGCGACTACGGCCGCCGCTATCAGCCTGAGGCCGAGCCGGCGCCGCGCGAAGAAGTCGAGCAGCTTCAATC